>JBKJKJ010000084.1:0-4660 GCA_046597455.1 Burkholderiales bacterium
GTTGCCGACCATCACCAGTTTCATCTTTTTCATCTTCGGTACGCTCCGCCAGTCCTGAAGTTACGCTGCGCTGCCCGGAGTACGCTGCCGGGCTCTCCACCTGTAATAGGGATCACGAGCTTCACGCGATCTGCTCACGCGCGGTCGATTCGACCAGGCGTTTCAATTCCGGAATGCACGATCCGCATTCCGTTCCGCACTTGAGACTCGCCTGAAGCCCCGCGAAGTCGGCGCCGCGCGCGATCTCGGCACGAATGTCCTGTTCGGCAACGTCCACACAATTGCAGACGATACGGCCGCGGCTGCGGCTGCCCACCGGCGGCGCCACCAGGGGCGCGAGCACCCAGGGCCTGACGGCTTCGGCCGCCGCACCTTGCGCCATGATCTCTTTCAGCCAGTCCCGGGCGGCCGTCTCGCCCATCAGCCGCACACCGGTGACCACCCCGTCCTCGATCATCACGCGTTTGGAAATTCCGCGGCTAGCGTCGGCGTAAGTCAGGCTGCTGGTGTCGTCGAAGGCGAGCAGCGCATCGATCCTGGCGATCAGTTCGCTCGCAACGGGCGTCTCGTGGCGCGCACGCAGAATGACTGCCGGACGGTCGCGTCCGAAAAGCCCGGTGGTCGCGTAGGTGAACTCCCGCAGCACCGGCTGCAACCGGGCGAGCGCATCGGCGGCGGCTGTGCCCGCGACGCGCATGACCACGAGCTCCCACGGGAGCGTCAGTTTCGTCACCCGGATGGCCGCGTGCTTGAGCTCTGGCTGTTTCGAGACCGGATCGAACGCGCTCAGCGTGAGGCTGTTGGCGCCGCCGGAGCTCATGAACTGTCCGCCCCAGTGCATGGGGAGGAAGGTCTGGCCGGGCCGCATCTCCTCGGCGCCCGCCACCGGCAGGACCGTTTCGCCCCGCCGGCTCGCGACGCGCACGATATCGCCGTCCTTGAGCTGCCTGCGCGCCATGTCCTGCGCGTTCATCGACAGCAGCGGTTCTTCGACATGGTTGTAGAGACGCGCGACGCGGCCGGTGCGGCTCATGCCATGCCACTGGTCACGCAACCGGCCGGTGTTCAGATGCAAGGGGAAACGCGCATCGGTTTTTTCGGCCGTTGGCTTGTAGACCGTATCGACGAAGCGGGCGCGTCCCGAAGGCGTGGCGTAGACCCCGTCTTCATAGAGCCGCGCTTTGCCAGACACCGCACCCTCGGGGAAAGGCCATTGCTGCGGGCCCTGCGTTTCGAGCAGCGCGTAAGACAGGCCGGTGATGTCCAGGTCGCGGCCGCGAGTCGACTCGCGATGCTCGTCGAAAACGTCCTGCGCGGTGTGGTACGCGAAGAGTCGTGCCGCGTCTGAGCGTTGCATCGTCGTCCCGAGACGAAGCGCGAAATCGCGCGCGATTTCCCAGTCGGCACGCGCTTCGCCCGGCGCGGGTATGGCGCGGCGCACGCGTGTGATGCGGCGCTCTGAATTGGTCACGGTGCCCTCCTTCTCGGCCCAGGTGGAGGCCGGAAGCAGCACGTCGGCAAACGCAGCCGTATCCGTATTGAGGAACGCATCCTGGAGCACGACGAGCTCGGCTTTGCGCAACGCCTCGTGCACACGCCCGAGATCGGGCATCGATTGCGCCGGATTCGTGCAGACGATCCACACCGCTTTGATCTCGCCCTGCGCCAGCGCCTCGAAGAGCTCGACGGCGGTCTTCCCCGGTGTCGCGGGCACATCGGGCACACCCCACAGTGCGGCGACCTCGGCACGATGCGCGGGGTTGGTCAGATCGCGGTGCGCTGAGAGCAGATTGGCCAGGCCACCGACCTCGCGTCCCCCCATCGCGTTGGGCTGCCCCGTCAGGGACAGCGGGCCGGCACCGCGGCGTCCGATCTGTCCGGTCGCCAGATGCAGATTGATGAGCGCGGCGTTATTCTGCGTGCCGTTCGTCGACTGATTGAGCCCCTGACAATAGAGGGAGAGCGTCGCCGCGGAGGTGCCGAACCATTTTGCCGCCTGCACGATCGCATCGGCATCGATGCCGCATATCTCGGCCGCCGATTTGGGCGTGTAGTCGCGCAGTGTGGCTTTGAGCGCTTCGAAGCCTTCGGTGTGCGCCGCGATATAGGCTGTATCGCACAGCCCCTCCCACAGGAGTACGTGAAGCATGCCGTTGTACAGCGCGACGTCGGTGCCGGGCAGGATGGGCAGATGCAGCGTCGCCTCCCGCGCCGTGTCCGTGCGTCGCGGATCGACAACGATGGTTTTCAGGTGAGGATTCTTCTGCCTCGCCGCCTCGATGCGACGATACAGTATGGGATGCGCGTAAGCGGTATTGGAGCCGGCGATGAACAGGCACTGCGCGTGATCGATGTCCTCGTAGCAGGCCGGCGGCGCATCGGCACCGAGGGTCGCTTTATAGCCGGTGACCGCCGAAGACATGCACAGGCGCGAGTTGGTGTCGATGTTGTTGGTGCCGATCAGGCCTTTCGCGAGCTTGTTGAAAACGTAATAGTCTTCGGTCAGCAGTTGACCGGAGACGTAAAACGCGACCGCGTCGGGACCGTGCCGGCGAATGATCTCGGCAAAGCGCCCGGCGGTGTAGTCGAGCGCCTCATCCCAGGTGACTCTCGCGCGCGCGCCTGTGGTCCGGTCGTGCCGAAGCGTAGGGTACAGAGCGCGCATTGCAGAACCGGTGCTCAGGTGCAGCGTCGCACCCTTGGTGCACAGTCGGCCGTGGTTGGCGGGATGCGTGTCGTCGCCCCGAACACCAACGACCTGAGAGCCGTCCGTCTCGATGACTACGCCGCATCCCACTCCGCAATAGCAGCAAGTGGATTTGGCTTCCATCGCGCGACGCCCTTACGCAATTTGCGCGCCACATCAAAACTGCGTTTAACTTCAACAGCCTGCCCCGATTCAGCGATGCACTGCGAAGGAGTGTTGAGCGATGTCGGTGCGGGCGCCACGGAGCGCGCACGAAGTTGGTGCGCGACCTTTTGCGGTGACCTCGTCACGTTGTTCCCCACCCGGTACGCGTGGCGCCCTCGGGGCGCACGACGATACTCGTTGATCGCGGCAACAGTGCCGAGCACGGCAAAACCGAGGACCCGGGGGCATTGCGATCGTTTGGATTCGACGAGGGGATGCTCTCGCCGCTGCAGGTCGTCGCGCCCGGCGGCGGTTACGGCTTCGGCCCGCGCCACGTCGACTTTCACCCGACGCAGCCATGGCTGTACGTGTCAGACGAAAAACGCAGCCGGCTTTACCTGTTGCGCATGTCCGGCAACCGGCTCGAAGCCGAAGCCGCCTTCACCCTCGATACCCTGGTGAATCGCGCCGGGTCAAGCCGCGACAGCGCGCGGGCACCGTGCACGTCCATCCGAACGGCGGCACGGTATACATAAGCGCAGTCAATCGATCGGCCACGGCAAATCGGTCAGGGACTGGAGCAGACCTTTGGGGTATTCCAACACGAGGAAATAGCCGATCAGGGTCAGGAGGCCGATAGCACCTGACCCGCCCACCACTGCCCAGTGCCATTGCGCGCCTGCTTTCACCCTGAGAAACGTCGTGACGTAGACGAAGATGCCGAGGATGAAACCGAATGCGGCGATCGCGGCGAGCAGGCCCAGTATCCAGCCCTGGTAGTGCAGATCACTGTGCACGGGCCGATCTTCGCTCCTCCACTCGCGCTCGGTGTCGAACAAAACGTAATTGGGTCGATTGCTGGCCTGGAAGACGACTGCGGTCGCGAGCAGCGCCAGTGTAATGAGCGCGACCGAGACCGGAAATACCTTTCCCAGGAAAGCAAGGGGCCACGCATCGTATATGACGTAGAGGCAGCACGCGACCAGGACGCCGAGGAAAATCGCCTGCGGCGTTTTGTTCACCGGCGCGAATGGCCCGTCGACCGAGAGGGGTTCCCGATGCGGCTTCATGCGTGCTGCGAAAAACACGGACACCGCGATGAGCGCGATCATGATCTGGACACCGCCGCGCTCGAGGAACGTCATGCCATAGACCTGGATCGACTGATACACCGCGGCGTCCAGGCGCATCGAAAGGACGAAACCGATCAGCAATGCCGGCCGCGACCAGCCGAAGCGCTTCATGTACATACCGACGAGACCGAGGACGAAGAGCGTGATCAGGTCCTCCCACGCGCGCGTCGCCTGGTAAGCCGCGAAGTAGATGATCACGATCATGAACGGCGCGAGCAATGTAAAAGGCACGAGCGTGAGTCGCGAAATCGGCCTCGCAAGAAACAGACATATGGCAGTGCCGATGACGTTGGCGAGCGCGAGCGACCAGATTATGATGAAAGTCAGATCGAGGTGGCGCTCCATCATTCCGATGCCGGGCTCGACGCCGATCAGGATGAGGCCGCCCAGGAACACCGCCATGCTGCCCGATCCGGGAATGCCGAACATGAGCGTGGGCATCAGCGCACCGCCGTTGTCGGCGTTATTGGCCGACTCCGGCCCGATGACACCGCGGATGTCACCTTTGCCGAACGCGGAGCGGTCCCTCGCCGTCTGCACGGCGTGCCCGTAAGCGACCCAGTTGGTGACCGAACCACCCAGTCCGGGCAGTGCGCCGACCAGGACACCGAGCGATGAGCAGCGCACCACAAGCCATTTGTGACGCAGGGTTTCGGCGAAGCCTCGCAGCGTGCCG
>JBKJKJ010000126.1:0-3981 GCA_046597455.1 Burkholderiales bacterium
TCGGAGACCTGGTCGAGCACTTCGCAGCCAGGTATGCATTCCTTGAGTATTGCGGTGTCGTTGAGTGCTTCCCACGTCTGCGCCTGCGGCAACGGGACGATTTGCTGCCCGGTCATTTCCACTTTTGGCTCCTCCCTGGCGGGATCCAGGTTCTGCTTCGAAGTGGCCGAGTATAACGGGGTGTGGGCGCCTCTGCGCTCAGGCGCCCTGGCTTGCCTGGGGGGCGAGCGGGCACTCCGCAGCGAGTCTGCGGATTTCGCGGGAGGCGGCGACTTGATTCTCGACCACGTACATCTCGTGGTTGCTCTCGACCTCGTCGATGCGATAGAGATAATTCACCATCATCCCGGCTGATTGCATGAGCCCCCGGGGTGACGCGTCTGCGAGCCAGTTGAGCCGCTCGAGGCGAGCGCCGTTGCCGAGATGGAACCGCGCGACCGCGTCGGCGGCTTCGCGACCCTGCTTAGCGCAGGCAAGATAATGCGCCGCGAGCGGGGCCAGCGCTTTACGCAGCGGTGCTTCGTGCGCCGGGTTGGTATGCCAGTCGGGCGTCTCGAGGCGGTCAAGTATTTCCAGTCGCGCAGCGCCTTCCGCCGTCTGCCTGAGGGCGGGCGTGACTGTGCGCAGCCACGATCGAAACCCGGGAATCGGAGAGAGTGTCGCGAACGTCCTGATCTTCGGGAATTCCGTTCCGATCCGCTGTGCGACTTGTTTGATCAGGAGGTTGCCGAACGAGATGCCGCGCAAACCGGTCTGGCAGTTGGTGATCGAATAGAAGATCGCGGTGTCCGCGCTGTGGGGGTCGAGCGGGTAGGCATCGTGGGCGAGCAGAGGCTCGATCGCCGCGCTCATGCCCTGGGTGAAAGCGACTTCGATGAAAATCAGCGGCTCGTGCGGGAGTGCCGGGTGAAAGAACGCGAAGCAACGCCGGTCGGCTGCCAGCCGGCGGCGCAGGTCGTGCCAGCCGGTGATTTCGTGCACCGCTTCGTACTCGATCAGCTTCTCGAGCACGATCGCCGGCGTGTACCAGTCGATGCGCTCCAGCGTGAGAAATCCCCGGTTGAACCAGGACGCGAAAAGGTGCTCGAGATCGGCGTCGATTCCTTTCCATTCGGGATGTGTTTTCAGGCTCGTCAGCACGGCCCGACGCATGGCGACGAGCGCTGCGGTGCCGCCCGGCGCGGTGTTGAGGCGTTTGAAGAGCTCCTGTCTGGGGGCCTCTACGCAACGCTGCAGGCGGATGAGATTGTCCTGGGTGGGCTCGGCGTGGTACGCGGTGTAAGCCCGCTCGAGCTCCGCAGGATCGGGCGAGAATTCGCCCGCGATCGCGTCGAAGAACGAGGGCAACGCAGCTTTGGGCAGACTGTTGTATGCGCCCAGCGCTTCGCGCGCGACCACCGCGCCCGAAACTTCGCCCCGCTCCGAAATCAGCGACTGGCACAGCTCGACCGCCTGGCGTGCGCGGCGGTGCGCGCGGCGCCGTTCGCTCGGCACGACCGCGCCGACCAGCCGTTTCAGGAATGTAGGGGCATCCATGATGTGCGATCGTAGCGTTGCAATCAGATCTCTCGCCTTGCTGCGGCCCGGCTCCGCGGCCGCAGCATTGGCGAGCGCGGTGACCTGCACAGGTGAAGGGCGGTCGGGTCTCATGCTAGTCCCTCAGGTGCGCGTTTCGCAAATCGGGTCGTCCTGCCTATAATGAGTTTTCGCCTGGGGTGCACGCAACGTGCCCGCGCCGCGGGTAAGGAGACATCATTGGACAGCGTCGATCTGCAGGTCATCAAGAGTGCGCGCGAGTGGCTCGAAGCGGGACACCGCGTTGTTCTGGCCACCGTGATCAGGACGTGGGGCTCGGCGCCCCGGCCGATCGGCGCGCTGACGGCAATACGCGACGACGGCATGATCGAGGGTTCGGTGTCGGGCGGTTGCGTGGAAGACGACATGATCGCACGCGTGCGTGCCCGCGAGCTGGCCGGTGAAAAACCGGTGACGACGACCTACGGAATCAGTGAGGAGGACGCGCGCCGCTTCGGTCTGCCCTGCGGCGGCACACTCGAGCTCGTACTCGAGCCGCTCGGCGACCACAGCGGTCTCGACGAGCTTCTCGCGCGGGTGGGGCGCCACGAGCTCGTGCTGCGCAAGCTCGACATGGCCACAGGCGGTGTCGAGATCTCGCCCGGAAAATGGAGCGATCAGCTCGCCTTCGATGGCGAGAGGCTGCTCAGCGTGCACGGGCCCCACTGGCGGCTCCTGATCGTCGGTGCGGGACAGCTTTCGAAATATCTCGCGCAGATGGCGCAAGGCCTCGACTATCACGTGACGGTCTGCGATCCGCGCGAGGAGTACGCGGACACCTGGGACGTAACCGGCGCGCAACTGACCCGCGACATGCCCGACGACGTGGTGCTCGCGATGAACCTGGACGCACACAGCGCTGTCGTGGCGTTGACGCACGACCCGAAGCTCGACGACATGGCGCTGCTCGAAGCGCTCAAGTCGCCTGCTTTCTATATCGGGGCGATCGGCTCGCGCAAGAACAACAACGCGCGGCGGCAGCGGCTCGCGGAGTTCGATTTGTCACAGCGCGAGATCGATCGCCTGCACGGGCCCGTCGGGCTCAAGATCGGCAGCAAGACCCCACCGGAGATCGCGATTGCCATCCTGGCCGAAATGACCGCCATCAAGAACGGCGTGCAGCTTTCCGGCATGGTCGAGCAGGTGAAGCAGACGACGCACGGCTGTGCAGTATCCGGATCATAGGCCGCGCGCGCTGATGTATCGGTCGATCCCGGGCGTCTGGCAGCCGTGCGCGTAGCGATCCTCGGCGGCGGCAGTATCGCCCGGCTTTTCCTGGACCACATCCGTCGGGGCGATCTGGGCGATGACGTCGAAGTCGTGGCGCTTGCCGGTCGCAGCGCGGCCTCGCGCGGCGCGGCGCTCGCCACGGAGTATGGCGTTGCCTTCGTGACCGATTTTGCCGGTCTCACCGCGCGACAGCCGGAGGTTGTGGTCGAGGCCGCCTCGCACGACGCCGTGCGCGAATACGCCGGCCCCCTGCTCGACCACGGTATCGCGGTCATCGTACTCTCGGGCGGCGTCATGCACGACGACGCCTTGAGGGCGAACCTCGAAAATGCAGCGGCGCGCTCGGGGGCGCTGCTTTACGTGCCCTCGGGCGGCATTGCCGGGCTGGACGCGCTCAAGGCCGCGTGCATTGCGGGCGTGGACGAAGTGACAATCACGGTGATGAAACCGCCGGCCGCCTGGAAGAACATCGATTACGTCGACCGCATGAACCTCGACCTCGATCACCTGAGCGAGCCGTGCACGCTATACGACGGTACGGCGCGGGCCGGTGTGCCGCTGTTTCCTGCAAACGTCAACATTGCCGCCGTGCTTTCGATGGCGGGAATCGGTTTCGACCGCACGCGACTCAAGGTTGTCGCGGACCCGGGGATCACGCATAACACCCATCTCATCGAAATCCGCGGCAGGACCGGCAACATCAGCATTAAAGTTCAAAACGTGCCTGCGCCGGACAACCCCAAGACGGCGTGGCTCGCGTGCTACAGCGCGCTCGCCGCGCTGAAGCTCGCCAGGTCGCCGGTCCGCTACGGCACGTAGCCGGCCGCGCGCACGGCGTAGCCGCGGGGCACGATTTGCATCATTGCCGGGGCGCCCGCGCCGAGCCGGTTTCGCGGCGGAGGATAGTAGAATTGCGCGGTGCGCATTTTTCTCGTGACGATTGAAGACAATTCAGAATGAAACTCGGATTCATCGGTTTGGGCGTCATGGGCGCGCCCATGGCGGGACATCTCGCCCGCGCGGGGCACGACGTGACGGTGTACAACCGCACGCTGAGCAAAGCCGAGGCGTGGGTGGCGAAACACGGCGGGCACGCGGCGGCGACGCCGCAGGACGCTGCCTCGGGCGCGGCGATCGTTTTTGGCTGCGTCGGCAACGATGACGACGCAGCCAAAA
>JBKJKJ010000171.1:0-3828 GCA_046597455.1 Burkholderiales bacterium
TTTGCTGGAAGCCGATCTCCAGCTCACCTCGCGCGACGACCGCACCGACGCGCTCGCCGCCGCCGATGAGGCGGCTCTTGGCCGTCACCTGATCGGCGATTCCGAGGCGTTGATAAAGCTCGGTCGTGAGATAGGTGCCGCTGACGCTCGCCGAGTACCCGATCGATTTCGCCTCGAGCAGGGTGCGCTTGAGCGCCTCGGGGGTGCTGATGTCCGGCTTCGGGGCGCCTGCGCGTACCGCCATGCCGATGGCCGAGCGTGCGACGGGCGCGTAGCCGTCGGCGAGCACCAGGCCGTCCTGTATGAATCCTTGCAGAACAGCCTCGGCCACGATGACCACATCCACTGCTTCGCCGCGTTTCAGCCGGTTCGGGATCGACATCTCTCCGGTCCCGATGGACGTCGCGGCCGTGACGAATTTGCGTTGGGTGAGCTTTTCCAGTTTCGGGACGAGCTCGAGATAGGCTGCGGTAAACGCGCCGGAGGTCATCACTTTTATTTCGTCAGTCTTGGTGGTCATGGTTCTCTCTTCAATCGTTTCAAGTCGATTCGCGCTTCGTCGGAAGTCAGGCGCAGGCCGCGGCAGGCCGGCCATACTTGATGTAAAGTATATCATCCGTATATACTTCTAATATATTTTCGCACCAATCATCCGGGACCCCTCATATGGCTGCGACGAACAAATCGGCAGTGGCGAAACGAAAGACGCTCCTTTTCAAGTTCAAGGAAGACACAGTCACGACCGTGAGTCACGAGACTTTCAGTGAGGTGGCAAAAACGCTGGGGTTCAATGACACGCAGACGATTCATTTGGCGATGGCGCGCCTGCGCGATGAAGTGCTGAGGGGTGCGCAACCTGGCTCGATCGACGACGAGACAACCTATCCACCGCTGACTGCGAGGCAGCTCCTGGACATTCGCTCTCACGCGCCGAAACCGCGTGGAAAGCTGGTGCGAAAAGAATCATTGATCTGATGCCAAATGCGGAAGTATTACGCTGCGCCCAAGGCAGGTGACATCGTTCACTGTCGCTTTCCGCAAGACAAGATTCCGCAACCCGGCCCGAAAGAACGACCGGCGCTCGTCATCGATGTCGAAGAATACGAATTGCCAAGCGGCTCGATCGAGGTGTTTGTTACCGTGGCCTATGGCACCTCTCAAGATGTGGATAACTGCCATCCGGGCGAAATCAAGATTGAGAAATCCGATGCACATGCCGGTCTCGGCCTCGATACGAAGTTCGATATAGGCAATCGAGTCAAGCTCCCGTTCGACGGCGAGTGGTTCGCCGCCGCACCAACCCGGAAATTCGGTAATCATCCGAAGCGAGGCCGACTTAATCTTGCGGACACCCGGTTCAAGCAGCGTCTGTCGTCGGCAATTGCCGAGCTTAAAAAGAGCGCACGACCCAGAGCCGTCGACATGACGACCCGCCCGGTGGGACGCACGAAGGCTAAACCTTAGCATTCTGTAGATTGCGCCGCGCGCCGACGCGCCGCTCGCCAAAGCAGCAGGACATCACGATGACTATTGGATGTATTTGGGCATCGTGACTCGATACCGGAGACCTTATGCCCGACCAGCCTGAAGCACAAAACAAAACCTTCCGTCTCGAAGAAGCGACGATCGATCAGCTCCACGCGGCGATCCGGTCGGGCGACACAACTTGCGTTGCGGTCGTCCGGCATTATATCGATCGCGCCCGCGCCTATAATGGTGTGGCGAGCGCGCTCGTGACGGAAGACGGCGAATCCATTGCGCAGGCGACGGGCACGGTGCGCGCGCACGCGCCGCTGCGCTTTCCGACGCACACCGTCAAAGCCTCCACCCTGCTGCCCGATCTCGACAAGTACCAGGGCCCCCCGCTCGAATTCGGCCGCATGGGGCCGACGGCGTCCGATCCGCAAGTGCAGCAGCAATTCGGGATGATCGTGGGCATGCCGGGCGCGGGCCAGGTCAATGCGCTCGGCACACTCAACATCCGCGGCGAGCGTTCGGTCACCTGCCGCGGCGATTACGACCGCCACCCTTCAGCAGGCGCGCTGCCCCCCGGCGCACCCCCGGTGTGCGACCAGTTCCGACAACAGCCCGACGCGCTGGAACGCGCCGCCGAGCTCGACGCCGCGCATGGGCGCAATCCGGATCTGGAGAAAATGCCGATGTACGGCGTGGTCTTCTCCTTCAAGGATCCCTTCGACACCAAAGACATGCGCTCCACGGGCGGTGGCGACGCCGCGTACGACATCGATTTTCCGGCGCGCGACCACGTGCTGGTCGAACAGCTCCGCAACAAAGGCGCGATCATCTACGCCAAGGCCGTGAATACCGAATACAACGGCCGCGCAGGCGATCCGGGGGGCCGCCACACGCCGAACAGGGTGCTCCCGTCGGTGCTCGGGTATCAGCGCAGCACCTGGGCCGGCAACCCCTCGAACGTGTACGACACCACACGTGCCGCGTCCCTGGGCTCGAGCTCAGGCTCCGCGGTGTCGGTCAGTGCGAACCTCGTGATGTGCAGCCTGGGCGAAGAAACACGCGCGTCGTGCCGCGGCCCGTCCAATCACAATGCCGTGGCGCTCATCCTGCCGCACAAGGCGATGCTGGGTTTCGACGGCGGCGCGATCGGCGCGGACATCTATTGCGACCGCGCGGGCATCCACGCCCGCAGGTTCGTCGACTGCGCCAAAGTCCTCGATGCGCTGAAAGACCCGGTTGCGGGCTACTACGACCCGCGCGATCCGTACACCACCGTGCCGCGCTCGTCCGTGTTGAGCACGGGGTACGCGGTGCACGCGCGAAGCTCCGGTGCCGCTGGGACGCTCGAGGGCGTGCGCATCGGCATCATTCGGGAGTCCATGCTCAATCCCGGGATCAAAGCGGCAGAGCCGATCACCACCGCCGCCGCGCAGGAGATCAAGGCGATTCTCGGCGTGAAGCTGGGTGCGACGCTCGTGGAATCGTCCGATCCCCTCTGGACGCCCGATCCCGACATCGAGCCCATGACAGTCGATTTCAGGCGTGCGCTCGCCCGACTGATACCCGTGTTCATGCCCGACGTGCTGTTCCGCCTCGATGCAGACGGGCAGCCGGTGTTCAGGGAATTCGCGGCGGCGATAGCGCCGACCGAATTCGAGCCCGACAAGGTGTTCGGCACGGGCACGATGCAGCCGATCGATTACTGCGTCGCGCTCGCCGATGGACGCATCGACCCCCCTTCGAATCTGGATATCTCCACGGTGCAGCAACAGGTGCTTGCGCCCACGTTCAGGTATCACATCAGCCAGTACCTGTCGCGCCGTGCCGCGGACTGGCAGGCGCGCGGTTTTACCGAAACCCTGGCGGACTGGCCCACGCTGAACGCGCGCTCGCGATTCTGGGGTGACGATCAGCGTGCCGCTTTCAGGAATTGGGAAGAAGTGACCGACCCGCGCAATCCCCAGGGCCGCCGCCAGGGCGTCAACGAGCGCATCATGCTGCGCGAGCTGCTGCGCCGGGTCGACATGATGGTGATTCTGGAGAATCGTCTCGACGCGCTGGTGCGGCTGCACACGCCGCTGCCGCCCGCGAAAATCGGCGGCCCCGAGGTGCCGGGCCTCATCCGGCGCTTGCGCGACGAATCGCAATACGGTCCGAACGCCGGTCTGACCGAAGTCCTGATCCCCGCAGGCTACGTGACGCGCGTTTACGACCCGACATTCGCCCTCGGTTCCGACTGCAAACAATACATCGGCGCGTCCGACGCCACGCCGATGTATTGTTTGCAGTCGGAACCGAGGGCGAATGTCGGGTCGTAAACGCGCGTCACGTAGCCTGCGGGGATCAGGACTT
>JBKJKJ010000207.1:0-10899 GCA_046597455.1 Burkholderiales bacterium
CAAGCAGCACGGCGCGACGATTCGTCAGGTGAAACTGCGCGGTCTGGCCAAAGTCAGCGACGTGTTCTCGCTGTCCATGCTGGCGGTAAACTTGCGGCGCCTGCCCAAGCTTCTGGCGATGCAGGCGATGGCAGGCAGTGGATAAACAGGAGAAGTGCGTGCGCAGTCGCGGTGCGACTGCAAATAACGCCGCGAAACGGCAAATCGAGAGCGCGAGCTCGCAAACAGGCCTCTCCGGCAATCCCCTTGATCCGCATTTCTCGGTGTAACTCAATGCCACCGGTGGATTCATCGGGAATTTCAACGGACTGTTAGTGGCCTGGATCAGTCATTTCGAGAGTAACGTTCGCCACGGTCGCCCGCTCGGGAGCGGGCCCGTCGCTCACCGGTAAGTTGCTACCGGCTCTAACGTTACGCTCCACTAAGCGTCGCAGCGAGAAGTCGCCGCGCACACGCCGCATTCAAGCCGCGCATGCGACCCGACCGGCTGCCCATCCGTATCAGGCCGGCCGCAGGAAGTCGCGAACGTCCGGCTCGTTGCGCAGGTTCCACACACGCGTCACGACTTGCTTCAGCTCGGCCTCGGTCGCCCCGCCGGCATGTTGCGCGAGCCGCATCGCCTTGTCTTCGAGCTCCGCGCGCGTGAGGCCGTTATCCGGATCGCCTTTCGGTGACCCGATTCTTTTGCCGATCTCGCGACCGTCCGTGGTCTTCACCGTGACCCGCCCCATCCAGCGCCGCGGATAGGCGCGGTCGATCTCGGGATCGAGCACCATGCTCACCTTGTCGTGAAATGCGCGGACCTGCGGATCTCTCAATGCCGGCTCGGTGAAATCGGGAAGCCCCGCACGCCCTTTCAGGGCGATCAGTGCCAGCACGAAACCCATCGAGAACTTCGACTGGTGGATGGATTGCGGATCCGTGACGGGTCCGAGCACGTCGAGCGCGCCCTGATGAACGTGGGCGGTGACCTGTGCCACGTCTCCGGCATGGAGCCCGTTCTCCTGCATCAGCGTGAGCAGCGCGTCGGCAGCGGGGTGCGTGTGGCGGCACGACGAGTGAAACTTGAAGGAGGTTTCGGCAAGCGCCCAGCGCGTCCCAAGCCCGTCGGTCAGGCATCGGGCGTCCGCATCGCTCGACATGCCGGCCGCCATCCCCTGCGCGCCTTCGAGAATCTGGCGCGCACCGGTGAAACCGTCGCGCGCGATATAGGCCGCCATCAGTCCGTCCGCAGCGGCTTTTGCGGTGTGCAACTGCTTGGAGTCCGCGGCGTCGCGCAGGAATTCCCACAGACCTGCGGCCATCGTCCCCGCCGAACCGAGGCAATGCTGCGTCTGCACGGCATCGAGCTCGAGCACGCTCGCCACGCCGGCTGCCGCCGCGAGCTTGCCGGCAGTGCCTGTCGTATGGAATATCTTGTAGTGCGAGCGGCCGAGGAATTCGCCGACGCGTACCCCGCACTCGTAACCGGCGACCGCCGCGGCAATGAAAGCCTTGCCCGAGAGGCCGGCGTGCTGGGCCGCAGCGAGCACGGCGGGAAAGACGACCGTGCCCGGATGCAGCACGCTGCTGTTATGCAGATCGTCCTGCTCCACGAAATGAGACGCTGCACCATTGACCAGCGCCGCAAAAAAAGGCGAGCTCCTGCGCCGTGTGGTCAGTAATTCACTGGGGCCCGCGGCAGGCCCCATCAGCGATGCGAAGTGCTCGATCGCCGCGATCGGCCGCACGCCCCGCCCCGCGAGCGCGGAGGCGAGCCAGTCGAGGAAAAGCTCCTCGGTGCGCGCAACGACTGCCTCGGGCAGGTCTTCGTAACGGATCGAAGCCAGAAACTGTGAAAGCTCGCGAGTGGGTTCTTCGCTCGATCGGATATTCCGGGTTTGGGCAGCAGTTTGGGCACTGGGCATCGTGAGCTCCTTTGGACATCCATTTTACGACGAACCGAGGAACCCCATGGCCTACCAGGTAAAGTTGTGGGCCGAGGAGGAGGCCACTGCCCATTTGCGCGGGGTTCAGAAATCGACGGTCCCGCGCGGCTAGCGCCGCCCCCCCTGCATGGGACGTCGAGAACATGCTCGCGGCATGCCAGTTGCTAACGTCCCCGCTGACATGAGCGGCCTGTGTCGCGTATGGAATGAGTCCTATGCGGGACACGCGCCAGTCGAGCGCCGAAGGTGCAACCGGGGGAGAACAGCGTGGCGAACATGGACATGAAGCGATACGGGGCGGAGTTCGTCGGGACTTTCGTGCTGGTTTTCGCGAGCTGCGGCACCGCCGTTGTCGCGGGTGAGGTAGTGGGATTTGCGGGCGTGTCGCTGGCATTCGGCCTGTCTCTGCTCGCCATGGTTTATGCCATCGGTCCGATTTCAGGCTGCCACATCAATCCTGCGGTGACGCTCGGCATCATCCTCAGCAAGAAGATGGACGCCCGATATGCCGCAGGCTACATGCTGGCACAGGTGCTCGGCGCGATCGCTGCGGCTGCGCTTCTGCTCATCATCGTCAAGGGCGCGCCGGGGGGGTACGATCCTTCGGTATCGGGGTTCGCCGCCAACGGGTACGGCGACTATTCACCGGGCGGATACAGCCTCACGTCCGCCCTGCTCACCGAAATCGTGCTCACCTTCATCCTCGTGTATACCGTGCTCGCGGCGACCGACATCAGGGCGCCGGTGGGATTCGCCGGCGTCGCGATCGGTTTCGTTCTCACCCTCGTGCATCTGGTTGGCATCCCGATCGACAATACCTCCGTCAATCCCGCACGCAGCATCGGGCCCGCCCTTTTTGTCGGCGGGTGGGCGATGGCTCAGCTCTGGGTCTTCATCGTCGCGCCTTTGGCTGGCGCCGCACTCGCCGCTGCCGTATACCGCCTGACGCATACGCCGGCGGAGGTGATCAGCGTGCGCGAAGCCGAGCAGTCGCTCAAAAGCGAACAGGCCGAACGCAAGCTGTAGCCTGCCTTCTTCGATCGCGCCAGGATCGCGGTAAGGTACGAGCCCCCCCTGCAACCGGGGAGGGGTTGATCGACGCCGACGCGCACGCCCTGGAGGCACGCCTATCCGGTACTCTGCATGGCGGCCGCGATCCCGGTAATGCTGAGCAGCATCGCCTCCTGCCACGCCGGATCGGCGTCATCGCCTGCTATGCCCGACTGCTCGAGCACGCCGAGCAGCGCGACCTGAATCTTGCTGAGCGGTCTCAACGCGGGATTGCGCAGCTCGACGGTTCGCCGCACCACCGGCGCATGTTCGAGCAGGTCGGTCTGGTGCGTGATTTTCAGGATCCACTCGCGCGCGAGTGTGTGCTCCTGCGCAAGCTGCCGGTGTATGCGCGCGCCCAGCGCCGCCGGACTCACGCGCGCCGCATACCACGCAGCCGTCGAAAGATCGGCGCGCAGCAACTCGAGTTGCGCATTATTGACCACCATGCGAAAGAACAGCCATTCGTTGTACATCCGGCTCAGGAGCTCGACCTTTGCCGGATCGTCGGCAGCAAAGGTCTGGAGCGCGCTGCCCAGTCCATACCAGCCCGGGACGACGTAGCGGCTCTGCACCCATGCGAAAACCCACGGAATCGCCCGCAGGGCTTCGAGCCCGCTGATCTGACGCGAGCGCGATGCAGGACGCGACGCGATCGGAAGGCGGCTGATGTGCTTGATCGGTGTGGCCTGTGCGTAAAACGTCCAGAATTCGGGATCGTCATGAATCAGCGCCCGGTAGACCTCGAGCGCGCAGCCCGCCATGTGCGCCATCGCCGTCAGCCATTCGGGAAGCACGCCGGGCTGTGGCGGTTTGGAACTCGACGCGATGAGCGCTGCACTCACGATCTGTTCCATATGGCGGTGCCCGAGCGGTGGGACGCCGTAGCGGAATGAAATCACTTCGCCCTGCTCGGTGAAGCGGATGCGTCCGTCGAAGCTCCCCGGCGGCTGCGACAGGATCGCCCGGTTCGCACGCCCCCCTCCCCGCCCCACCGTGCCGCCCCGTCCGTGGAAAAAACGGACCGTGACGCCCGCAGCACGGCAGACCTGCGCCAGCCGCGACTGGCTGTCGTAAAGCGTGAGATTCGCCGCGAGAAAGCCGCCGTCCTTGCTGCTGTCGGAATAGCCCAGCATGATTTCCTGAAAAGTGCCGCGCGCGTCCAGGTGCGCCCGGTAAACCGGATGGACGAAGAGCTCGCGCATGAGCTGTTCGCAGCCGTGCAGATCGTCGATGGTTTCGAACAGCGGCACGACGTCGATGTCGCTTTCCATGCGCGGCTCCAGACCCTCGAGGCGCCAGCGCAGGAGCCCCGCCTCTTTAGCGAGCAGCAGAACTTCGAGTATGTCGCTCACCCCATGCGTCATGCTGATGACGTAAGCGTCTGCTGAGAGCGCAGAAAGGTGACGCCGTGCCTGGCGCAGCACGTGGAACACCTGAAGGACGCGCTGCGCATCCTCGGAAACCGAGCACTCGTCGGCGAGCAGCGGACGCGGATTGCCGATTTCACGCGTGAGCAGCGCCACTTTGTCGGCTTCGCTCAAACCCTCGTACGGCGTTCCGGCGGGAAGCAGCCTCGCCGCGATCAACATTTCCCCGATGGCCGCGGCGTGCGCCTCGCTGTGCTGACGGATATCCAGGGTGGCGAGATGGAAACCGAAGGTCATCGCCTGCGTAACGATCCGGTCGAGCGGCCCGACGTCGGCGATGACCTCGCCGCGGTTGGCGTTCAGGCTGCGCTTGATGAGCTGCAGGTCGTGAAGAAAATCATCCGCGCGCGGGTAAGCGGGCTCGCGAATCGCCGTTGCGGCCCCGCACGCGCCGAAATCCCCCAGGACATCGAGTTGAGCCAGTGTTGCCTGCAGCCGTGCCTCTACGTAAACGAGCTTCAGTGCGTAAGGCTCCAGCCGGTATCGCCGCACCTCACCCGAGGACAGGGGGATGCGCTGAGCATCGGCATCCAGCGACTGCAGCAGCTCGTCGCTGACCTCGACGAGCCGCGTGCTTTGCGTGAGCTCCCGGCGCAGGGCGCCGACTCGCGCCAGGTAATGTCCGAGGATGTGCGCCTTGTGACGGCGCAATGTCTCCCAGGTGATATCGGCCGTGACGTTCGGATTGCCGTCCCTGTCGCCGCCGACCCAGGAGCGATAACGCAGGAACGGCCCGATAGCGAACGTGTGGCCGGGATAGGCGTCGCGCAGCGCGGCTCGAAGGTCATCGTGCAGCCACGCTACCACGTCGAAAATCGAGCGCTCGAAATAATAAAGCGTGTTGGTCGCCTCGTCCGACACGGTCAGCTGCGAGGCGCGCAGCTCGTCGGTCTGCCACAGCGCAGCCAGCGCGGCGACGATCTCGTGCTCGACCGATTCGCCCGCATTGAGCGGCCCTTCCAGGCGCGGGGCGTCCGCGGGCAGGCCGCGGTCCGCGAGTGCGCGCGCGATGCTCTGGAGCTTGTCGAGCACCGAGCGACGCCGCGCTTCGGTCGGATGCGCTGTCAGCGTCGGGCACACTTCCAGCCGGTCGATGAGGCCTTGCATCTCGGCCGCGGAAACACCGGCGGCACTGAGTGTCTGTACCGCCTCGGCGATCGATTCGGCCCGCGCGGCGTGCCCGGCCCGCATCTCCCGTTCGCGATTCACCCTCACGATCTCCTTCTGCTCGGCGGTGTTCATGAGCTGAAAAAGCATCGTGTAGGCGCGCAGCAGCCGCTGCACCAGACGCGGGTCCCTGAGCTCCGGTATGCGCTCGAACAGCGTTCGCGGATCGTCGCCCTCAGGCTCCGCGCAGAGCCGCTGCGCGATCTCAAGCAGCGCGGTCTCCTTCTGCTGAGCCAGCACGACGCCGAGCAAATGATCGAGCAGCTCGATGTCGTCACTCAGCGCCGCGGAGAGCCCGAAGCGGTGCGGCGCGAGGCCGAGGAAGTGTAGCCTGGACATGAATGCTCCTGACCGATGGGGTCGACCGGCGGACGAGCCTGCGCTGCTCCGATGCGATGCGGGTGCGCGGCATTGGACCGGCCTCGCGCTCGTGACAGCCTGTGCTCGCGGGCGTTAAATTGGAGCGTATACCTTCTTCATCGCCGGGACCGTACGATGCTCAAAAACTGGCGCGGGCCCGCGCTGCTCGCCGCACTGCTCGGGCCATGGGCGGTTTTCATGCTGATACCGGAGATCACGCAAGATCCCCGTTATCACGATTTCGCCGACACCCGGACGATGTTCGGAATTCCGAACTTTTTCAACGTCGCTTCGAACCTCCTGTTCCTCGCGGTGGGTCTCGCCGGCCTCGCATTGTGCCTGCGCCATCGCGCCTTCGGCGCGAGGGCGTCGTGGATCGTTTTTTTTACCGCCACCGCACTGGTCGCGTTCGGTTCAGGGTATTACCACGGGTGGCCATCCGACTCGACATTGCTGTGGGACCGGCTGCCGATGAGCATTGCGTTCATGGCGCTGCTCGCGGCCCTGCTGAGCGAGCATCGCGACGCACCCGCCGAGCGGGTCATCCTGCCCGCCGCCATCGCTGCGGGGCTATTCAGTATCCTGTGGTGGCATTCCACCGGCGACCTGCGGATTTATGCGTCGGTGCAGTTGGCGCCGCTGCTGGCGATCGTCGTGCTGCTAGCAGGCTTTCGGGCACGCCATACCCATCGCGCATCTCTTGCATATGGCCTCGCGCTCTACGTGCTTGCCAAAGGCGCCGAGAGCGCCGATGGCGCTATCGCCACGCTCACCGCCGGTGCGATCAGCGGACACGCGCTCAAACACCTGCTCGCGTCCCTTGCGATCCTGTGCATCTATGTGATGCTGCGCGTGCGTGCACCCGTGGCGCGCATCCCGCCGTCCTCAGCAACGCGCTAGGCGCGTATGCGGCAGCCCCCCGACATCAAACCCCCGCAGACTGCCTCAGCCCGGCGATCTGATCTGCGCTGTAACCGAGCTCCCCGAGTATGCCGTCGGTGTGTTGGCCGATTGCAGGAATCGGGTCCATGCGGGCCTCTACGCCGTCGAAAGTCGCAGGCGGCAGCACTGCCGGGATCGGCCCCGCAGGCGATCCGACGTCACGCCAGCGTTTGCGCGCCTCAAGCTGTGGGTGCGTCCACACATCTTCGGGGGCGTTGAGCTTGGCGTTGGCAATGCCCGCATCATCGAGGCGCGAAACGACAGCTTCGGCAGTCAGGCCGGCGAATACGGCTTCGATGAGCGTCACGACTTCCGCGCGTGCCGCCGTACGCTTCGAGTTGTTGTCGTAACGCGGATCTTTCGCAAGCTCAGGCTGTTGCAGCACGCCGGCGCAGAACGACGCCCATTCGCGCTCGTTCTGGATGCCGAACATGACGTGCCTGCCGTCGCCCGCGCGAAAGCGGCCGTACGGAACGATGGTCGCGTGGTCGGGACCGCTACGCTTGGGCGCTTGACCGCTGAAGTGGGTGTAATACAGCGGGTGGCTCATCCATTCCACCATCGCTTCGAACATCGTGACTTCGATGCGCCGGCCTTTACCGGTGCGCTCGCGCTCGTACAGCGCAGCGAGGATCGCCGCATACGCATGCAGGCCGGTTCCGAGATCGGTGATCGAAATGCCGACTTTACTGGGCGCCTCCTCCGTGCCGGTGACCGACAGCACGCCCGCTTCGCTCTGCACGAGCAGGTCATACGCTTTCTTCTTCGCGTACGGACCGCTGTCGCCATAGCCCGAGATGTCGCAGACGATGAGCCGCGGATGCTTTTCGAGCAGTGTCCCTGCATCGAGCCCCAGGCGTTTGGCCGCGCCCGGCGCCAGGTTCTGGATGAACACATCGGCTGTCCCGATCAGGCGGCCAAGAATTTCGCCGGCCTGCGCGTGCTTCACGTCGAGCGTGAGGCTCTCTTTCGAGCGATTGAGCCAGACGAAATACGCGGACAGCCCTTTTACGGACTGGTCGTAATCGCGCGCGAAGTCGCCGCCGCCGGGTCGCTCGATCTTGATGACCCGCGCGCCGAGGTCGGCAAGCTGGCGTGATGCAAACGGCGCGGCAACCGCCTGCTCGAGCGATACGACGGTGATGCCTGCGAGAGGGAGCATGAAATTCGCGGGTGTCAGAACGACCGTGGCATGCCCAGCACGTGCTCGCCGACATACGACAGGATGAGATTGGTCGAAATCGGCGCCACCTGGTACAGGCGCGTCTCGCGGAACTTGCGCTCGATGTCGTATTCGGCGGCAAAGCCGAACCCGCCGTGAGTCTGCAGGCAGGCGTTCGCCGCTTCCCACGCCGCGTCGGCGCCGAGGAGCTTGGCCATGTTCGCTTCGGCGCCGCACGGCTTGTGAGCATCGAACAGCGCGGCAGCCTTGAACCGCATCAGGTCGGCCGCTTCGACGTTGACGTAGGCCCGCGCGATCGGAAACTGTATGCCCTGATTTTTGCCGATCGGACGGTCGAACACGACGCGCTCGTTCGCGTAACGCGTCGCGCGATCGGTGAACCAGTGGCCGTCGCCGATGCATTCGGCGGCGATCAGGATACGCTCGGCATTCAGGCCGTCGAGAATATAGCGAAAACCCTTGCCCTCCTCGCCGATCAGGTTCTCGACAGGCACTTCGAGGTTGTCGATGAACAGCTGGTTGGTCTCGTGGTTCACCATGTTGCGTATGGGTGTGACAACGAGCGATTTTCCCGCACCTCGCACGTCGACCACGAATATCGACATGCCGTCCGATTTCTTCTTCACCTCTTCGAGCGGCGTCGTGCGCGCGAGCACGATCATCAGGTCGGAATGCTGCAGCCGGGACGTCCACACCTTCTGGCCGTTGATCACGTAGCGGTCGCCTTTGCGCACCGCGGTCGTCTTGATCTTGGTCGTGTCCGTGCCGGCGGTTGGCTCGGTCACCGCCATCGACTGCAGCCGAAGCTCGCCCGTCGCGATCTTCGGCAGGTATCTCTTTTTCTGTTCCTCGGAGCCATGCCGCAGCACGGTGCCCATGTTGTACATCTGCCCATGCACCGAGCCCGAGTTGGCCCCCGAGCGGTTGATCTCCTCCATGATCACCGACGCCTCGGTCAGCGTCAGCCCCGACCCGCCGTATTCCTCAGGAATGAGCGCCGAGAGCCACCCGGCCTCGGTCAGCGCATCGACAAATGCTTCGGGATAACCCCGCGCTTCGTCTATTTTCTGCCAGTAGGCGCTATCGAACTGGTTGCACAAGGCGCGCACGCCATCGCGCAGCTCGGCGTGAGGATCGTCCTGTGTCTTATCGGCTGTACTCATGGGCGGGGGGTAATCAGGCTATGACAGGGAACGCGCAGTATAACAAGCGACAGCGCGTGGCACGCACGAACAGGTTGCCTCGGCGCGTGCGCGTGCCTATATTGGCCGCGAGACGACCTACTCGCGCAATCACAACGAAAGGCGGCAATGAATCGCAGGTTTGCGGCAGTGATCATGGTGTTCCTGGCAGGCTGCGCGCAAACGACCGGAGGCAAAGCCGGGGCGTCGGGAAACGACCTCGCGCGCGAGGCGGCCGAATGTCAGACTGAAATCCCGGCGGCAGAAGCCAGCTACACCGAGGCCCTCACCAGCCGCGGCTACACCGCGGCGCTCGAACACATGCGCAATGACCCCGCCGCGCACAGCATGTTTCTTGCCAGTCTGATGCGCCTGTGTCTGCTCTCGCGCGGCTACAAGCAGGTCGACCTGGACGAGCTCATCGCAATCCAGCAATACGTGCCTGCCCCGCCCACGGATGAAAAACCGGTAGAGGCCCAATGAACTATCGGCGAGGCCGGAATCAGGCGTCGCTCGTTTCGACGCTTGCTGTGTTCGCTTCCTTTTGGAGCACCTCGATGTGTTCAGACGTACCCGTGACGATCCTGTAGCGCCGAATGCCTCAATCACCCGTGCGCACCGCGTGAGGGGCGGCCGTGCGGACGACCGAGGCGTACACGATCTGCATAAAAGCCGCTAACATCGATGCCGCCACCCGCCGTCCGCGAGTCGGCGGTGCACCTGCAGAGAGCGCTCGCGCTTCTCCCTCCGCCCCGTGACTGCCGTCGCTTTTTATAGAAAGGTTTTTAGCGAGATGAAAGTCGTCGAGTATCTGTTGCAGTCGCTGGAAAAGAACGGCGTTGAAACGATTTTCGGGAATCCGGGGACAACTGAAATCCCGCTCGTCCAGGCGTGCGAGCAGCATCCGAAGCTGAAATACGTGGTCGCCCTCTCGGAAATCTCTGCGGTGCCGATGGCGGATGGATACGCACGCTCGAGACGCACGCTCGGCGTGGTGAACCTGCATGTGGCCCCCGGCCTGGGCAACGGGATGGGCACGCTATACACCGCGGGTATCGCGGGCACGCCGCTCCTCGTCCTCATCGGCGGGCAGGACCGGCGCTTTGTGCACACGCAGCCGATCCTCTGGGGACCGGTCGAGCAGATGGCTCGAACGGTATGCAAGCAGGTGTACGCGCTCAATACGCGATTCGACGCCGCCGCCAACGTGCGCCGCGCGCTGCGCGCCGCGCTCACGCCGCCTTTCGGACCGGTCGCGCTGATCTGCCCGCCTGACCTGCTCGAGCAGGAGATCACCGGCGAGCCGACGCCCGTGCAGGCACCTGCGCTCAGCGGCCTCGACGCCGCGAGTGCGGACGAGTTCGCCCGCTTTCTGTCTTCAGCGAAACGCCCGGTCGTCGTCGCGGCGGAAGACGTGCACTGGAGCGGCGCCGCCGATGTGCTCGAACGACTCGCGGAGCGTTTGCACGCGCCCGTCTACGCCGCGCCCTATACGGGCGTGCTTCCGATTTCGTCGAAGTCACGATGCACCCCGTCGTGGGGCCACTGATCTCGTGCCAGGGATGGCGTCAGCAGTTTGCCGGTGGTGCCGCCGGCGTCGACGATAACCGAGCCGGGTGCGCGCAACTGCGTCGCGCTATGTCCAGGCAGTGCCGGTG
>JBKJKJ010000344.1:0-3265 GCA_046597455.1 Burkholderiales bacterium
ATCCGGTGACGTGGGATGACACCGTGATGTGCCTCGACCTCGACAACGCGAACAAGGTCCTGCTCGACTCGCTGAAGGGCATTGCGATCGAGGATGATAAGTGGGTGCGCAGGATCACCGCTGAGCGCATGGTGCCCGACGGTGAAGCGCGCGTCGTGGTGCGGATCTCGGCGATTGAACCGGCGCCGGTGGTCGACGGGCAGCTCTTCGCTTACGAAATCGCGCCGCCGCCGCGCCG
This sequence comes from Burkholderiales bacterium, assembly GCA_046597455.1. Classification (GTDB taxonomy): domain Bacteria; phylum Pseudomonadota; class Gammaproteobacteria; order Burkholderiales; family SG8-41; genus JAQGMV01. Next base: position 239 of record JBKJKJ010000344.1, read on the forward strand.
CATCGAGTTCGAAGCGAAGCCGTTTTGATAAACCTCTTCAAACCCGGTGACCGCATCGTCGCGCCCAGCGGCCGCCGCGGTGTCGTCCTGCGCGTGCTGAAGGCCCATGGTGATGTCGAGTTTCAATACGAGGATGACGCCAGCGTTAACGGCCTGGCGACGCTTAGGCCTCATCTGCTGGTCTACTGGCGCGAGCCGCAGCAGATTGCGAAGTCGCTCGATCGTGAGGATCCGCGACGTCCCGAGCCTGGCGGTGGCGTGTTCGGGAAGAACCCGATCGGCGTTATGTTCGGCCGCTTGGGCTCCAGCAAGGGCGGGAAGGCCCGCGCATTGAAGCTGAGTCCGGAGCGCCGGCACGAGATTGCACAGCTGGCCGCGATTGCCAGATTTCATGGAGTCAAGTCTGACAAAATATGAAAATGCTTACCAAGGCAAGCATCGCAGAAGACGACGCTCAACGGGAAAAACGGCTACTGAGTCAGCTGGCACGCGAACTCGGCAAGCTGGGAGGCGCGGCTCGCGTCAGAAATCAAACGCCCCAGCAACTAAGTGAATGGGGGCGCAAAGCCGCTAACGCACGGTGGAATAGATGACGTCTAAAAACCTCAGCAGCTTGCAGGCGCGCTTTGTCGATGAATTCATGGTCGACCGCAACGCCATGCAGGCGGCGATTCGCGCCGGCTACAAGGTGAAGAACGTCGACGTGACGAGTGCGGTGACGCGCAATCATCCGCTGGTCGCCGCGGCCATCGCCGAGCGCGAGAAGACGATTGCCGACAGGCTGGGTATCACGGTCGAGAGAATCCTGACCGAGCGCGCGCGCCTGGCGTTCTACGACCCGGCGGACGCATTCGATGCCGACGGTAATCCACTGACCCTGCGCGCGATGGGTGAGGACATCCGGCGCGCGGTGGCCGGTTACGAGGTGGACGGGAAGATGGTCACCAAGGTCAAGCTCGAGCGCAAGCATGAGCATCTGACGTCGCTCGAGCGCCATCTCGGCATGAATACCGAGGACGGCGGCAGCGGTAATGGTGCGCTCAATATTCACATTCACCTGTGAGGCGGCAATGATCTTCCTGACCAAACCCTACCAGTGCAGCGCGATCGGATGCCTCGGCCGCACGAAGCTGGAAGACATCATGTGCGCGAAGCACCTGCCGATGATCCCGAAGAAGCAGGCCGCGTTGCTCGCGCAGCATTACGACCCGACGCAGGGCAAAAGCCGCAAGGTCTCTCGCGAATTCATGGCGGCGGCATATCGGTCGATCACGGCGATTGCGGTCAAGGAGGGCAAGATCAAGGGCGACATCGCGGAACGCCGCGAGTATTACTGCGTGACGCGCATCGAGCAGAAACCGGCACCGAAGGCCAAGGCAAAATGATCATCGACGACATCTTTGTCAAACGCTCGCCCGTGCACGCCAGCAAGACGTGGGTGCTGCACATCGAGATCGGCGGCTTCACGTATTCCGGTTACTTCGACACGTTCGCCGGGTTTCTCAGCGCGGTGACGGATGCAGGCGGATTCTTCGCGGTGAAGATGAGTAAGGCGCGCGCGGACCAGGTGAAGACGACGAGGCCGTTGAATGGCTGAAATTCTTGATTTTAACGATGGGCGCGGCAAGGTCTCGAACGACGACACCAAGGCCACGAACGAAGCGCTCGCCGCCTTTGTGTTCTCCTGCGGCAAGTGCGGCAACACGACGTTTCAACTGATGCGCGGCGGCGCCATCCGCTGCGCGCACTGCAATCAAGTCATAGGCTCAAAGACGCACTTCGACGCCTCGCCAGATGGCGAGTAAACGCTCGAGCTTCAAGCAAGCGCAAGCCGTCGTCGGCGGTCAATCCGGCGTTCACTACTTCCCGCCGGGCCCCGTCGGTCACGAATTCCTGAAGTCCGACGCCTTCATCTGCGGAATCATGGGCCCGATCGGCAGCGGTAAGTCGACCGCGGCGGTGATGAAGCTCATCCGCGCAGCGCAGAAGCAGCGGCCCGGGCGCGATGGGATTGTCCGCCGGCGCACGGCCATCGTCCGCAACACGTACCCCGAGCTCAAGACCACCACCATCAAGACCTGGCACCAGTGGGTGCCGGCGCATACGGGGCACTGGGTCGACAGCGGCCCGCCGACGCACCACCTGCGCGATCCGCTCGGTCGCTTCGAGTGGGAGGTGATGTTCATCGCGCTCGATCGACCGCAGGACGTGCGCAAGGCGCTCTCGATGGAGCTCTCGGACGTGTGGCTCAACGAGGTGCGCGAGATACCCAAGGCCATTGTGGATGCGCTGACGGGGCGTGTGGGGCGCTTCCCGCCCACGGAGCGCGACAGCCAGGGCAACGTGCTGTTCGGCTGCGACGACCCGCAGGTCCTGATGGACACGAACGCGCCGGACTCCGACCACTGGTACGCGAAGGCCGCGAGCTTTCCGACGCCCGAGATCATCGAAGAGCGCGATGTGTTGCGCCAGCAGCTCGTGCGCGAGGGCGGTCTGCGACCAGACCAGCCGTTGATTCAGTTCTTCCGCCAGCCCGGCGCGCGCTCACCGGACGCCGAGAACCTGAAGAACCTGACACCCGGCTATTACCTGAAGGCAATGGTCGACAAGTCGGCCGAGTGGATCAAGGTCTACGTCGACGCCGAGTACGGTTACGTGATGGACGGCAAGCCCGTCTATCCGGAGTATCGCGACAGTGTGCACGGCGCGCGCGAGTTCAAACTCTCGAAGCTGCTGCCGCTGCAGGTCGGCATGGACTTCGGGCTGACGCCGGCCGCGATCGTGGGGCAGCGCACGCCCAGCGGACAATGGCGATGGCATTCGGAGGTGGTGACCGAGCGCATGGGCCTGACCAACTTCGCGGGACTGCTCAAGCAGCACATCGCCGAGCAATACCCCGGCTTTACGCAGATGCAGTTCACAGGCGACCCGGCGGGTGCTGGCGCCGACATGGACGAGCGCACGGCGTTTCAGATTCTGCTCGCTAATGACATCAAGGCCGAGCCGGCGAAAACGAATGAGTTCAAC
>JBKJKJ010000022.1:0-8047 GCA_046597455.1 Burkholderiales bacterium
TTTGCACATCTGAAAAGAATGGTGCGAAGCCGACCCCGTCTTCAGCCATCCCGATTTCGATATGGAAACCCGCATGGTGCAGGTGTCCCTCGGCAACACCGTGCTGGCTTCGGTGTACGTGCCTAACGGCGGGAAGAGCTATCCCGCGAAGCTCGAATTCATGACGCGGCTCGCAGCGTGGGCGAAGCAACTGCATGAAGAAGGCCGCGAGGTCGTCCTGTGTGGCGACATCAACATCACCCGCACCGAAATGGACGTGCATCCGCGCGAGCGCAAACCCGGCGTGATCGGCCAGCGCGCCGAGGAACGCGAGCTTTTCGAGGGATTGATCGGCGAGCACCTCGTGGATGTGGGCCGCGCGCTGGATCCCGACAACCCGGAGCTGTTCACGTGGTGGGCGCCATGGCGCAGCATGCGACAGCGCAACATCGGCTGGCGCCTGGATTACATACTCGCGTCGAAATCGATCGCGGCGCGCGCCACGCACTGCGCGGTGCTGGCGGACGTCGGAACCAGCGACCACGCGCCGGTCATGATGACCACCGCGTAAACGCCGACGGTTACACCGCGAAGCCGCGGGGACTACCCGCCAGCCCTGCGCTTTTACGTCAGCACCGCGGTCTTCTTGCGCTCGATGAGATCGAAATCGATTTTCGCGCCGAGCCCCGGCCCGTCAGGCGGTTTGACCGTGCCGTCGCGCGCCACGCTGAGATCTTCGACGAGCCCGTATTTCTGAGTCGCATCGGGCAGCAGCACTTCGAAGTATTCGGTGTTCGGTATGGCCAGGATCACGTGCAGGTTCGCGACATTGTTGAGCGAGTTGCCACCGTGATGCACTTCGAGGTTCATGTGAAAAGCCTCGGCGAGATGCGCGATCTTGACGAGCGCGCTGATTCCGCCCTTGACGGCCACATCGCCGCGCAGGAAATCGGTGGCCTGCATCGTCACCCACGGCGCGAAGGCCTGAAAGCCGCCGGGCGAATACTCGGTCGCCATGATCGGGATGTCGAGTTTCTGCCGCAGCTTTACGTAGTTTGTGATGTCGTCGGCGTCGAGCGGATCTTCGAACCAGTAGAAGTCGAGCTCTTCTATCGCACGGCCCACCCGTAACGCTTCCACGTAGTTGTACGACCACGTGCTGTCGAGCATCAGCCGGTAGCCGTCTCCCACGGCCTTGCGTACGTGCCGGCAGATTTCGATATCCTCTTGCCACACCGCGGGCGGGTGCATCTTGTAGCCGTGCAGGCCGGCTTCGCGGATGCGCACCGCCTCGTCAGCATAGGCTTCGCGGGAGGGGAGGACTTCGGAGCTCGCGTACGCGGCAATCGAATCGCGAAAGCTACCGAGCATGCGGTGTATCGGCAGTCCCGCAACCTTGCCTGCGAGATCCCACAGCGCGACGTCGACCGCGCCGATGCACCGCAGCGTGGTGTTGCGGTTGCGCGCCCACATCTGCTGGTAGAGGCGCTCGCGGTCGAGCGGGTTCTGGCCCATGAGCAAAGGCTTGAGGAAGCGGATGAGCGAGTCCGCATCGAAGTTCGCACCCCGGCTCGACGATCCGAGGAACGCGTGGCCTTCGACGCCGTCGTCGGTCCTGATTGCGACGAGCCCCAGCTCGCTGCGCCCGCCCGGCATCTTGCCGGTATGCCTGCCGAACTGGCGCGCGGGCAGGTCGTCCCAGGCAAACAACGTAATCGTGACGTCGGTAATTTTCATGTTGCGACCTCCCCTTCGTTTGAATGGCGAGCCCACCTCGTGAACGGATCGATGATAGCAGTTGATATCCGCGAGGCGTTGCAGTTGCAACAAACCGATCGGCCCATCATGTGGATCCTGTGACGGCGAGGTCCAGACCGACGTCGGACTGCGCGCGCCGTGCTCAGTTATCGACTGACAACGCAAAAGCGGCGAGCCTATAATGACAGGCACATAACAAGCTGATCAACGTCGCTCCGTCATCGAGCGGCGCCGCAGGCAGGTCCCGTTCGACTCGAGACCGGTTTCCGACCTGGGTTCCATCCGTCCAAGGGAGGAGCACATGAAGCTGATCAACCGCCACCGCAACATACTCATCGCCTCTGCGTTCGCGGGCCTGCTCGTCGTCCTCGGCTGCACCCAGGCGCTGCTCGACAGGCAGGCCGATGCGCAGGGCCGCACGGTCCAGGCGCCGGTATTCGAAGTCGATCCGCTGTGGCCCAAGCCGCTGCCCAACCACTGGCTGCTCGGCATGACCATCGGCTTGTGGGTCGACGACCAGGATCACGTGTGGATCATCCACCGCGGCGCCGCCACGCTGCACAGCAACGAGAAAGCGCTCACCCTCGGCGTCGGCGAGTGCTGCCAGTCGGCGCCGCCGGTTCTCGTCTTCGACCAGGCCGGTAATCTCCTCCGGGCGTGGGGTGGGCCGGGGGAGGGTTACGAGTGGCCGCAATCGAATCACGGCATCCATGTGGACTACAAAGGCAACGTGTGGATCGGCGGCAACGGTGCGAAGGACGCCCACATCCTCAAGTTCACGAAAGAAGGCAAGTTCCTGCTCCAGATGGGCAGCTTGGGCGGCAACAAGGGCAGCAACGACGCTCAGAATTTCGGCCGCGTGGCGAAGATCTGGGTCGACCCGAAAACCAACGAGGCTTACATCGCCGACGGCTATCTCAACCGGCGTGTCGCAGTGCTCGACGCGGACACCGGGAAAATGAAGCGCTACTGGGGCGCGTACGGCAACAAGCCCGAGGATGGAGACAACGGCAAATACGACCCGAAAGCGCCGCCGTCGAAACAGTTTCGAAATCCGGTGCACTGCGTCGAGCGCACCCACGACGGCCTCGTGTATGTCTGCGACCGCCAGGCCGACCGCGTGCAGGTCTTTCGTCCCGATGGCACTTTCGTCAGGGAAGCGTTCTATGCAAAGCAGACGCTCGGCTCGGGATCGACGTGGGACATCGCGTTTTCGCGCGACCCGCAGCAGCGCTACCTCTTCCTCGCCGACGGCACCAACGAAAAAGTCCGCGTCATCCTGCGCGAGACGATGGAAGAGCTCACCAACTTCGGCGACGGCGGCCGGCAGCCAGGACAGTTCTACGGCGTGCACAGCATCGCCACCGATTCGAAAGGCAATCTCTACACCACCGAGACTTACGAAGGTAAGCGTCTGCAGAAGTTCGTCTACAAAGGCATCGGACCGGTGCGCGCGGGCGAGCAGGGCGTGGTCTGGCCGCGCTCACGTTAAATACAAAGGAAAAGTCATGGCAACTTCAGTCGGTTTCATCGGGCTCGGCAACATGGGCAACCCGATCGCGGGCAACGTGCTGAAAAGCGGCGTTCGCATGACCGTTTTCGACAAGAACGCGAGCGCGATGGCCAATCTCGTCGAGGCCGGTGCGAAAGCGGCCGCGTCGGCGAAGGAAGTCGTGGAAAACGCAGAGGTGGTCATCACGTGCCTGCCGGGATCACCCGAAGTCGAGGCGCTATATCTCGGCGCCGGCGGCCTGATAGAGCTCGCGAAACCGGGGGTGACACTCGTCGACCTGAGCAGCGTATTGCCGTCGACACCGCGCAAGCTCGAGCCGCTTGCGAAGGCACGCGGCGTGGCTTTCCTGGAGGCGCCGGTCAGCGGCGGGGTCACCGGGGCTCGCGCGGCCACGCTCGCCGTCATGACCGGCGGCGACGCGGCCGTGCTCGAGCGCGTGCGCCCGATCCTGCGCGCGATCGGGCCGAACATCTATCACGTAGGGCCGGTCGGTTCGGGCAACACGATCAAAGCCATCAACAACATGATGTCTTCGGTCAATGCGATCGCCATGATGGAAGGCATGATCCTCGGCATCAAGGCGGGGCTGGATCTGAAGACGATGGCCGAGATCGTGAAAGCAAGCAGCGGCAACAGCAATGCGCTCGCCCGCGTCGATCGAGCCCTGATCCCGCGCAACTTCGAACCGGGTTTCAAGGTTGCGCTCATGAACAAGGACCTCGAGACTTTCAACACGATCGCGAAGGAGCTGCACGTGCCCGTGAGCTTCTCCAACATCGCGCAGCGATACCAGCAGGCGGCGCTCGCCGCCGGGCTCGGCGAGAAAGACACCACCGTGAGTTTCACGGTCATCGAAAAGCTTGCGGGGGTGGCGGGGCGAGAGGGCTAAGGGGTTCCCGCGGGGTCAGTCCCACGGGGTCAGTCCCATAACGCTTCGGACAGTGCTTGCCTCGATGGGCCGCGTCATTCCGCACAGCTGCGCTGAAGGCTGTTCCCGGTCGTTTACACGTCGGTCTTGGGCGTAGCAATCTTGAGCGTAGTGCGGCGAAGTCGAAAGACGTACGGCTCCCCGCAGGTAACCCTTACGAACCCGCTTCGATCCCACCACACTCGGGGTGGCCGCAGCCGCACATCGCTTTGGCCTCGGGCTCGTTCTTGCCCGCGTGCTGCTCGCAATACGAGCTACAGAACCGCTTACCTTCCTTGACCGAGCATTTGCATGCAGCATGGGCGCATTGCTGAGCATTCGTTTCCACGGCCACCTCCGGTTTTACGTTTCAGGAACGTTGAATCGAAGCAAAGCGCATTCCCGTGGTACGGATGATTCTGCGAATCGACCGTCAGGCGAGCTTCACTGCGCGATCTGGCGTGTCGGCATCCGGAATGTGAAGCACGTTCCGGACAGCGTGGAGCTGACTTCGAGCGTGCCGCCATGGGTGCGAGCGATTTCCGAAGCGATGTATAGCCCCAGTCCCAAGCCTTGATGGCTCGGTCCGGCGTCGGCGCGGGAAAACGGCTCGAATACGCGTTTCATCGTATCGGGCGCGATGGGCTCACCGGTGTTGGTGACGGACAGCTCGAACGCGTTGCCGTTGCTGGATGCGCTCACCGAGACCACGCCGCCCCGGTCGCCATGAGTCAGGGCGTTGGCCACGAGGTTCGAGAGGAGCTGGGCGATCCGGGCGGGATCGCAATAAACGGGTTCGGCCAGATCGATGTGCGCCTCGACCCGACTCTGCGGCCACGCCGCGCGCAGCTCCGCGATGACCGCGTGCAGAACCGGCGCCAGACCTTCGTGGGATTTGCGGTCCATCGGCAGTCCGCCGCCGAGGCGGGTGCGCGCGAAGTCCATCACATCGTTGATCAATCCGGACATGCGCCGGACACTGTTTTGAATCATGTCGATGACGGATGCGCTACGCTCATCGGGCAACGCCCGGCGCAGTACCCGCGCGCCCGCATCGATGGACGCGAGGGGATTTCGCAGGTCGTGACCGAGCACCGCGATGAACTGCTCGCGCAGCTCGGCCGTTTTGCGTTCGTCCCGGAGGGCCGCCTCGCTGGCGGCGAGCCGGTCCTGCGTATCGAGATGCAGGGCGATCAGTTCGGCGAAAAGCCTGAACATGCCCGTGGTCTCGGGCGTGTTCAGACGAGCCGGCTTCGGATCGATCGCGCACAGCGTGCCGAAAAACGAACCGTCGGCGCGGATGATCGGCATCGAGATATAGCTTTGGAAACCATACATCGCCGGTATCGCATGCCCGCAATACGTCTGGTCTTCCGCGACGTTGTCGATGACGACCCCACGCCGGCTGTCGCGGATTTCACTGCAGAACGTCGTCTCGATTTTGAGCTCGCCTCCGGGCTCGAGCCCGAACTGGATCTCGTCTCGCACCGCACAGGCGATCCAGCGCTCGTCGGTGACGCGTGCGACCGCGGCGAAACCCATGCCGGTCATCCGGCAAATGACTTCCAGTATCTTGGGTACGGCATCGATTCCACTGACCAGTACGACATCGGATGCAAAATCGTTATTCATCAACCCCTCGTTCATCCGTGATGGGTCGTACGAGACGCCCGCCTGTGCATTCTACCTGCGGTGCAGCATTCCGCTGCCGGAACGGCCCGCCTCGCAGTCCTCTCGGCGCAAGTCGAACTGGCGAGCGCAAAGGCCTGTCGATCGTCGTGTCGATCGGGTTAGACTTCGCTGCGGCGTGGCGCGCCCTGAACAATCCGGGTTACGCGATCGGGCGCGAATGCACCGGACCGGAAACATTCAGTTGCCGCGCCAGCCTTGCGCACCCGCCGTGCAGGCGAATTCATCACGGCAGCACGCGCCCATCGCGGGTTGGGATGCCCGTTGCCGCAGCAACCAGAAAGGACAGACGAACACATGCAACAGATGAAAAGCGAAATCCGTGACGGCATGCAGATCGACTGGGATGCGCCCATCAGAGCCGACGATGGCGTCGTGCTGCGCGCCGACGTGTTTCGTCCCATGGGCGAAGGCAGGTATCCGGTCATCCTGAGTTACGGACCGTACGCCAAAGGGCTCGATTTCAAGGAAGGCTACAAAGGCAACTGGGCGAGGCTTACCAGAGCCGCCCCGGAAGTGCTCGAAGGCTCGAGCAACAAGTACCAGAACTGGGAGCTTGTCGATCCCGAGAAATGGGTGCCGGACGGCTACGTCTGCGTGCGGGTCGATTCGCGCGGCGCCGGGCGCTCGCCGGGCCTGCTCGATTCGTGGTCGCCGCGCGAAGCGCAGGATTTCTACGACTGTATCGAGTGGTGCGGCACCCAGCCCTGGAGCAACGGCAAGGTCGGCATCAACGGCATCTCCTATTACGCCATGAACCAATGGCAGGTGGCAGCGCTGCAGCCGCCGCATCTCGCCGCGCTGTGCATCTGGGAAGGCGCATCCGATTACTACCGTGAGCTTTGCCGTCACGGCGGCATCCTGTGCGATTTCCTCGGCGATTGGTACAACCGCCAGGTGCTCACGGTGCAATACGGCGTCGGCGAGCGCGGTGCGCGCAATCCGGTGACCGGGGACACGATTGCCGGACCGGAGACGCTTTCCGATGACGAGCTCAGGAAGAACCGCGCAGATGTCGGTGGCGAAGCGCTGCGCCGGCCGCTGATCGACGACTACTACCGGGCGCGCATGCCGGATTTCTCGAAGATCACCGTGCCGATGCTCTCTGCGGCGAACTGGGGCGGGCAGGGATTGCATCCGCGAGGCAATTACGAAGGCTTTCTGCGTTCTGCATCCAACGATAAATGGCTCGAAGTGCACGGCGACACGCACTTCACGCATTTCTACAGCAACTACGGCGAGGGCCTGCAGAAGCAGTTCTTCGGCCATTTCCTGAAAGGCGAGAACACCGGCTGGCCCAAGCAGCCCCCGGTCTCGTTGAACGTTCGACGTCCGGGTGAAAAATTCGAGTTGCGCGCGGAAAACGAATGGCCGCTTGCCCGCACCGAGTGGACGAAGTATTACCTGCAGCCGAGGGGCCACGCGCTCACGCCCGAGTTGCCGGGCGAAGCGACATCGATCGGCTACGAGACCACCGGCGACGGCGTGACGTTCCTCACATCGCCCATGGCGCGGGATCTGGAGATCACCGGGCCTGTCGCGGTGAAACTGTGGGTGTCGTCCGACACGACCGATGCGGATCTGTTCATCGTGCTGCAGCTGTTCGACCCCGCGGGCAAGGAAGTGGTATTCGTCGGTTCCAACGATCCGCGCACACCGGTGGGACTGGGCTGGCTGCGCGCGTCACATCGCAAGCTCGACCGCCAGGCGAGCCTGCCGTATCGCCCCATACACACGCACGACGAGCAATGGCTCCTCACACCGGGCGAGCCGGTCGAGCTCGACATCGAGGTCTGGCCGACTTCGATCGTGGTGCCGCCCGGATACCGGCTCGGCCTCACGGTGCGCGGCAAGGATTACGAGTACGACGGCACCGATGCGGGGCTGCCGAATGCGGCGTATCCGATGAAAGGCGTGGGTCCGTTCACGCACACCGATCCTCAGGACAGGCCCGTCAGCATCTTCGGCGGCACGAACACGCTGCATCTGTCGCAGGGGAAGATGCCGTACGTGCTGCTTCCGATTATTCCGTCGAAGTAGGTCGAGGCGCGGGTCAAGCTCCGCGGCGAACGGTGGCGGTGGGAAGTCCCGGCGGTCACGGCCGTGCTCACCGTCCCTGAACGGTGCCCCGGGCGTTATCAGCGCAGCAGAAGGGTCGGAATCGGGGATGAGCGCAGCACGTCGGCGGTCTTGCTGCCGAA
>JBKJKJ010000030.1:0-4125 GCA_046597455.1 Burkholderiales bacterium
TTTCATGAAATCGCCGACGAGGCCATTGACGCTCCGCCCCATCTCGCCGTCACTGCGCGGGCCCGCCTCGAGCGTGGCGCGGCAAAGCGGACACAGCTCGCCGGTGATTTCGACGCCGTAGGTTTCGCGGAACTTCGGGCGCAGGGTGTAGGGAACCAGATGTAGCGGTGACTCGTGCACCGGGCAGCCCTGGATGCCGTACATCGCCCCTTCGTCAGTGTGGCTGTATTCCTCGAGTCCGCGCTTGAGCAATATGACGATACTGGATTTACCGCCGGCCGGCGGACCGAGCAGCAGCAGGAGGCGCCTGCCTACTTCCGACCCGGCGCTGGCCGCGCGGAAGTAGTCCGCAAGCCGCTCGAGCTCGTCATCGATGCCGAAGAGGTCTTCCGAGAAGAGCTTGAAACGCGATTTGCCGTCAGCACTCTCTTCGAGACCCTGCCATCTGATCATGTCCCAGATGTACTGGTGGCTGGTGCGCGTGATGGCGCGTGGATTCGGCGGCAGGATTTGTTCGACGAAGTCCGCAAACGTCCCGGACCAGTGTGCGGCACGATGCTGCTGGGTAAAGGCGACCAGGCTTTTTACAAAATCGCCGTGACGCTCGGTCTCTTCCGTACGGTTCGACATAAATGCCCTCCGTGCTAAAGATGCTCTCGACTGCTGTATTCAAACGCCGTACCAGGTCAACGTTCTAGCCACCCGTTACGTGCACCGGACGCGGGTAAAAACAAACCCTGAACAGTCAATTCGAGAGTTCCAGCGCGCGCCGATTGCGATCAGGCACGCGATTTCCATGTTTACAGGGTTGGTCTCCTCTCAACGCACGACGCGTTCCAGGGTCTTACATCCATTTGTTTCATTAACCGACAGCCGTTCGATCGCGGGAAGGAAGGTTTTCCCGCTCTCTAGCCCATTCTGCGACTTTTGTACAGCCCTATGATGATTTTGTACAGATTCTGTAGGCAATTATTTTTGAGGCGCGCGTTTTTGTGTCGCGAATGCAACATTGAAAAAACTCTTCGCACGGGTTTGAGGCTCCATAATGGCGCCTGGTGCACCGCGATGTCGCGTAAAAAAGGAGAGGAAAAGCTTTGAACCGGAAAAATTGTCTGATCGCTGGGGCGTTGATGTGCGCGACGAGCACCGTGTCGACTGTCTGCGCGCAATCGCCTGCGTCGTATCCAACGAAGCCGATACGCTTCGTCGTGCCGTATCCGCCGGGCGGGACCACCGACATCGTTGCGCGGGGAATCGCGGGAAAGCTGAGTGAGCGCTTCGGGCAGCAGGTCGTCGTCGACAACCGCGGGGGCGCGAGCACGATCATCGGGGCGGAGGCCGTCGCCAAGTCAGCGCCCGACGGTTACACACTGCTGCTGACGACGGCCACGACCATGTCGATCAATCCGCAGGTTTACGCCAAGCTTCCTTATGATCCCGCACGCGATTTTGCGCCGATCACCTCCGTTGTCTATGTTCCCTTCGTGATCGCGGCCAATCCGTCACTGCCGGCATCCACGATCACCGAGCTCATCGCGTTGGCCAAAGCAAAGCCCGGCTCGATTCGGTACTCGACGCCCGGGACGGCCTCCACAAACCACCTCGCGGGCGCGTTGCTCGAAACCATGGCGGGCATCAAGCTGCTGCACGTGCCTTATAAAGGCTCGGGCCCCGCCGCGACCGCAGTGCTCACCGGTGAAGTGCAATTCGTGATCACCGGTATCGGCACGCTGGTTTCTCACTGGAAAGCCGGCAAAATCAAGATTCTCGCCATGGGCAGCGACAAGCGTCATCCCAACTGGCCGGACATCCCTTCAACGGGCGAGGCCGGCCTCAAAGGCTATCGGGCCGGCACCTGGTTCGGCGTGGTGACCCGGGCCGGCAGCCCGAAGCCGGTTATCGAGAAGCTCAACCACGAGATCGTCGCGGCGCTCGGTGCGGGCGAGCTGAAGGAGCGCCTCACCGCGATCGGGTTCGACCTCTTTACCAGCACGCCCGAAGAATTCGCGTGCTTCATGAAGGACGACCGGGCGCTCACCGCCAAGGTCATCAAAACCGCGGGAATCAAAGTCGGCGAGTGAGGTCGGGTCGATCAACCGCGATTATCGATGTATCGATACCACTGATACATCGCGCGCTGGCCAATCCGGCGTAGCGCGGCGAGCGGGAAACGCGGGAGCGGCGTGGCGGTGACCGATATCGGCTGTTCCGCGTTTTCGCCCGCGATCCGTGCCGCGAGCAGCCTGCCTGCGTAGAGCGCATACGAAACGCCGCTGCCCTGGTAACCGATCGCGTAGTGTGCGCTCGCGTCGCCGGCGGCATGGTGGATATGAGGCAGAAAATCCGCGGTGAGGCAGACCCAGCCCCACCAGTCGTAATCGACCGTGATTCCCCTCAGTGCCGGAAGTTTGGCTTTGAGCTCGGACAGCAGGAACTCACGCTGTGCGTTCTGGCCGGTCGGCGTCTCGGTTACCTTGCCGCGTCCGCCGAACAGGATCCGGTCGTCGGGCAGCCGCCGCCAGTAATAGAGGAGGTTGCGGGTATCGGTGAGCACGTGGTCGGTTTGAAAACCGCTCGCTGCTTTCTCCGCCGGCGTCATGGGTCGGGTGACGATGATGTGCGACAGCACCGGCAGCGTCGCTGCGCGCACGCAATCGTGGAGGTGCTCAAGGGTGTAGCCGTTGGTCGCGAGCACCACGCTGCGCGCGCGCACGCTCGCCGCGGGTGTCTCCAGCACGTGCGTTGCGCCGCTTTTCTGCCATCGCAATACCGGTGTCGAGCCATGCACCTTCGCGCCGGCGGTGCGCGCCATGCGCAGCACGCCGAGTGCAAGCTTGAGCGGATGCACCGCAATCCCATCCGGTACGCGCAGGGCGCCATGCGACTGCGGCCCGCCGATGTGGTCGTCGCGGACCTGGGCGGCCGACAGGAACTGCGCCGGGTAATCGAACTCGCGCTGGAGTAATGCCGCTTCGCGCTCGAGCGCGTCGGCGCGGCCGGGAAGGTGCGCGATTTTCAGATGGCCGGCTTCGAGCGCGTCGCATGCGATATCGCCGTCAATCATCATGGTGCGCACGTTGTCCACGGCCGCGAGCGCCTGCCTGAATAGGTGCCGCGCCGAATTTGCGCCGTGGAGATCGATCAGCTTGCTCAAGCTGTGCCTTCCGATCGCCGCGCGCGCGAAGCCGCCGTTGCGCCCGCTGCAACCCCACCCCGGCCGATTGGCTTCGAGGACTACTGTGCGTATGCCGTACTTAGCGAGGTGATACGCGCACGACAGCCCCGTATAGCCGCCGCCGATGATGGCCACCTCGGCGTCGACAGTGCCCGACAGCGGGCCGTCGTCGGGCGGCGGTTCGCCTGCGGTCGTCGTCCAGTACGACGGTACGTAATCGAGGCCGGTGCCGGGCGAGCGCGCGGTGAGCGGGTCGTAAGGCATGGCATGGCGTTCCGCGCCTAGACCTTCACCCTTCACCCTCACTTGCCCCGAAACTGAGGCCGCCGCTTGTCTTTGAATGCGGCGATGCCTTCTTTTGCGTCCTCGCTCTGACGCACGCCGGCCGTCGCGAGACGCCCGTAGGTTGCGAGCTCGGTGGGGCCTTTCGGAATGACATGTCCGACGAATTCGCGCAGGACTTCGATCACCAGCGGGGCATTCGCGGCAAGCTTGCGTGCGTAATCGAGTGCGGCTTCGAGCTGCTGACCCGGTGCGGTGAGCTTGTTGACGAGACCGACCTGATACATCCGTTCGGCGCTCACTTCGTCACCGAGCAGCATGAGCTCCATCGCAACCTTGTGGGGAATGCGCGCGGCGAGTCCCGCAATGATTGCGCCGGTGAAACCCACCTTCGCTTCGGGAAACAGGAAGCGTGCGTCCTGCGCGGCGACGCACAAGTCGCACATCTGCACGATGACGACCCCGCCGCCCACCACCCAGCCGCCGACCGCGGCGATCAGCGGTTTGCGCAGCTGCACGCCCACGTTCGGCACGCACGCCGGAAAGTCTTCCGGCGGCCCTTTAATGTCGGCGCCTCCGGTGAAGTGGGCCCCCGCGTGCGTGATTACACCGACCCGGTCGTCGCTCTCGTTCAGGCGACGCCACGCGTCGCGCAACGCGCGCGCCAT
>JBKJKJ010000102.1:0-11315 GCA_046597455.1 Burkholderiales bacterium
GAGCTCGTGGATTGCGGCGGCCACGTCATACAGCACGAACGACGTGCCGATGATCCCGTTCTACATCGAGTAGTAGATGTAGAACGGGATCATCGGCACGTCGTTCGAGCTGTATGACGTGGCCGCCGCAATCCACGAGCTCATTGCGCCCGCCTCGTTGATGCCCTCCTGCAACACCTGTCCCGATTTGTCTTCGCGGTAATACATGAGCTGATCGGCGTCCTGGGGTTTGTAGAGCTGGCCGACCGACGAGTAAATCCCGAGCTGGCGGAACATGCCTTCCATACCGAAGGTGCGCGACTCGTCGGGTACGATCGGCACCACGTGTTTGCCGATCTTCTTGTCACGCACCAGCATGCCGAGCATCTGGACGAAAGCCATGGTCGTTGATATTTCGCGCGCTTCCGAGCTTTTCAGCAGGCGCTCGAAAGTCGAGAGCGGCGGTATGTCCAGCGATGCCGACTTGCGCCGGCGCTGCGGCAGATAGCCGCCGAGCGCTTCGCGATGCGCGCGCATGTATTTCATTTCCGCGCTGTCTTCGGGCAGTGTGATGAACGGCATGTCGGCGATCTGCCCGTCCTCGATGTCGATGCCGAAGCGGTCGCGAAACTGCCTGAGCGAATCCAGCGTCATTTTCTTGGCCTGGTGGCTGATCATCTGGCCTTCGCCCGATTCGCCCATGCCGTAGCCTTTCACTGTTTTCGCCAGGATGACCGTGGGCTGGCCGCTGTGCTTCACCGCAGCCGCGTAGGCGGCGTAAACCTTGTAGGGATCGTGGCCGCCCCGGTTGAGCTTCCAGATCTCGTCATCGCTCAGATGCTCGACGAGCTTTTTCAGCTCGGGGTATTTGCCGAAGAAGTGCTCGCGCACGTAGGCGCCGTCTTTCGACTTGAAATCCTGGAATTCGCCGTCGACGCACTCTTCCATGCGCCTGACCAGCAGCCCGGAGGTGTCTTTTTCGAGCAGCGCATCCCAGCCCGAACCCCACAACACCTTGATCACGTTCCAGCCTGCGCCCTGGAACATGCCTTCGAGCTCCTGGACGATCTTGCCGTTGCCGCGAACCGGTCCATCGAGGCGCTGGAGATTGCAGTTGATGACGAAAATCAGGTTGTCGAGATGCTCGCGGCCCCCCAGGGATATCGCGCCCAGCGATTCGGGTTCGTCACATTCGCCGTCGCCGAGGAAAGCCCAGACTTTGCGGCCGGCGGTTTTGGCGAGCGCGCGGCCTTCGAGGTATTTCAGAAAGCGCGCCTGATAGATAGCCGTCAGAGGCCCCAGGCCCATGGAGACGGTGGGAAACTGCCAGAAATCGGGCATGAGCCAGGGATGCGGATACGACGAGATCCCGTTGCCACCGGTCTCCTGGCGGAAGTTCAGCAGCTGCGCTTCACTGAGTCTGCCTTCGAGGAAAGCGCGCGCATAGATTCCCGGTGAGACGTGGCCTTGAACGTAAATGAGGTCGCCGCCGTGATCTTCGGACGGCGCGCGCCAGAAATGTCCGAATCCGATGTCGTAGAGGAGGGCGGAGGACTGAAAGCTCGCGATGTGTCCGCCGAGCTCGGACGAATCCTTGTTCGCTCGCAATATGATGGCTACGGCGTTCCAGCGGATCGCCGAACGTACCTTGTGCTCGAGCT
Source organism: Burkholderiales bacterium (assembly GCA_046597455.1). Taxonomy (GTDB): domain Bacteria; phylum Pseudomonadota; class Gammaproteobacteria; order Burkholderiales; family SG8-41; genus JAQGMV01. The sequence continues at coordinate 1,641 of JBKJKJ010000102.1, forward strand.
CGCGGTTCCAGTCCGGCCGCTCTTCCTGGTCGGGCCGAATCGTATTGACGTAAGGCGTGTTTGCCGTGAAAGGCAGTTGCGCGCCGCTGCGGTAAGCCTCGTCGCGCAGCTTGCCGAGCAGATATCTTGCGCGCTCGGGGCCCTGGTAATGGACGATCGCTTTGAGCGAATCGACCCATTCCTGCGTCTCGACGGGATCGTGGTCCTGGTGCATATCCAATTGAAATCCCCCTTTTTTCATGATTGCCGACAGTCACCGCCACGAACGGTGATCGCCCATCCGACGCAATCACAACACATCGGGTGGAGCAGGGTCGGATGACGGACTCCACGCTTTGCAACAGTGAGCATCGCGTGAACGCCTCGTCATGCCCCGCCTCCACTACAGCGCGATATTACCCGTGAGCGTGTAATCGCGCCCGGCAACCGCCGGTGCTAACGCCCACGGCGGGGTCCGTTCCAGCTCAGCGGCCCGAACCATGCGCCGCATTGGATGGCGGCGGCGTTGATGAGCCCGAAAGCGACGAGCCCTGCGCTTTGGGCGAGGAAGACCGGCGTCAGCGCGGGGCTCCATTGCAGCGCAAGCCAGCCGCCGCCTGCGGCGGTCACGAGCCGCGTGAAGTTCGCGAGCAGCGGCCACTTGAGGCGACCCGCGCCTTGAGAAGCGAAGTAGAGCGCCATGCCCAGACCGAAGAAGCCGTAGAACGGCCCCACCGCCCGCAGGTAGGCCGATCCGGCTTCGAGCATCGCGGGGTCGGTGTCGAAGAGCGTCAGCCACGCCAGCGGGTAGGCCGCCGCGCAAAGCCCGATGATTTCCGCGAGGCCGCCGGCGATGGCCGCGCCGATCCACGCCGCGCGCAACGCGCGAGCGCGCTCGCCGGCGCCGATGGCGGTCCCCACCAGCGCGACGAGCGGGCCGCCGAGGCCGAACGCCAGCGGAACGAGCAGATACTCGAGCCGCGCGCCGGTGAGGTAACCGGCAATCGCGCCGGAGCCGAAGCGCCCCACCAACCCGGTCGCAATGGCGATCGTCAGATTGGTCTGAACGGTGATCAGGGCGGCGACCGCGCCCACCCGCAGAATGTCGCGAAAAAGCGGCCAGCGAAATCCACTGCCGCGCAGCGCAGGCCGCACGACGCTGCGCCCTGACCAGAGGTAGGCGGCGAAGACGGCGCTGCCGATGGCGTAGTAGAGCAAAACGGCGACCGCGCCGCCGGCGACGCCGAGACGCGGAAACGGCCCCCAGCCGAAAATGAGGCACGGCGACAACGGAATGAGCAGCGCGGCACCGATGCACACGACCATCGCCGGCACCGCCATGTTGCCGGTTCCGCGGATCACGCTCGCGAGCGAGTTGAAAAGCCAGAGCAGGACGATGCCGGCGAAAATCACGTTGGAATAAGTCAGCGCCGCATCGAGCGCGGGGCCGCGACCGCCCATGGCGCCGTACATCGCGCGTCCGCTGCCCAGGATCAGGACTGTGAAGACGAGCCCGAAGAGCGCGCCGATCACGAGTGCGTGTAGCGCCAGCGCGTCGGCGTCGTCACGGCGTCGCGACCCCAGCGCGCGTGCAATCGCGGAGGAAATGCCGCCGCCCATCGCGCCTGCCGACATCATCTGCATCAGCATGAGGGCGGGGAAGGCGAGCGACACGCCGGCCAGCGCATCGGTGCCGAGCTTGCCGATGAAGTAGGTTTCGATGAGGCCGATGGAGGCCTGGACGAACATGACGAGCATGTTCGGCGCGGCGAGGCGCAACAGCGTGGGCACGATCGGCGCCTCGAGCAAAACGCGGGTGCGCGGATCGTGTTCATGCGCGCTGGCGGCGGCGAGAATTTGGCGGGACATGTGGTTTCGCCCATCATAAAGCGAAGGCCGGTGCCAGTGATGAAAGACTCGCGACGCCCGCCTGTCCCGCTTTACTTCGGCGGCGCGGGGAACTGGACGTATGGGCCCTGCGGCGTTTTGGTCGGCGGCACGTAGGCGGGTGCGGGCTCGCCCGCAGGTCCGAGCGCGGTGATGTAGCGATGGATCGCCTTCAGGTCGGTCTCGGTCATGTCGTGCAGGGCGAACCACGGCATCGGGGGGCGGGCCTCCATGGTTTTCGCTCTCTGCAGCCATGCTTTTTCCGAGAGGTCGCGCATGTACAGCCGCAGATTGATGGCGTAGGTCGTGCCCCACGCACCGCGCCAGCCGAGTGTGTCCCCGGTGAGCCATTTCGATTCAGCTATCTTGCCGCCCGCCGTCGCGTAGCCCGCGGTGTGGCAATCATTGCATCCGGTGACTTTCACGAGGTAACGGCCGCGCTGGATCAGCTCCTGGTCCGCGCCGTTCTTCGCGGGCGGTGACGCAGCAGGCTGCGCCGCGATAGCGGTTATCGGAAGCGCAGTCACAGCCACCAGGGTGCGCAGAGCGTGTTTGAACATGGTCTTCGATCCTTTCGAAGTTGCGAAGGGTCATCGGACGAGCCGCGATCTCGCGTATCGGCCCCGGAGCACCAGAGTCTAGGCAGCCCGGGTATCTGCTTGATGTCGGCGGCGGCCTCGTTTGTTTCAGTTCCGTAGCATCCACCGCGATTGGGGCGTGCGCGCTGGGCGCAGCGAGGCGCTCAGCCGAGCGCTCGACAGGCCCCCGGCATCGAGTCTCCGGCGCACATCGTTCCGAAAATACGGTCAGCGCGGCGGCAGGTGGGTTTGCAGCAGCCCGAAAAGAGCGTGCGGATCGACGGGCTTGGTGATCACCGCGCGCAGGCCTGCGTCGTCGATGTCGCTGCGTGCGAGGCCTTCGTTGAATCCGGTGTAAAGAATCACCGGCACCCCGGGGTGCGCCGTCTTCAGCTCGCGCGCCAGTTGCAGGCCGGTCATGCCCGGCATCTTGTGATCGGTGATGACCAGGTCGAATTGTGCGTCACAGCACGTCAGCGAAAGCGCTTCGGGCGCCGTGCCGGCCAGCGCAACCGTGAGGCCCCAGCTTTCGAGCAGATCGCGCATGAACGCGCCCACCGCCCGCTCGTCGTCGACGACGAGGACCCGGCCGCGCAATCGGGATAGCGGCGCGACGCCGGAACCGCCACGCGCCTCGCGTTCGTCGGGCTCGCCGTGCAGTGCCGGAAACAGCACCCGAAAGCGGACGCCGCGCGCGCCTGCCGGCTCCACGATGATGTGCCCCGCGAGCTCGTGCACGATGCCGTGAACGCTCGCCAGACCCATGCCGCTGCCTTTGCCCGCCTCCTTGGTCGTGAAGAACGGCTCGAAAATGCGGTCCAGGATTTCGGGCGCGATGCCCGGGCCGTCGTCCTCCACGCGAAGCTCGACGAAATCGCCCTGCGGGGCCTGCCGGCAGGCGGTGCACACGCCGCGGATCGAGGGGACATTTTCGATGCTGACGCGGATGGCGCCCGCACCGCCCATCGCGTCGCGCGCATTGAGGCACAGATTGAGCAGGATCTGGTCCAGGTGCACCGGATCGAGCATGACGAGCGGAACCTCGCGCTCGATGTCGGTTTCCACCGTGACCGCAGCGGGAAGTGCCGCGCCGAAAAGCCTGATCGCCTGCCCGATCAGAGGGGGCAGCGAGACCGGTCGGGGCTGGCCGCGTTGACCGCGGCTGAACGTGAGCATCTGCTGGATGAGGTCGCGCGCGCGCTCGCACGACAGCGTGGCCTGTTCGAGATACTTGTTGCGCTTCGCGTCCGCAGGCGAGGCCGCCCGGTCTGCTGAAAGCGCGATATAGCCCATGATGGTCGTGAGCAGGTTGTTGAAATCGTGCGCGATGCCGCCGGTGAGATGCCCGAGCGCTTCCATCTTCTGCGCCTGCCGCAACGCCTGCTCGGCTTCCTTGCGCTCGGTGATCTCGCGCGTGAAGGCGAGGATGCGCTGCTTGCCGGCGATGACGGCCGAGCGCAGCACGACCTCGTCCCAGTGCAGGCTGCCGTTCCTGTTGCGCCGGCGCCAGTCGAATCGAACGGTCTTGCCGGCCCTTGCTTCATCGATGCGCTTGGCCGCTTCCTCGCCGGTGTAGGGATATTCGCCCGAGCTCAGCGATTCCACCGTACTGCGTTTCATCTCCTCGTAGGTGTAGCCGGTAATCTCGCAGGCGCGGCGATTCACGTCGATGATGGCGCCCGTATCCCAGTCGTGGATGAACACGGCGTCCTCGCTGGCTTCGAATATCGCGCGGTAGCTCGCTTCGGAGAGGCGCAGGACTTCGTCGGCGCGCTGGCGTTCGAGCTCGGCTGCCGCGCGCACGGCGAAGATTTTGAGGATCGATTCGACGAATTCGGCATTGACCATCGGCCGCCGCGAAGCGACCGCGATCAGGCCGATCGGTTTTCCGCTGCTGTCGCTGAGCGGGAAACCGGCATAGCTCTCGAGGCCGAGCTCGGCGAAGTCGCGGTCTTCGGGGAAGGTTTCGCGCACCCCCGACGCATAAATTTGAAACGACTGCCCCAGCACCCGCTCGCAGGGCGTTCCGGCTTTCGGATAGTCGAAGCACTCCCGCGTTTCGCCATCGAGGTACATCGCCTGCGTGCGCATGGCGGTATCGGAATCGTGCGGCGCGGCAATGAACGCGGCGTCCGCTTCGAGGATGGTCGCGATGTAGCGCACGAGCTCCTGGAGCACCGTGGCACCCTGCGCGCTCGACACGGCGAGCGCCGCATTCGTCAGTGCGTCCTGCGTGCGCTTGCGCTCGGTGATGTCGGTCGCCACTCCGCACACGGCATACGGCTCGCCGTCGCTGCCGAAGAGCGGAAACTTGAAGGAGAGAAACGTCTTGCGCTGGCGGCCGACATCGGCGGTCACCTCGAATTCGGCAGCCGTGCGCTGCTGCAGCACGTGCGCATCGTTCGCCTGGAAATGCGCGGCGACCTCGGCCGGCCACAGCTCCGCGTCGGTGCGGCCGATGATGCGTCCGGCGGGCATCCGCACCACGCGCTCGAGCTCGCGGTTGGCGAAGACGTAACGTCCTGCGCGGTCCTTGACGAAGATCACCGCCTTGGTGTGATCGAGCACCCGCTGCAGACGCGACTGCGTCTCGGGGGTGATCCACCCGGCGGACTGCAGATCGGAGAGGTCGTGCACGTGCACCGAGAGCCTCGATCCCTCTGCTGAGTCTGCTGAGTCTCCTGCATCAGCGGCAAGGTGAACGAGGGTGTGGACGCGCCGGCCCGCGCAGTCGCGGAACTGCCACGGAAACCACTGCGGCAGGCCGGCGTGCGCTGCCTGCGCGCGCCGCTGCCATCGCTCGCTGGAGAACGCGCCGTCGGACTGCACTTCAGGCGAGATGTCGAGGAACGTCCTGCCGACGAGCTCGGCGCGATCGCATTTGACGATGCGGCAGAAGCGCCCGTTGCAATCGATGATCGCCGCGTCGAGCACGACGACGCCGTGCACTGCAGGTTCGATCGGTTTGAGGTGTGTCGCGCTCGTGGCCATCCGCGAGTCCGCCGGGGTGAGTTGCCGCGAGTATAGGCACGGGCAGCACCGCCTGTGAAAACTGTTACACCGCTGAAACGTTGGGGGGCGTCAGACGCCGGTGCGGCTGATGGAGTGACGCTTCATCAGGGTGCGGGACCGATCAGTGGCGTTGCGGGACGAACATGTAGCCCGCGCCGCGCACGGTGCGTATCGCCTGAGGCTCCTCGGGATTGGCTTCCACCTTGCGCCGCAGCCTCGCGATGCGGATGTCGATCGACCGGTCGAAAGGCTCCCATTCCCGGTTGCGCGTGAGGGTGAGAATCTGGTCGCGGGTGAGGACTTTTTCCGGGTGCTCGGTGAAGACCTTGAGAAGCTCGTATTCCATGCTCGTGAGCGGCACTTCCTGACCGGACACGTCGAGCAGACGGTGCGCGGCGACATCCAGGAAACAGCGGCCGACCGGCACCCGATGGGGTGCCGCAGGGGCGCTCCCGGCTGCAGCGTTGGGGCGCACGTGCAGCCGGCGCAGCACGCTTTTGACGCGTGCCAGGAGCTCCCGCAAGTCGAACGGCTTGGCAAGATAGTCATCAGCGCCCACTTCGAGCTCCACGACGCGATCGATCACGTCACCGGCCCCGGTCACCATGATGATGCCCACGTCGTAGCGCTCGCGCAGATAGCGCGCCAGCGTGAGGCCGTCCTCACCGGGCAGGCGGATGTCGAGCAGGACGACGTCCGGGAGGCCGCGTTCGATAGCCTCGCGCATGGCGTTTCCGCTTTCGGCCTGACGAACGACATAGCCCTGAGTGCCGAGGTACTCGGCAACCATTTCTCTGATGCCGCGGTCGTCTTCGACGATCAGGACTGAGCCGTTGCTGGACATGAGGGTAGAGCCTGACGGGTTGAGGGAATTATAACGCGAGGCGGTTCGTGCACGGGCGCCTGCCCCAGCTCCCGCCGCCCCGAAGCGTACTTGAAACAAACTGTTTCGTGGACGACATCGGGTGGATACGGGGGGTGCCTACACTGCAAGCCTGAACAACGAGGCCCACGATGATGACCACCCGTATGAGATCGGTGCTCCAGGCGTTGCGTGCGCTGGGGCCGTACGTCCTGATCGAGCTCGTCCTGCCCGGCGGAACCCTTTTCGCGCTGGTGCTGTGGCTGGCCCAGCAACGACGAGCCGCGGCGAGCCGCTTGCGTAGCACGGTGCCGCCCCACGCGGTCGAGGCGATGGGTATGAAAGGCTGAAGGGCGACCAATCGAATGCGGATCCGCGAGCCGGGTGCGAACCCGTTTGCGCTGAACCTGGCCGCGCGACGCGAAGTCTTAGCGCGAGCCGCGCGACACGATTGTGCGCGCTTAGCGTCGCTGCCGGTGATTGCTCGCGCCGGATTCGATCCCAGCGCCCGGCCCGGCCGCGTCAGCCGCGTTTGCTGCAGTCACCGCGTGAGCTTTGGCGGGCGCGCGTGCGCCGAGTGGCCTATATCAGTATTTTCGAGAGTATCGTTCGCAACGGCCGCCCGCTCCTGAGCGGGCCCGTCGCTCACCGGTAAGTTGCTACCGCTTCAAACGTGACGCTCCACTAGCGCCGAACGGGAAGCGCAGCGGGAGAGCGCAGAAACGTGTCGAGCGCCTCCAGAGGCAAGGCTTTGCTGAACAGGTAGCCCTGCATCTGGTCGCAGCCCAGCGAGCGCAGCATCGCCGCCTGGTTTTCCGTTTCCACGCCTTCGGCGATGAGCGTGAGATCGCCCGCCTTGGCGAGTGCGCAGATCATCGCCACGATATCGTGAGCGTACTCGCCGGATTCCATGTCATTGATGAACGAACGGTCGATCTTCAGGGAGTCGAGCGGCAGCTTGCTCAGACAGCCGAGCGAGCTGTGGCCGGTGCCGAAATCATCGAGCGACACCCCGACGCCGATCCCGCGCATCACACTGAGCCGTGCGATCATCTCGTCGAGCTGCTCCATGATCGCGCTTTCAGTGATTTCAAGGTCGAGCGCAACCGCGTGCGGGGGAAAACGGCGAATCGCTTCCTTCACCGTGTCGACGAAGCCGGCCTGTCTCACCTGTATCGGGGACACGTTAACCGCGACGCGCGGCAGCGCACGGCCGCGGGCTGCCCATTCGAGCGAGTCGCTGACGGCCTGCTCGAGCGCCCAGCGGCCCACCTCGACGATCATGCCGGTCTCCTCGAGCAGCGGGATGAATTCTGCCGGCGGCACGAGTCCGGATTTCGGGTCGCGCCACCGGATCAGTGCTTCCAGCCCGACCACCGCCCCCGAGCGCAGATCCACCTTGGGCTGGTAATGGAGCACGAATTCATTATTCTTCAGAGCGGACTTCAGGCGCGTCTCGAGCAACAGCGTTTCCGAGATCCGGGCATTCAACTCCGGTTCATGGAAAGCAAACCGCGTCAGATTCCCTTTCGCTGTGCGCAGCGCCGTCTCGGCGTTGCCCAGCAGCGTGTCCGCGTCCGCGCCGTCCGACGGAAACATCGCAATTCCGGCGCGCGCGGAAATCCTCAGCTCCCGTCCCTGGATCGCAAACGGCTGCTCGAACGCCTGCAGGATGCGGCTGTTGAGGAGATGTGCGGCTTCCGCCGCCTTGTCGAGTGCCGGCATGGCGATCACGAAAAGATCCGCGCCAATTCGCGCGACGCTGTCTTCCGCACGCGCCGCGCCGCGCAGCCGTGCAGCGGCCTGCCGCAGGAATTCGTCTCCGCCGTCTCGGCCGAGCGAGCCATTGATCAGCCTGAAGCGCTCGAAATCCAGCATGACGACGGCTGCCGCGCGTTCCTCGCGGCGCGAAGAATTGATGATCTGCGCGAGCTGCTCCTTTAACAGCGACCGGTTCGGCAGCCCGGTGAGGGCGTCGTAATACGCGAGGTGATCGAGGCGCTCGGTCTTTTCCAGGTGGTCGAGCGCGAACGAGACATCGCCCGCCAGCTCCTGCAGCAGCCTGATCTCTTCCCCGTCGAACGCATCCTCCTGCTTCGCATAGAGCAGGAGGACGCCGCTCGGCGCCTCCCGGTCGTCGCGTAGCGGAAGAACGATTACCGAGCTGAATCCCTCCTGAAGTGCGGCGGCGCGGGCTGACGCGCGCGGATCGCTCCCGATATCGTTGACCACGATCGGATTGCGCTCGCGCAATGCGCGGCCGATCAGACCCGGCGTGTCGCTTGAATACGGCGCCGCGAGCGTGAGCGCGTCGAGGAAATGCGCATGCGGTCCGGCCGAAGCAGCCGGGCGCACCACGCCGGCCGCCGCATCGCAGAGGCCGATCCAGGCGAATGCGAAGCGGCCTTCGGCCACGGCGATGTCGCAGGCCCCCCGATAGAGATCTTCGCGGGAGCGAACGCGGATGATGAGCCCGTTGATCTGCCGCATCACTTCGAGTGTGCGGTTCAGGCGCAGCATGCGCGCCTCCGCGTGCTTGCGCTCCGTGATGTCCAGCACGGTTCCTCCGCCGAGGATAGGGCGATCCTGTGCGTCGCGCAGGACGTCGATCGTCGCCGAAAGGTGGCTGACCGGACCGCGCTCGGGATGGGTGCGAAAGTCGATTCGGCGTTGCGTTCTCGAGTACTCGCGCGGCGCATATTCCGCGAAGACCTGTTGGCGGTCCTCCGGATGGATGTAATCCAGCAGTTCATCAATGCGGGGCGGGCGCAACGAGGGATCGCGCCTGAACATGCGATACATCTGGCGGGACCAGCGTCCACGCCCGGTCTTCAGGTCCAGCTCCCAGCTGCCTATCCCGGCCCGCTGCTGGGCGATTTCGAGGTCCGCCTGGCTTTGCAGCAGCGCCTGCGTGGCGCTCGCCTTCTCCGCCTGGGCGGCGCGCAGGCTCAGCGCACGCTCGATCGCCGGCATGAGCCTCGCCAGGCGGTCCTTGAGCAGATAATCCGTGGCGCCCAGCCGCATGGCTTCCACGGCGATCTCTTCTCCCACGGTGCCGGACACCAGAATGAAAGGCGTCTCCTGATCGCGTGCGCGCAGCAGCTCGAGCGCGCGAAGACCGCTGAATCCGGGAAGCCGGAAATCCGACAGGATGACGTCCGGGCCATCGTCCAGTGCGGCGATGAAATCGGGCTCGGTGGCCACCGTGCTGACGCGGGTACGGCGCCCCTGGCGGCGCAGAGCCGCGCGGATCAACTCCGCGTCGGATTCCGAATCCTCGATCAGCAGAATCAGGAGCGGCTGCTTCACGCTCGCGCTCCTCGCAGCACGCGCTCAACGCAAGACGCCGCGGGCTGC
>JBKJKJ010000132.1:0-7538 GCA_046597455.1 Burkholderiales bacterium
GGTCGCGCACCAGGTGTTCGAGCGCGTGACGTGGCACTCCGCTCAGCACTGCAGGCAGCTCGTTGCGGTTCTGGAACGCATGGGCATACAACCCGACAGGCCGCTCACGCCGGAAGAACTGGCTGGACTGCCGTTGCCCGAAAGGCTTTGGGAATGGGGCCTCGGCCCCGAACGCGTGCCCGCAACCTGCGCCTTTGAAACGCGTCCCGTAGCGGTCCGGAATTCAGGATGAATACGCCGGACGATGCGACGGGCGCGGTCTCGGCCGAGGACGAGCGCACCGGGCTCGACAGGGAAGCGCTCAAGCGCGCGTTCCTCGACAATCTGTTCTACATGCAGGGCAAGTTTCCGGCCCTCGCCACGCAGCGCGACTGTTACCTTGCGCTGGCGTATGTCGCGCGCGACCGCCTGCTCCAGCGGTGGGCGAGCACGGCCGCAGCGTATACGGAAAACCGCTCGCGCACGGTGGCGTATCTTTCTGCCGAATTCCTGATCGGCCCGCATCTAGGCAACAACCTGGTCAACCTGGGTATTTTCGCCGAAGTCCAGCAGGCGATCACCGAACTGGGGCTCGACTTCGACGGCCTGCTGCAGCAGGAGGAAGAGCCGGGCCTCGGCAACGGGGGTCTGGGCCGGCTGGCGGCGTGCTTCCTCGATTCGATGGCCACACTCGAGATTCCCGCGCTCGGCTACGGCATACGCTATGAATACGGAATTTTCGAGCAGGAAATAGTCGACGGCTGGCAGGTCGAGCGCACCGACAAATGGCTGCGTTACGGCACGCCGTGGGACATCGCGCGGCCCGAGTGGGCAGCCGAAGTCAAATTCGGCGGCCACACCGAGCACTGGACCGACGATCAGGGTCGCCTGCGGGTGCGCTGGATCCCGGAGCGCATCGTGGTCGGCGTGCCCTACGACACGCCTATCCTCGGGTATCACAACAACACCGCCAACACGCTGCGCCTGTGGCGCGCCGAAGCGGCCGAGTCTTTCGATTTCGCCGTGTTCAACCGCGGGGACTATTACGGCGCGGTGAATCAGAAAGTGGTCTCGGAAAACCTCACCAAGGTTCTCTATCCCAATGACGACGCGGTGCGCGGCAAGGAACTGCGCCTGGAGCAGCAGTTCTTTTTCGTCTCGTGCTCGCTGCAGGACATGCTGCGCATCATGCGCGGGCAGGAAATTCCGATCGCGCGGTTTCACGAGAAATTCTGCGTGCAGTTGAACGACACCCATCCCGCGATCGCCGTGCCGGAGTTGATGCGACTGCTCGTGGACGAGGAGGGCATGCTTTGGGATCAGGCGTGGAGAATCACCCACCGCACATTCGGGTATACCAATCACACTCTGCTGCCCGAAGCGCTCGAGTGCTGGCCGCTGCGGCTGTTTGCCCGGCTGCTGCCCCGACACCTGGAAATCATCTACGAGATCAACGCCCGCTTCCTCGACGAGGTGCGGGTCCGTTTTCTGGGCGACGACGAACGGATCGCGCGGATGTCGCTGATCGACGAGTCGGGTGAAGGTTACGTGCGCATGGCCCATCTTGCCTGCGTCGGGTCGCACGCGATCAACGGTGTGGCCGAGCTGCATTCCGAGCTGCTGAAGCAGGACGTGCTGAGTGATTTTTACGCGTTGTGGCCGGAGAAGTTCCGTAACAAGACCAACGGGGTCACGCCCCGCCGCTGGATCGCGCTCGCCAACCCGCGGCTTGCCGGTCTTATCCGCAACGCCATCGGTGACGGCTGGATTACCAGTCTGGATGAATTGAAGCGGCTCGAACCGCTGTCCGAGGACGCCGATTTCTGCTTTCAGTGGCGCGAGGTGAAGCGCGCCAACAAGGAAGAGTTCGCGGCTTTCATCGGGCAACGCACCGGAATCACGCTCGACCCGCGCTCGATGTTCGACGTGCAGGTGAAGCGGATTCACGAATACAAGCGTCAGCATCTGAACATCCTGCACGTCATCGCGGAATACATACGGCTGAAGTCAGCGCTCGGCCCCGATTTGCCGCCGCGCTCGTTCATCTTCGGCGGCAAGGCCGCGCCGGGGTATTACCTGGCCAAGCTCATCATCAAGCTCATCACTGCGGTTGGGGAGGTGCTGGAGCGCGACCGTGCGGTCAACGACCGCCTGCGGGTGGTGTTCCTCCCCAACTACAACGTGAGCAGCGGGCAGCGTGTCTATCCCGCGGCCGACCTCTCCGAGCAGATCTCGACCGCCGGCAAGGAAGCATCCGGCACGGGGAACATGAAGTTCGCCCTGAACGGCGCACTGACGCTGGGCACGCTCGACGGCGCCAACATCGAAATCCGGGACGAAGTGGGGGCGGACAATTTCTTCCTTTTCGGGCTGACCGCTCCGGAAGTCGCCGACCTCAAGGCGCGAGGCTACGATCCGATGGCGTATTATCGCGGCGACCCGGTGCTGCGCGAAACCATCGACCTCATCGCGGGAGGATTCTTCTCGCGTGGCGACACCGCACTGTTTCGACCGCTCATCGACAACCTGCTGCTGAGCGATCCCTATCTGGTGCTCGCCGATTTCGCGCCCTACCAGGCGTGCCAGGAACGCGTTTCGGAAGCGTACGGGGATGTCGAGCGCTGGACGCGGATGTCGATCCTCAATGCCGCCCGGTGCGGTAAATTTTCATCCGACCGGACCATCCGGCAATACAACAGCGACATCTGGAAGGTCGAGCCGGTGCCGATACGCCTGCTCTCGCACGAAGACATCCGCGGTGGATTTCAGCAACAGCCGCCGCGCGGGTGAAAGTCTCACTGTACTGAGGCCTTCAGTCGAAGAACGCAAACGTCCTCGTTTCGATACTTTCGCGCGGCGGTGCGTCCGCCGGTGCAGCCGCATCGTCGAGCAGCATTGAATCCCGGTTCACGCGTACCTGCGGAAACCGAAGTCCGGATCGCTGCCGGTCGAGTTGACCAGATCGATTTCCCATTCGAGGTATTCACGGATCGCCGCTTCGACATCGGCTTTGCGGTCGAGCGCCTTGTACTTGATGTCGTCGTCGGGGCCGGTGTAGCGTGCCGTTCCGCTCTCCACAGGATAGCCCGCCGCGGTCCACGCAGCGGTACCGCCCTCGAGTACTGCGACGCGCACGGACGTCAGTCGCATTGCGTCCATCGCCGCAAGCTTCGCCAGGGTCTCACCGTCAGGGGCGGTGAAGACGAGTCGCTTTGCATTCGGTATGACCGCGAGGTTCTCGGGCAGTCTCGATCGCACCACGTGCCACGCGCCCGGGATGTGGCCTTCGGCGTGCTGCAGGCTGTTCGCGAGATCGGCCACGTCCACCTCGCCGCGTTCGATCAGGCCACGCAGCGCCTGCGCAGAAACGCGTTCGACCTCGAGGGCGCCGAGCCCCGGCACATCAGCCGTCGCGGGTCCGTGCACCAGGTCTGCACGCTCCAGGGCCTGCTCGAGCACGAATACATCGCGCCATCCCATCTGCGCGAGCCACGCGGCCGTCGTGGTCGCGCGCGCACCGTTGTCGTCGATCAGCACGACGGCCGCGTGCCGCACGGCGAGATAGACGTCGGTGGCCTGTATGAGCTGACCGCCGGGCACCGAGAACGAGCCCGCCACATGGCCGGCCGTGAATTCCGCCGGACTGCGCACGTCGATAAGGTAGACGGTGCGCGCAGTGTCTTCCCGGAGTGATTGCAGTTGCGCCGCGCTCATCGAGCGCACGCCGAAGCGCTGCGCGACCCGGGCCGCATCCTCGCGTGAGCGCGCCGCGCCGGCCGCCGACGGCATCGGCGCCTCATCGGTGCGGCCGTGATCGAGCGTGTAGCCGGCGAGATGCCACCCCTGCGTGCCGTCTTTCAGCGCGTAGACTCTATTTTTCAGGCCCGCATTGATGAGCGCCTGCGCACCGATGATGCTGCGCGTGCGTCCGCCGCAATTCACCACCACAGTCGTATCCGGGCCGCGCAACAGGTCGTGTATGCGATAGACCAGCTCCGCGCTCGGGCAGTCGATCGCACCTGGAATACTGTTGCGCCGATACTCGTCCAGCGGACGGCTGTCGAGGATGGCGAGATCGCGGCCATCGGTCTTCCAGCCATGCAGCTCGCTCGCAGTGACTTCAGGCGGCCTGTCCGCGTGCAGCACATATTCACCGAACGCTTTGCTGGGCACGTAGACGCCGGTGTAAAGGCGATGCCCCGCGGCTGCCCATGCCGGGGTGCCGCCTTCGAGCTGGGACACGTGGGTGTAGCCGAAGTCGAGCAGGCGGCGCACGGCCCGTGTCGCGAGGCTGTCTCCGGCCGGCGGCTCGCCGCCATCGCACACGACGATGCGCACCGACCGGCGCGGCAGCAGTGCGGACACGCGCATCTCGAGATGGCTCAGCGGCACGTTCGATGCGAGCAGCAGGTGGCCGTCGCGTGCGTAGACGCCTTCTTCACGCACATCGACGAGCGCGATCTCGCCGCCGTCGTCGAGCATGTGGCGAAGGTCAGCGGGGCGTATCATCGTTGCAGTCATGCGGGATCCTTGTTCCTGAGTGGCGTTCCGATAGTCCGATGGTTCGTTTCCAGATCATCTGAAGCTCATATCCGTAGGATCATGGGCCGCCGGTTGGGCGAGTGGCGCCCCTGACGCCTCCGATCGAAAAACGCGAACGTCCGGGTTTCGATACTTTCGCGGGGCGGCGCGTCCGCCGGCGTTGCAGGCGGGAATGAAGCGCTCAGCCCGCTATGCGAGCGCCCCGGTTCGGCCCGGGCGCTCGCGCCTGGCGGTCTCGACCCGATGCGGGTCACACCGCGGCGATCACCGTGATCTCTACCAGGAGCCCCGGGTCGGCGAGGTGGCTCACTTCGACCATGGTGCTGGTGGGCAGATTGTCCTTGAAGAACTCCTCCCGGGCCGCGACGATCTGCTTGAACTCACGAATGTCTGTGGTGTAGACCGTAGTCCAGACGACGTCCGAAAGTGTAGCGCCGGCCGCTTCGAGGTTACTGCGGATGTTGCGAAGGCACTGGCGCGTCTGTTCGAGCATGCTGCCGACGCCCACCTGCTTACCCTCGCTGTCGCGCGAGACCTGGCCCGAGACGAAGATCAAGCCTTTCGGCGCGTCGACACGCACATAATGGTTGTACACCGTTGCCCGAACGTTCTTCAGCCCTGGCGGGTTGCCGCGTTTGATTGCCAAAAGCGCCTCCTGAAAAGCTCATTGATCCGGTGTGCGCGGTTAAGAAAATCGCACAGCCGGTCCGGTCCTAGGATGTCAGATTCTCCCATCCGGAATTTCGCGAGCTCGTGAACGAAATTCGCGCGGCAGCCTTGCTGTGCGCCGTCCGCAGCGTAGGAAGTTCATCTCAACGCTGCAGTATCCGCCGATCGTGTCGTGATCGGGTGCGCTCGACCGGCGTTTTCAATCCGCTGTGATACTGGCGGCCTTGATGATTTCGCTCCACCGCTTTTTCTCTGCGGCCATGACGGCGGCCATTTGTGCCGGGGTATTGCCGACCGGCTCGTAGCCCAGGGCTTCTATCCGGGCCCGGGTCTCGCTCAGTGCGAGGATTTTTGCGATCTCGGCGGCGACGCGCTCCGCGATCGGTTGCGGGGTCGCTGCGGGAAACAGCAAGCCCTGCCAGTTGACGGCCTCATAGCCCTTGAGGCCGGTGGCTTCCGCGACCGTAGGCACCGCGGGGATGGCCGGCGCGCGTTTCGGCGTCGTTACCGCAAGGGCTCGCAGCTTGCCACTTTTGATGTAGGGAAGCGCGCCCTGAAATCCTGAAACGATGACGGGCACTCGCCCTCCCAGCACGTCCACGAGTCCTGGCGGCCCGCCCTTGTATGGCACGTGCGAGAGTTGCACCCTGGCCAGGCGGTTGAACAGCTCGCCGCCCAGGTGCTGCATGCTGCCTACGCCCGAGGAAGCGTAATCGATCTGGTTGGGCTTGGTTCGCGCGAGCTCGATGAGATCCTTCATGCTCTGCGCCGAGAACGAGAGGTTCACCAGCCACACATTGGGTGATTGCGTGAGCTGGGTGATGGGCGAGAAATCGCGAATCGCGTCGAAAGGCGCACGGCGGCTGACGATCGGCGCGGTGATCGTATCAATCGCGCACAGCAGCATGGTGTAGCCGTCGGGCGTGGCCTGCTTCACCAGTTCGGCGCCGAGCATGCCGGCCGCACCCGGGCGATTGTCGACGACGAAGGATTGACCGAGGCTGTCTCCTAGCCGCTGGATGACGAACCGTCCGATCGTGTCCGATCCTCCCCCGGTCGCCTGCGGAATGATCAGTCTTACCGGGCGCTGGGGGTACGGGGCCTCAGCCGCGCCTGCGCCGGCCGCCGGAATCAACACGGCAAACGACGCAGCGCAGACCAGCCACGAACGGATTCGTTGCATGCTCACCTCAGGAGGGCGCAGTGCGAAAATCAATCGAAGAACGCGAACGTCCGGGTTTCGATGCTTTCGCGCGGCGGCGCGTCCGCAGGTGTAAGAGGATCGTCGAACGCGCTGTGCGCGGTGAAGCGCGAGGGCTTGCTGGCGTCGGAATCGAAGACCTTGAAAATAAGGGCCTCGGTGCGCTCCATCTGCGGGAAGTGGAACCACGCGTGAGATGGATTATGGGCGATGTGGTAGACCTCGCCGGTGCGGTCCTTGTAGCGCCGCTCGACCCGTATGAAACCCGTTTGCGGAATGCTGCGGCCGTCGCAGATGCCCAGCGGGTCGATCAGCACCTTGCCGCGGATCGGCCGCCAGACCTGTACGATCGCCCAGCGTTTTTTGAAGCGCCGCTCAGCTTCGGCATCACCAACGATTTCACGTAAGCGCCGCGGCGCTGAAGCCTCGGTGTAGTCGTTGTGCACGCCTTTGACGGTCGGGCGTGCGCCGAGCGTTTTTTGCGTTTCTTCGTCGCTCACACGGATGGTGTGGTCGAACACCACAACGGCGGAGGCGCCGAAATGCTTCATGATCAGCGCCTGCACTTCAGGATCGTAGACCCGCGTGCGCTCGCCTTCATCGGTGAAGTCCCGGACTCGGGTGTGGTGGTCGACGAACGCGAAGCCGTGGGTGTCGAGCGTAAATGTATCGCGCAGCGGGCGGCCGTTGCGCACCGTCATCTCGTGTTCCCGGTATTGCGGCGGGATCGCCTTGTGCGCCATCTCCGGCCAGTCGATGTAGCGCACCGGCGGAATTCCGGTATCGACGATGTAGTTGAAGTTGGCGCGGATGGTTTCGGTGGACGGCTTTTCGGCGGTGACTTGCATGGATGCTCCTTATCCCTTAAACCGGCAGCTCGCCGCGCACGAGTACGCGGTAAAGCAGACGATACTCGCTCGGGTCGTAGTCGAAAAATGCACGGTGCATCGCGGCCCGATTGTCCCAGATCAGCATGTCGCCTTCGCGCCATTTATGGCGGTAGATGAATTCATCGCGCACCGAGCGCTCGAGCAGATCGTCGAGCAGCGCCTGCGATTCCGCGGCGCTCATGCCCACGATGTTCTCGGCTTTCACCGGATGGAAATAGAGCGCCTTGGTCCCGTTGTCGGGGTGCGTGCGAACCAGT
>JBKJKJ010000293.1:0-4718 GCA_046597455.1 Burkholderiales bacterium
GCTGATCCACGAGACCGGCGCTTACGTGCCGTGGGGCATCGTGCTGCCGTGAATCACGGCGACGACGGTGCCGGGACCGTACGTGATCCCGAACTTCAAGCTCGACGTGATCCACGGCAGCACGATGCCCCACGGCACGTAAGCGCCGGTCTCGTGGATCAGCTGCCCGCGCACGCCGAGGATTTTCGCTTCGGCGTCGACCGCGATTTCGACATCCCAGTACTGATCGCGCTCCTGGTGCGTCGCCATGAAGTTCTCGCGCCGGTCCTCGATCCATTTCACCGGGCGCTTCAATGCTTTCGACGCGACCGCGAGATTCACGTATTCGGGATAGAACGAGCCTTTGGGCCCGAAACCGCCGCCCACGTCGGGCGTCACCACGCGCACCTGATTGTCGCCGACGTCGAACATCTCGAGCATGCAGCGTTTGATGCGGTGCGATCCCTGGGAGGAGACATGCAGCGTGAGCGTGTCGGTCGCAGCCTCGTGACTCGCGATGGCGCCGCGGCATTCGATAAAGAACGGACCGCCCCGGTGCTGGTACAGCTTCTCGCGAAAGACGTGGCGGGCGCCGGCAAACGCGCGGTCGGTGTCGCCGACTTTCAGCGGAAACCGCGCTGCGACGTTGGATTCGCTGCCGGCGTGCGCGAGGGGCGCGTCCGGTTCGATCGCGGCCTTGCAATCGTTCACCGCGGGCAGCGGGTCGTAATCGATTTCGACGAGTTGCGCGGCGTCCTCGGCGATGTAACGGCTGTCCGCAATGACGCACGCGATCGGCTCGCCGGCGTAACACGCCTCGTCCTTCACCAGCGCATACGGCAGTCGCGGCTGCTTCAGTGCAGGGCTGGGCACCAGCAGCGGCAGGGTCTGGCGCTGAACGCTCTGCGGCAGATCGGCGAACACGATCACCGCGTGCACACCCGGCACGGCCAGCGCCGCCGTTTTGTCGATACGGCCGACTTTCGCGTGCGAATACGGGCTGCGCACGAAAGCCGCGTGCAGCATTTCGGGCAACCGGATGTCGTCGATATAGCGGCCTTCACCGCGCAGGAATGCAGGGTCTTCCTTGCGCTTGGCCGAAGCGCCGAAACCGGTGTGGATCACGAGCCGTCCCGCATGCGCTTCGCCGCGCTCAGCGCGGCGTCGACCATCCCCTGATAACCGGTACAGCGGCACAGGTTGCCGCTGAGCACCTCGCGTACTTCGGCCTCGCTCGGGTCGGCGTGATCGCGAAGGAATTCGGTCAGGGTCATCAGCACGCCGGGCGTGCAAAAGCCGCATTGCAGGCCGTGGCAGTCCTGGAAAGCCTGCTGCAGCGGATTGAGCGTCCCGCTTTGCGCGAGACTTTCGACCGTCGTGACTTCAGCGCCGTCGCACTGGACTGCAAGCATGAGACACGCGCGCGTGCTCAGGCCTCCGACCAGGACGGTGCATGCGCCGCACACGCCGTGCTCGCAGCCGACGTGGGTGCCGGTGAGCTCGAGATCGTGGCGCAGGAAATCGGCGAGTGTGGTTCGGGTCTCGATCTTACGGCGGTGCGACTGGCCGTTGACTGTCACGGTAATCGTGCGTTTATCCGGCATGGGCGTGCTCCACTGCGCGCGCGGCCGCCTGCTCTAGCGCCCGATAGGTGAGGACTCGCGCGAGATGCTGCCGGTAGGTGGCCGTCACATAGGCGTCCGCTACCGCATCGAGCTTCATCGCTTCAGCCGCCGCGGCCTTGAATGCCGGCGCGTCGGGTTTCTGGCCTTCGAGCGCGCGCTCGATCGTCGCGGGCCGCACGGGGCAATGACCGAGGCCCGAAATCGCGAGCCGGGCGTGCCCGATGGCGCCGCTGCGGTCGAGTTCGATCAGCGCGGAGCACGCGACGATCGCAAAATCGCCGTGGCGCCGCGCAAATTCGACGAAAGCGTGCCCGCTGCGCGCGGGCGGCAGCGGAAGCGTAATGCCGGCGAGCAGCTCGTCGGGTTCGAGGCTGCTGGTCATGAACCCGATTGCGAAATCGGGCAGCGCAATATCGCGCTGGCCTCGCTTCGACGCCGCATGCAGCGTCCCGCCCAGCAGCGCTGTCAGGTTGACGAGCTCGGCGGAAGGATCGAGGTGGCACAGCGAGCCGCCGATCGTGGCGCGGTTGCGCGTCTGCCGGTGACCGACGTGGGCGAGCGCTTCGTGTATGACCGGACAGCGTTCGCCGATCTGCGCCGAGAATTCGATGTCGCGCTGCCGCGTCATCGCGCCGATGTGCAGGCTGTCGCGTTCGAAGCGCAGATAAGCGAGCGCGTCCACCTTGTTCAGGTCGATGAGGTGATCGGGCATCGCGTAGCGGAAATTCATCATCGGCATCAGCGACTGGCCGCCGGCGAGGACGCGGGCGTTCTCGACCGATGCCAGCAGCTCGGTGGCCTCACCCACTGTCGCCGGGTCGTGATACGTGAACGGTGCGGGTTTCAAATCAGTCGATCTTCGGCTGCGGGGGTTCGACTTTGCCGACGGGGGTTTCCGGGTTGACGCCTCCGCGAGTTCGCGCCAGCGTCTCGATGCCGTTCTGCTCCCATTCCCCGCGCGTGGCACGGCGGGCGAACGTTTCCCAGACTTGCGTCCAGTCGCCGAGGGTATAGCCGTGCCACGGTGCTTTCACCGTCAGCGACGGCAGACCGAGCTCCTCCCAGATACCGCGTGCGTTCTCCATGTATTCGCGCGTGGGCAACGCCAGTGGCGCCATCGCGTATTTCTGCGTCGCATCGATCAGCATGGTCGATTCGGACTGGCTCGGGCCATACTGCGAACCCTGCACGCCGCGGCGATAAGGCGTGATCTGCACGTCTTCGATCGGGTTCGAGCGGTAGGCGAGCGACCAGAACACCGCGTCCGTGCTTTCCGGGTTGATGTCCTCGCTCACCGCGATCACGATCTTCCCGCATTCGGGCCGCAGGCTTGCCGCGCCGTTCAGGCCGCGCCACACCTCGGTGCGCAGCGCGCCGCGCGCGAACTGCACGAAAAGCACCGGCCGCAGGTTTGTCAGCGGCTCGTGCATGACGACGCGCTTCACACTCTTGATCGAGAGATGGTCGCGAAGGTGCGTGAGGAAAAGCGGCTCGTAAGCCACTTTCTTCACGACACTCGATTCGCTGGGCGTGACCTGACTGATGATCGACGCGAACACCGCCGAGCGCTTATGCGTGATCGCGGTGACCTGCATCGGCATGTTGAACGCTTCGAGCGCCACATAACCGTTGCTTTCGCCGAACGGGGCCTCGGGCTCCAGCACCTGCGGGTCGATCAGGCCTTCGATTACGATTTCGGCGTCGGCCGGCACGTCCAGATCGACCGTGACGCAACGCGTTTTCCGGATCGCGGTCCCCGCCAGACCGCCTGCCACCGCCAGCTCGTCGAGGTCGACCGCGAGCTTTTGCGGGCCGGTGAAAAAGACCACCGGCGGGCAGCCGATCACGATTGCGATCGGCATCATCTCCTTGCGCTCGCGATACTTGAGCCAGTGCAGGTAGCCGCCGGCGCCGCCGACCCGCGCCACCATGCGAACCGCAAGACGGTCGGTCGCTTTGAGCGCCGCGCGATACGTACCCATGTTCTGGATGCCGCTCTCGGGGTCGCGTGTGGTGCAGAGTGTGGCGGTGAGGTAGGGCGCCGCATCGAAGCCGGGCGTGGAGATCGGCACCGGCAATGCCGCCAAGCCGCCGCCGGTTTTCTTCAGCGCATCGCCCTTGATGACCACCTGCTGGCACGGCGCATCACTGACCGCGACCGGCTCGATCGGTTTGGTGATCGCCTGCATCCACGTCTTGCCGATTTCCTCGACGCGCCTGCCCATGCCCGCGGCGTAGATGCGCGGCGACGCGGCCAGCGCACCGACGGCGACCGGCATGTCGTACCGACGCCCCGCCGAGTCGACGACGTTGGTGAACAGGAATGCCTTGCGCTCGTCTTCCGGTATTCCGCCGACGAACTGCCAGCGCACCAGCGGATGAAGCTCGGTGTCCTTGTTGATCGGCCGCTCGACCCGCACCAGCAGACCCTGGGCTTCGAGGTCGGCGAGATGATCCTGGAAGTCGAGTCGTGGCCGCGTCACCGCGCTCATTTCACTTCCGATGGTGTCGTCCGGCATGGCAGTGGCCCCCTGGTTTCGTCCAGCGCTTCTTCAGCTGAAAAGGCGTTTGAATCGGCTGAGCACGCTGCTCCACAGCAGGCCCAGTACGGAAATATCCTGGTGGGGAAGCGGCGCGCTGTCGTGCACAGGCTGTGACGGTGGGGCTGCGACGCCGCGCGAGGCGTCCTCGTGAGCGTGCGCCGGGATCTCGCTCACCTCGGGCGCCGCCGCTTTGATGCTCGCCTGAAGGTTTGCGGCGAACTTCGAAATGAGCTGCGCCGAGATATCGGAAATCATGCCCGCGCCGCGCCCGTACTGCGCAACCTGGCCCGCAAGCTGTACATCGCTGTCGAGTCCGATCAGCGTGCCCTCGCCGTGCGGCTGCATGACGAAGCGCGTCACGGTCACTGCATTGCCGCGCCCTTTGGTCTCGGTCCAGTTCGCTTTCACCGTCGCCGAGCGCGCGGTTTCGTCGCGATCTTCGATGTGCAGCGTGCCGAGGAACACCATGTTGAGCGGGCCGAGCTTGACGGTGATGCGGCCCGCTCAACATGGTGTTCCTCGGCACGCTGCACATCGAAGATCGCGACGAAACCGCGCGCTCGGCGACGGT
>JBKJKJ010000410.1:0-2817 GCA_046597455.1 Burkholderiales bacterium
CGCGCGAGGCCCAGCGCAATGGCAAAACCGATGCCGCGCGACGCACCCGTCACGAGCGCGGTCTTCCCGGCGAGCTGCAGATCCATCAAGACTCCTTGCGCCGATTCCAGGCGATAAACAAGAGGACAAAAGGAAGAACAAGTCATCCCCTTCCAGCTCAGCGTCCAGGGCCGAGAAGCGATCGGCAGATCGCCAAAGGAAAGGGAGGTTACGGAGGAAAACCTGGGTTCCCCCCCGTACGTTCACCGGCGAGCCCGAGCGCAGTGAGGGAAACCTGGGTTTCCCTCGCTCCGGGAGGGGGCCGGTGAACGAACGGGGACCCAAAGGTTCTCCCCGTGGCCCCTTTCCTTCGGTTGAGCGGGCCGTGGACGTCCCGCTACACCAGCTTCAGGTTTTTCAACGGGAGGCTGCGAACCGGTTTTCCCGTAGCCGCGTAGATTGCATTGAGCACCGCGGGGGTGACGACGCAAATCGTCGGTTCGCCCACGCCGCCCCAGAAGTCGTAGGTCGGTACGATGACGGTTTCGACTTTCGGCATTTCTGCGATCTGCAGGATGCGGTAGGTGTGAAAGTTGTCCTCGACGATCCGGCCCTTGTCGACGTTCAGCTCGCCGTAAAAAGCCGCGCTCAGCCCGTAAGCCACCGAGCCTTCGACCTGGGCGGCGATCTGGTCGGTACTGACCGCGTGTCCGCAGTTGAGCGCAAGCACCATGCGATGCACTTTCACTTTGCCCTCGACCATCGAGACTTCGGCGACCGCCGCGGAATAGCTGCCGTAGCCCATGAACTGCGCGATGCCGCGATGCACGCCCGGGGGCAGGGGTTTGCCCCAGTTGCCTTTCTCGGCGGCGGCATTCAGCACCGCCAGGTGCTTGGGATGGTTTTTCATGAGCGCGCGGCGGAATTCCAGCGAATCCTTGCCTGCCGCCTTCGCGCATTCCTCCACGAAGCACTCGAGATAGACGCCGTTCTGGTTGGTGTTCACGCCGCGCCACGGTCCGACCGGGACGTGGGTGTTGCGCATGGCGTATTCGGTGCGCAGGTTCGGCACGGTATAGCCGATCTGTGCGTCGCCGGGCGCTTTCCACAAGCCCTGAAGCTGGCGCAGATCCTTGCCGTCCTTGATGTTGTTGGGCGCGAGATACGCGTTGATCGACTGGCCCGATACCCGGATGTACAGTGCCTGGAGGTTCCCGGCTTCGTCGAGCCCGGCCTGCATGCGTGCCTGTGAAATCGGCCGGTAGAAGTCGTGCGTCATATCCTCTTCCCGGCTCCAGATGAGCTTCACCGGCGTGCCTGGCGGAAGCTGCTTCGCGATCAGTGTCGCCTGCCGCACGTAGTCCTGGGTGCCGCCGCGACGGCCGAAGCCGCCGCCGAGCATTTGCGGATACGCTTCACACTTGTCGAGCGGCATGCCCGACGCATTGGAGAGTGAGGCGAGCGACGCTTCCGCATTCTGTGTCGGCCCCCAGACTTCCGCCCGGTCGGCCGTGAGCCGCACCGTGGCCGTCATCGGCTCCATGGTCGCGTGCGCGAGGAAAGGCGTGCTGTAGACCGCCTCGACTTTCTTCGGCGCAGCCGCGATGGCCTTGAGCGCGTCGCCGTCATCGATGTCGGCAAACGCGTCGGTCGACGTCAGGCCTTCTTTCAGATGGGCCGCAATGGTGGCGGTCGACGCTTTCGCGCCTGCGCCTTCATCCCAGACGATCGGCAGCGCCGCGAGCGCGGTCTTGGCGCGCCACCACGTGTCGGCGACCACTGCGACGGATACATCGTCGACTTTCACGACTTTGCGCACGCCCGGCATTTTCGCGACTTTCGCTTCGTCGAAACTCACAAGCTTGCCGCCGTTCACGGGGCACTGCTTGATCGCGGCGTTGAGCAGACCGGGGAGCTTCACGTCGATGGCATACATCTGGCTGCCGTTCAGCTTCGGGAGGGTGTCCAGGCGCTTGACCGGTTTGCCCGCGATTTTCCACTGCTTCGGATCCTTGAGCTTGACGCTCTTCAGTTCAGGGGGCTGGAGCCGGGATGCGGCTGCTGCGACCTTGCCGTAGCTGGTGGAGCGATTCGACGCCGAGTGGCTGATGACGCCGTTGGAGACAGTGAGCTCGGCCACCGGTACTTTCCACTCATCGGCTGCGGCTTGCAGCAGCATCATGCGCGCGGCCGCGCCGCTTTGCCGTACGTAGGACTGGGAGGTGCGGATGCCGCGGGTGCCGCCCGTCGACATGTCGCCCCAGATGCGTTTGCGGGCCAGGTTCTGCCCCGCGGTGATCGATTCGACCGTCACTTTGTTCCAGTCGCATTCGAGCTCTTCCGCGACCAGTTGCGCGAGCCCGGTGTGCGTGCCCTGGCCCATTTCGGAGCGCGCGACGCGGATGACTGTACTGTCATCGGGTTTGATGACGACCCAGGCGTTGACTTCGGTGCCGGCTGCCGCGGTGCTTTGCGCGTCGGCGGCATTCATGAACGGCAGATTGATGCCGATCGCGAGTCCGCCGCTGGCTGCGGCCGAGCTGATGATGAACTTGCGGCGGGAGAGGTTGGGGACTTTGGACGTTGTCGTTTTCATGGAATGTCTCCTGGCGCCTTAGGCTTTGGCTTTGGCAGCGGTGTGGATCGCCGCACGTATGCGCTGGTAGGTGCCGCATCGACAGATGTTGGTCATCGCCTGGTCGATGTCGTTGTCACTCGGGCTGTTGTTCTTGGCGAGCAGCGCCGAGGCGGCCATGATCTGGCCCGACTGGCAGTAGCCGCACTGGGGCACGTCGTGCTCGGCCCACGCTTTCTGGATCGGGTGGCTGCTGTTGGGCG
>JBKJKJ010000129.1:0-12503 GCA_046597455.1 Burkholderiales bacterium
CTGCGTCGGGAGGCGGTGACGATTGCCACGCGCCCTGCGGTGCGTGCCCCGGTTGCCCACACGCCGTGAGCGACGAGAGAAGACCCAGCGACAGAATGTGAGCCGGTGTGGGAGGCATAAAGGCCTACTTTGCACAGGTCCGGCACGATGTGCAACTCTGTGCAACCCTATGCGACTCCATGTGCATCAATGGCGCGCTTTATCGCCCAAGCTGAAAAACGCGGCCCTCATGCGTTAAAAATCTTCCTGCAGTGCCGAAAAGAGGAATTCTGCGAGCAGGTTGGGCGCTCCGGTGAGCCCCATGCGCTCCGCGACGCGATCGCGCGCGGCAATGTAACAGGTTGTAACCGCTTGAACTCAGCGCGAGCGCTGGCGTAAACTGGCGCGCAACAAATTGCCGGGGTCGAAATGACGGCGCCGCAGTCCTATGAGGAGTTCGAATACGGATGTTCAGGAAACAGCTGATCTGTGGTGCGGTGCTGATGGCTTTCAGCGTGTCCGGCTTCGCGGCCAGCAAGGGCGAATCTAAACCTGCCGCCAAGGTTTCCTCCAAGGCGTCGGCCAAAGCGACTCCGCAAAGGCTCAAAGGGAAAACCGAAACCCTCGCTTGCCGTCTGGGGACCGAAGACCGCCACGCGCGCATCGCAGTCGTGCTGATCGGCGGCAAAACAGACAGCTTTGCGTATTACAGCAAGTGGAAACCGCGCACCTGTTCGATCTACCTTCAGCGCTTCAGGGATTCCTACAGCAAGTGGGCTGACAACGGCAATATCACGACCGTCGACCTCGAACGCGGCGCTTTCCTCATCGAGCATAAGAAAGGCGAGTATCACTTCATCTTCCGGGACATCGACCGCGAGCGTTACTGCGGGATGGAGGGCCTGCTCAACGGCAGCCTTACGATACGTAAGGGCAGCGAGCA
Organism: Burkholderiales bacterium; assembly: GCA_046597455.1. GTDB lineage: Bacteria > Pseudomonadota > Gammaproteobacteria > Burkholderiales > SG8-41 > JAQGMV01. Next base: position 923 of record JBKJKJ010000129.1, read on the forward strand.
GTGCCAGCTCGATGGCGAGATCATGGTCGAGGGCACGCCGCTGGGCGAAGCCTTCGTCAATCGCGAAGAGGACAAGCCGCCGCCCGGCCTGATGCCCGGTTCGGTGCCGGCCTCGACCGCGCAAGCCGAAGCGGCAGCTGCGCCTGTTGCGGCCGAGCAGCCGGCGTCTCCGGTGAAACCTGCGTCATCGACGCAGCAGACTGCCAAACCGGCGGGTACAACCGCATCACCGACGGTCGCCGCTGAGAAACCTGCTGCGAAAGCCGCGCCATCGGCCGTTGCTGTCGAGAAACCCGCTGCAAAAGCCGCCCCGTCGACCGTTGCTGCCGAAAAACCGGCCGGGGACGCCGCGCCCTCAACCGTCACCGCTGAAAAGCCTGCTGTGAATGCCGTGTCGCCGAAGACGGCTGCTGAGCAGCCTGCAGCGGATGCCGGCGCCGCAGCCACTGCGAGTCAGAAATCTGCCGCGACGGCGGTTCCCAAAGCGACCGAAAAGAAAGCTGCAGAATCAGGAATCGGGAACACGTTGCGCTCGTTCTTCGGGTCATTCTCGCAGACGCACGGGCCGGAGAAGCCGGCGCAGAGCGAATAAGCGACAAGATTTCGGGACACCCGTCCCGTCACGACACGAGCTTGAGTCCCAGGATCCCTGCGACGATCACGCCGATGCATGCGAGTCGCAGGGCCGACGCGGGTTCTGCGAACAGCACCATTCCGAGTATCGCCGTACCGACCACGCCGATCCCCGTCCACACGGCGTAACCCGTGCCGACCGGGATGGTGCGCAAGGCGAGCCCCAGAAACCACACGCTTGCAACCATCGCCGCAAGGGTGGCGACACTGGGAGCAAGACGCGTGAAGCCTTCGGTGTATTTCAGGCCGATCGCCCACGCGATTTCCAGCAGCCCCGCGATAACGAGATAAGTCCAGGGCACGGATTGTTCAGTCCCCATCGTTCAGCCCCATAGTTCAGCCCCATAGCGGATAGGCTGTCGATCCGGCGCTTCAGCCCGCTGCATTACTGCGCAGTGACCGGGCGCGAACCATGCGCAACCTTCGACGTGCCCGGCTGCTCATCGCGATACTTGTCGTACACCACGCCTTCGGACCAGAGCGCCGAGAGGTCCGCGTCAGCGTAGCCCAGGCTTTTGAGCACTTCCTCGGTATGCTGCCCGAGCCACGGCGCAGGTTGTCGGATCGCGAGCAGCTCGCCGCTCGATTTGACCGGGATGCCGAGAGACTTCATGCGCCCGATCTTGGGGTGATCCATTTCGATCACCATGTCGCGGGCTTTGATGTGCGGGTCGTCCAGGATCTGGCTGTAGGTATAGACCGGGCCGCCGGGAACCGCTGCCTCGTCGAGCTTCTCGACCCAGTGAGCCGTCGGCTGGGTTGCGAATACGGTCTCGATTTCGCGCTCGAGCTCGTCGATGTTCTTCATGCGCGCAGGTAGCGAACTGAAGCGCGCGTCGGTCATCCACTCCGGCTTGTCGCAGACGATGGTGCAGAAGTTCGTCCACAGCTTGTTGTTGTTGGCGCCGACGGTGACGTAACCGTCCTGGGTCTTGTACGCCTGATACGGCGTGGAGCGGCGATGACGCGTGCCGGTTCCTTCGGGCAGCTCCCCGGACCCGAAATAGGCGCCCGATTCCCAGTGCGTCCACGCGAGCCCCGCTTCGAGCAGCGACGTTTCGAGATATTGACCTTTACCGCTTCGCAGGCGCCCGATATACGCACCGAGGATGCCGTAGAGCGCGGTGACGCCGCTGGCGATGTCGTTCATTGCAATCCCGACCTTCGCGGGGCGACCGCCCGGATAGCCGGTCATCATCATGATTCCCGACATGCCCTGGGCGACGATGTCGAAACCGCCTTTCTTGCCGTAAGGCCCGGTCTGCCCGAAACCGGACATCGACGCATAGATGACGCCTGGATTGATCTTGCTGATCGCGTCGTAGTCGATTCCGAGCTTCCTGACCACACCGGGACGGAAGTTCTCGGTGATGATGTCGGCTTTTGCCGCGAGCTTCAGGAACGCTTCCCTGCCGCGCGGGTCTTTCATATTGAGCCCGACGCTTTTCTTGTTGCGGTTGAGCACGGCAAAGCAATACGACTCGTCGTTGATCTTGGGGTCGAAGCGGCGCGAAGCGTCGCCTTCCGGAAAATTCTCGATCTTGATGACCTCGGCACCCATGTCGCCGAGGACCATCGTGCAATACGGACCGGCCATGACGCTCGTCAAATCGAGCACCCGGACGCCTTCTAAGGGAAGCGCCATGTTGTGTTCTCCTGTGTGGGACGGCCCTGAGGGCCTCCGGTGACGAAAGGCCCGAAATGCGTTGGGCCGCACGTATGTGAGTATGTGAAATCGGTGCGGCGATTCTATCGCAACCGCGTAGTCGAGGGCTTCACAGGCGGAGAGCCGAAGACGCAATGAGTGCTGAAGCGTTGAAGTGTGGCCGGCGCTCAACCATAATGCGCGTAAAACCGCGGTTCGCGCTGTGCGAACCACCAAAATCCGAGGAGAAGCAAATGGAGACGAGCCGGTGCCGCCTGGCGCTTGCTGTAGCGCTGTTGTCGTTCGGTGGACTGAGTGGATTGAGTGCGCCGATCATGGCCCAGTCCTACCCCGCAAAACCCGTGCGGGTGGTCGTGCCGTGGCCCCCGGGTGGCTCGAACGACATCGTGGCGCGCATCGTGGCGCAGAAACTGACCGAGCTCAACGCACAGCAGTTCATCGTCGACAACCGGGGTGGCGCGGCGGGCACGATCGGGGCGGACAACGTCGCCAAGAGCCCGCCCGACGGTTATACGTTCATGGTGCATTCGGCGACGCACGTATCCAACCCTCATCTCTACGCCAAGCTGCCCTACGACACGCTCAAGGATTTCGTGGGCATTGCACCGATCAGCGCCCAGATCGGCATGCTCATCGTGCATCCTTCGCTCCCGGCCAAATCGGTGAAAGAGTTCGTTGCGCTGGCGAAATCGAAACCGGGTCAGCTCACGTACAGCTCGTCGGGCAATGGCAGTTTCGTCCACCTGACGATGGCCATGTTCGCGCAGATGGCCGGCATCAAAATGATACACATCCCTTACAAGGGAGGCGGACCGGCTGCCATCTCGATTTCCTCGGGCGAGACGCAGGCCCAGATCGGAACCATCGGTGCGGTTATGTCGCAGATCGAGGCCAAGCGCGTGCGGCCGCTGGCCGTCACCGCGGACAAGCGCGTCGATGCGTTTCCCCAGGTGCCGACGCTCGCGGAAGCTGGTGTTGCGGGTTATGAGTTCACAGCGTGGATAGGCGCGCTGGCGCCTGCCGGGACGCCGAAACCGATCGTCGACAAGCTCAACGGAGACATCCAGAAAATCCTGCGCATGCCCGACGTGTCCGAGAAGCTCAAGGGCCAGACGCTCGACCCCATGTTTATGAATTCGGAACAGTTCGCGCGGCGGCTGAAATCCGATTACGACAAGTACGAGAAAGTCATCAAGCTCACAGGCGCCAAGATCGACTGATGCAGGTGGGATTGCGCTTGGGGGAGGCGAGCTGCGTGAGCTGGCGGTCGCTGCGGGTGGATGGCGGAATCGCGCGAGGGCTCATCTGAAGACCTCTAACGCAGAGACGGCCCGCGCGGACCGCAAACCCCGCTACCTGGCGCTCGCCGACGAGATCGCGCGCAGAATCGAAGGCGGAACGTATCCCGTCGGAACGCTGCTCCCGAGCGAAGCCGAGCTTTGCGAGCGCCACAGCGTGAGCCGGCATACGGTCCGCGAGGCGACTCGCGTATTGCAGGAGCTCGGCCTCGTCGCGCGGCATCAGGGGCTCGGGACGCGCATCCAGTGCGCGACAGCGCCGTCGCGTTATGTGCACGCGATGGATGCCATCCCCGATCTCTGGGAATACGTGAAGAATACCGAGCTCAAGGTCGTGCGGCGCAAGCTGGTGAAAGCGAAAGACGCGCTGACGCCGCTGCCGGGTGCCGAAGGCGGTGACAGCTGGCGTTTGATCGAAGCGGTGCGTCACGAAAAATCCGGCGAGCCCATCGCCTGGAAGCAGGTGTACATCGATGCCCGCTACGATTCGGTCTCGGGTGAGGTCGGCAAGCGCACGGTGCCGATTTATTCGCTGATCGAGGCTCGCTACGGCATCAAGACGGAAAAAGTGCGCCAGGAGATCAGCGCCATGGCCATCCCGGCCGCAGCGGCGAAAGCGCTCAAGGTCAGGTCGGGGTCGTCAGGGCTCGCGATCCTGCGCCACTACATCGGCGCCGACGAGCGCGTGTTCGAAGTGACGATGAGCATCTATCCCGCCGACCGATTTCGCTACAGCGTCGAGCTCAAGCTCGAATTCGCGAACGAGCGCCCGCGGGGCTAACTGCGCCGCCGAGTTGCTGCTGCACCCAGTTCGCCGTTGCACACAGCGCGCCGTCCTGGTGGGCGAGCCCCAGCAACTGCAGCCCGAACGGCAGCCCGGCGGACTCGAGTACCGGCAGGGAGAACGCGGGAATTCCCAGCCACGAGCCGTATGCAATGAACGAGCGGCTGCCGCTGTGCTCCAGTCCAAGCGGCGCGGGCCCCGACGAGGCGAGCGTCAGGTACTGATCGGCGCCGATTGCAGCGCAGAGCTCACGACACTGGCGTCGTATCGCGCGCCGTTTTGTGAGCAGCGACGTGTAATCGCCCGGTGTCATTTGGTGTGCGCGCGCTATCAGTCCGTGTATGCGCGTGCCGATCATGTCGCCGAAGCGCGCGATGTAATCTTCGAAAGGCCATTTCATTTCATAGGCGACAATGTCGAGCGCGCCGTCGACATCGCGCTCGAGTGCGTCTTCGAAGGTGGCGACGCGCTCATCGTCATCCCGTCCGACGACTTCGACGCCGGCGCTCGCGAGGGTCTGCACGGCCTCTTCGAACGTCGCTTTGAGCGGGCCGTCGAGTTCATTCCAGCCTCGCGTGTAGAGCCGGATCAGCTTACGCGGCCGTGCCGCCGCGGGCGTGGTTGCGCAGGCGCCGTCGAGAAACCCGTATCCCGGACTGCCGAGGGCGAGCGAGATGTGCGAGGCGACACGCCAGGTGTCATCGAGCGTCGCGCCGATGACGCCGAGGTGATCGCAGGTGGTGGACAACGGATGGATGCCCGCGGTATGAAGCGCCCCCAGCGTGGGCTTGAAGCCCACAGCGCCGCAATAGGCAGCGGGACGCAAAGTCGAGCCCTGCGTTTGCGTGCCGAGGCCCACGGGTATCATGCCGGCGCCCACTGCGGCCGCGGATCCACTCGACGAGCCGCCCGGGGTGCGCCGTGCATCGAACGGATTGGTCGTCGGGCCCGAATAACCCACCGCGAATTCGGTCGTGACCGTCTTCCCGAAGGGGATGGCCCCGCCCTGGCGCAGCGCGTGTACGCATGCGGCATCCTGGCCTGATTGCCAGCCTTTGAACGCTGGACTGTTCATCTGCGTGGGCATGTCTTTGGTCGCCATGATGTCTTTGATGCCGACCGGGCAGCCGTCGACCATCGAAAGCGGGCTGCCGGACTTGTATCGTGCGCTCGACTCGTCCGCGGCCTTGCGTGCGGCTTCGAGGTCGAGGGTGACGAACGCCTTGACGCGCGCTTCGACCTTTTCAACGTTGGCGATGCAGCGCTCCATCAGGTCGCGCGGCGTGTCTTTGCCGTTTCGAAAATCACCGACCGCGCGCGCGAAGGAAACAATATTGGGATTGCACCACTTGGGCATCAGAGGCTCCTCACGTCATCGCTTCCGCGCCAGGCGCAGGTCATGCGCGCTTCGCGAGCCCTTGCTCGCGGGTCATCGTGGGCAGGACGAGCTTTCCCATGCGCCGGCGCGTGTTGTGGAAAAGCGAACGCATCTTTGCGGTCCACGGCGTTTTGCGCGCTTTCAGTCCTTCGGGACTTTCGAACGCGTCCGGATCGGTGAGCTCGTAGGCCGTGAGGTAGCGCGGGTTTCCCGACGTCGCCGTATAGCGTCTCGCACGAATGACGCCCGGCACCGTGACGAGGCGCGGCAGATGCTCCTGGTCGTACCATTCGTTGTATTCGTCGACGATGTCATCCGGGATGTCCGTGTGCACGATGTACAGCCACGGCGTATCGGTTTGCCCGGCGCGGCCCACGTCGCGCATCAGACGAAAATTCATGCGCTCGCGCTTCTCGCCGTACAGGCCCCGCATACGTTGCGACCATGGGGTCGGCTTCTCGACGATGCCCTGGAAATCGGCGGCGCTTTCGACCGTCGCGTCCGCCGTTTCATACCACGCGAGATATCTGAGAGGCGCACCGTCGACGCGGTAACGCCGGGCGCGCACGAATCCCGGGAGGGCGACGACCTGAGGCAGGTGCTCGAGGTTGTACCAGTCGTTGAACTCATCCTCATGCTCGGGCGCAACGTCGAGCCATACGGTGATGAGCCCCTGAGCGTCGGGCATGAGGCTGTCCTTCGATGTGATGTGCAAGGCCACGCGTCGCCGGTTCACGGCGTCCGAGACGCCGGCGAGAGCGAGAGCTCATGAGTGTATCAAGGCTGGCGAATCAGACCGCCGCCGCACCGCGGACCGTCGTGCGGTACATCAGGCGCCGCAGCGGCAGGTCATAGTCGAAGTGGGCCTTGTGCTGCACGGAGGCGTTGTCCCACATGAGCAGGTCGCCGGGCTGCCAGGAATGCGTGTAGATGAACTCGGGCTGCACGATGTGCTGATACAACTGCGCCAGCAACTGCTCGGATTCCGCTTTCGTCATCCCGGGAATGTGCGAGGTATGCGCTTCGTTGGCGAACAGCCCTTTGCGTTTTGTCACCGGATGCGTGCGCACCAGGGGCGTTTTGACGTCCGGCACGCTTTTCAACTGCTCTTCGGTCAGCACGTGCTCCTGGACGACCCGCCCGCCGCGTGCCGCGTCCTGTTTCTGCGCCTCGATGTTCTTCGCACGGTAGTACCGATAGCTGTGCACATTCGTCAGTGCGTTCAAGCGCTGCTTCATCTCTTGCGGCAGCGCGTCATACGCCGCCGTCGTGCTCGCGAAGCTCGTGTCGCCGAGCACTTTTCCGTCCTTCACCGGGATTTCAACCGCATAGAGCGCCGAGAGCATGCTGGGCTCTTTCTTGTAGGACAGGTCGCTATGCCAGAAGCGTCCCGCATCCTGCGACCCGATGGCGTTGCCGCTCTCGTCGAGAATGTTCGACACGACGAGGATTTCCGGATGGCTCCCGAGGCGGCTCTCCTTGCGTACGTGCTGCTCGAGCGCCCCGAAGCGGCGGGTAAACGCGATCTGCGCCTCAGGCGCAAGCTGCTGATTGCGGAAGTAGGCGACTTCGTTTTCGAAGAACGCGTTGGCGATCTGCGCAAAGGTGTCGTCGTCGAGCGGCCGCGACAGGTCGACGCCGGAAATTTCGGCGCCCAGGTGTTTGCCGACTTTGGTCACGTTGATCATGGGAGCGGTTCCTTGCAGAGGGAATGCGAATGCGCACGGGCAGGCGGGCGGCCAACTTGTCCGGACAAGTTCATGTTAGGCGTCGCACGGCGGACTGTCAACTTGTCCGTACAACTGGAGAGGGCACACCGGGCGGGGGTCTGCCGGATCGTGGCAGCGGGGGGCACGCACGACGGATTACAATGATCCGCTGCGCGATCCGCCCGCACGGGACGCGCGATGAAAACCCAGGAGGAGATAAAAAGATGAAGCTGTATGGCTCGCTCACGTCGCCGTACGTGCGTAAGGCACGTGTGCTGATCAGTGAGAAGAAACTGCCCGTCGAGTTCGTCATGGAGGATCCGTGGCCCGAGGACAGCAAGATACCAAGCCGCAACCCTCTCGGCAAAGTCCCTGCGCTCGAAATCGAGCCGGGAAACTACCTTTTCGATTCCGTGCTCGTGGTGCATTATCTCGACCACGTCGACGGCAAGACGCTGACGCCGAAAGACGCGGCGGGTTACTGGCAGACGCAATGGTGGCAGGCGCTCGGCAACGGCATACTCGACGCGGTTGTCGCCCGTGTGCTCGAAAACCGCAGACCCGAAGCGAAGCGGATGCCCGAGACGCTCGCGCGGGAGGAAACGCGCGTTCATCGCGCCGCCGGCAGTGCCGAGGCGCGCTTCAGGGGCGGTGACTACCTCGTGGCAAACCGCTTCACGCTCGCCGATGTCGTGATGGGTGTGGCGATGCAATACGTCGATCTGCGCTATCCGCACGACTGGCGCACGGATTGCCCGAAGCTCGCCGGCTGGCACGCCCGGCTTACCGAGCGCAAATCGTTTCGGGAAACGCTTCCGCCCGGATTCACGCCGCCCGGATTCATGTTGCCCACACAGGTACGATAAACACGGACGAATAAACCGGGACGCGCGACAGCGGCGCCGGTTCACCCAGGAGATGACGAGATGCCCGGTCGCATGAGCTTCGATTACGCACTCGGTGCCGCTTCGGCGCGCTCGGCGCGGCGCACCGATGCAGGCGCGCCGCTGCGCATTCTCGTCATGGGCGACCTTCGCGGGAGCGCAGATCGGGTTGGCGACGATCTCGCCGTGCGCAAGCCGCTGTCGATCGATATCGACACGTTCGCTCAGGTGCTCGGAAAGATGGCACCCCGGTTGACGCTCGGGGGCGAGGCGGCCGATCCCATCGAAATCGCTTTCGACGATCTCGATGATTTCCACCCCGACGCGTTATACAAGCGCCTGCCGGTGTTCAGGCGGCTGGGTGATTTGCGGGGGCGCATGCAGAATCCCGCCACTTTTGCGCAAGCCGCCGAAGCGTTCAGCGCGCCTGCCCCTGCGCCTGCCGAGGAGCGATCGGCGAGTGAAAAACCTGAAGACGACGCCGCGACGCTGTCGCGATTGCTCGGCGGGGGCGCGGCTGTCGTCCCGGCGCCGGTCGCCTCAGCGCAATCGGGGATCGACGCGTTTATTCGCAATGTGATCGCTGAGCACATCCAACCCGACGCGCCGCCGCATCAGGCTCAATATGTGTCGGCGCTCGATGCCGCCATTGCCGCACAGATGCGATCGATCCTGCACGCGCCTGCGTTTCAGGCGCTGGAGGCGACATGGCGCGGTGTGAACTGGCTCATCACCAATCTCGAGCTTGGCGAAACGCTGCAGGTTTACGTCCTCGACGCGACGAAGGCCGAGGTGCTGGAGGACATGCATTCCGCACAGACCGATCTCGCCGCATCGGCGTTGTACAAAACGCTCGTGGAAGTCCCCTCGGTAGCGGGTGCGCAGCCGTGGTCGCTCGTCGTGGCGCAGTACGAGTTCGGCGCAGGCGGGGAGGACATCACGTTGCTCGCGACCCTCGGCGCGATCGGGTCGCAGGCGGGTGCGCCGGTCATCGGCGCCGCCCGCCCGGCGCTTGCCGGATGCGCATCGCTTGCCGCGACGCCCGATCCCTCCGCGTGGCGCTCGCCGGGCGATGCGACGTTCGAGTCGTGGCAGGCCTTGCGCAAAAGCCAGATGGCCCCCTGGATCGGTCTTGCAGCGCCCCGCATGCTGCTTCGGCTGCCGTATGGCGCCCGTACGGACAGGGTCGCGTCGTTCGAGTTCGAAGAGCTCGAACCTGCGCGCGAGCACGACGCCTATCTGTGGGGCAATGGCGCAATCGCGTGCGCCCTGCTCATCGGCCGCGCATTTCTTGCGCGAGGCTGGGACATGCAGCCCGGCGACGAGCTCGACGTGGAGGACCTGCCCGCGCACACCTATGAAGAAGACGGCGAGAAACACCTCCAGGCGTGCGCCGAGGCGCTGCTCTCGGAACGTGCAGGGCAGGCGGTGCTCGAGCGCGGCCTCATCCCGCTCCTCAGCTACAAGAACCGCAACGCCGTTCGGGTGCTGCGCTTCCAGTCGATCGCCGAGCCAGCGCAGACGTTGCGCGGTCCCTGGAATTAGCCCGTAAGCGCGCCTCACCGCCTTGCACCAACCTCAGTGGCGGTGGCAACGGCTGTGGGGGTCAGGCGAGGTCCGCGATCTGCCAGAAACCCGCGCCGACGAGCCGCGGTTTCACGACCGGATTCCACACCTTCTCGACGAAGTGGCGCTGTCCCGCGGTCATTTTTCCGCCGGGAAGATTTTCCTCGGGCGTGAGCCGCGGGTCATAAGCTGCGCACACTCGCGCCAGCGGTCCCTGCGCGTCCTGAGTCAGCCCGCTGACGATTGCATCGAACAGGTGCCGTGGGGGTGTCGCAATGGCGATGGCCGCGTCTTCATCCGGCGCAAGGGGCGACTGCATCTGCGACCATTGTGCTCGAACAGGTGCGATAGCCGACTCGAGGCGCAACTCTGCGGGCGGCAGCAACGCGATCGCGCCGAGCCGCGCAGGCGCCTGCCTCGCACAAAAGCCGTCGAAGAGCGCCAGTGCCGCGGCGTGACCCGGACGCAACCGATACGTCTGCACGAGGAAAACGAACAGCGGCTCGACGCGCGTCGCCAGCACGCAATAGCGCAGGAAGGCGATTCGCGGCGCACCGCCTCTGCTCAGTATTTCGGCCGTATTTACTCTGTCCACCGTATCCACCGTATCCACCACAGCGACCCTATCAACCCATAGCGATCACGATCGAAACGCCCGGCGTTAGAAATGCCGCGCGGCGGTGAGCGGTTTCACCAGCGGATCGAGCTTCAGCTCGAGCAGTGTATTGGCACCGCCCGATTCACTTGAGCCACTCGAGCCGCTCGACAGGAAGGCGTTCAGCTGCGCTTCAGTCGACGCGCTTGCATAACGCCATCCGTATAGTTGCGCGAGGCCGCTGAAGTCGAGCACAGGCGGCTCGATGGTGAACGACCGCAATTCACCGCCGGCGAGGCGGCTCGCCGCTTCGTTGAGCGTCGCATAGCGCCGATTGGCGAATATCACGAGCGTCATATTCGTCGTCTGATGGTGCCCCGCGCTCCACAGCGCCTCGGAGGCGTATAGCGCCGAGCCGTCCCCGATCGCGGCAACGACCTGCCGCTGCGGGTTGCCGATCGCGCCACCGACCGCCGCCGGCAATCCCCAGCCGATGCCGCCGCTGCCGTTGATGATGTAGTCGCCCGCGTCCAGTGCCATCCACTGGCGGACGTCGGACGTGGACAGCCCGGATTCATCGAACCAGATGGCGTCGCGAAACCGATCGAGCAGTGCTGCGACCGCACGCGTGGGGTGCAGCGAGCCCGCGGCCGCCGCCGGCAGCGCGAGGGGTGGCCGCAGCGATGCACCGCCGGCATCGCGCCTGCTGTCCGGCAGGCGCTCGATGATCGCGGCAAGCGAGCGCGTCAGGTCCGCCACACACGCGAGGTCGAACTCGGTATCGCCCGACTGCACGCTCGTATCGGCGCCGATCCAGGCCTTGCGCCTCGGAAGCACGCCTTCGCTGTAGAGCGTGTTCCTCAACCCGCGGCCGCCGACGAAGAGCACGGCGTCATGATCCGCCAGGCGCTCTGCGGTTTGCTTCAGACTGGGGGGCAGATAGCCTGCATACCATCGTGACTTCGACGAGATCGGAAGCACGCCCGTATAAGGCGCGGCGTAGACGGGCGCGTGCAAACGCTCCGCGAGTCGTTCGAGCACATCGGCGGCGCCGCTCCAGTGCACGTC
>JBKJKJ010000193.1:0-2669 GCA_046597455.1 Burkholderiales bacterium
GTTATTCGAGCGCGAAGACGTCCAGCCGTACGAATGCGACGGACTGTCCGCCTATCGCCAGGTGCCGATGGTGGTCGCGCTGCCGGAAAACGAAGAGCAGGTTCAGCGCATCCTGAAGTCCTGCTTCGAAGCGCGCGTGCCGGTCGTCGCCCGCGGCGCAGGGACAGGCCTCTCCGGAGGTGCCCTGCCGATGGGCAACGGTGTCCTGCTGTCGCTCGCGAAGCTCATGCGCATACTCGAGATCGACACCGCGGCGCATACCGCGCGCGTGCAGCCCGGCGTTCGCAATCTCGCGATCTCTGAAGCCGCGGCGCCCTACGGCCTGTATTACGCACCCGACCCGTCGAGCCAGATCGCGTGCTCGATCGGCGGCAACGTCGCGGAGAATTCGGGCGGCGTTCACTGCCTCAAATACGGCCTCACGGTGCACAACATACTCAAACTGCGCGCAGTGACGATCGAAGGCGAAATCCTCGAGATCGGGAGTGATGGCCTGGATTCGGCCGGATACGACCTGCTCGCGCTGATGACCGGCTCCGAAGGCATGCTTGCCGTCGTCACCGAAGTGACGGTCAAGCTGCTGCCCAAGCCTGAATGCGCGCAAGTCGTCATGGCGGCATTCGACGACGTGGAGAAAGCGGGCGCAGCGGTCGCCAGTATCATTGCGGCCGGTATCATTCCCGCGGGGCTTGAGATGATGGATCAGGCCGCTACGGTCGCGGTCGAGCATTTCGTCCACGCCGGTTATCCGACCGACGTCGCGGGTATCCTGCTGTGCGAATCCGACGGCACGCAGGAGGAAGTGTCCGACGAGGTGAGCCGCGTCGAAGCGATCATGGAACAAGGCGGCGCGATCCTGATCCGGGTTTCGCGAAGCGATGTCGAGCGTCTCAAGTTTTGGGCAGGCCGCAAGGCCGCGTTTCCGGCGGTCGGGCGCATCTCGCCCGATTACTATTGCATGGACGGCACGATACCTCGTAAGCGTCTGGCACAGGTGCTGCGACGTATCGCGGAGCTCGAGATCAAGTACGGTTTGCGCTGCGCGAACGTGTTTCACGCCGGCGACGGCAATCTGCACCCCCTCATTCTGTACGACGCGAACAAGCCCGGCGAGCTCGAGCGCACTGAAGCCTTCGGCGCGGAGATTCTCGAGCTTTCGATCGAAGTCGGCGGAACGATCACCGGCGAGCACGGCGTGGGCATCGAAAAAGTGAATCACATGTGCGTGCAGTTCCGCACGCCCGAGCTCGAAACCTTTCACGCGGTGAAAGAGGCGTTTGACGAGCACGGCCTCCTCAACCCGGGCAAGGCGGTTCCGAGCCTGCATCGCTGCGCGGAGTTCGGACGCATGCATGTGCATGCCGGGCAGCAGGCTTTCCCCGAACTGCCCCGGTTTTGAGGCAACCCCCGATTCCTGTCGCCTCGCGTCGCTTCTACTTTCCCATGCGTTCAGCGCGATCAGGCTTCTGACATGCAAACCGTCATCGACCAGCTCGCCCACGCGATACGCGAAGCCGGCGCGCGGCGGCAGCCGCTGCGCATCCGCGGCGGCGGCACCAAGGATTTCTACGGCGGCGAGCTACGCGGCGATGTGCTCGACACACGCGCCTATGCCGGCATCGTCGATTACGAACCCACCGAGCTCGTCATTACAGCGCGCGCCGGAACGCCGATCGCCGAAGTCGAGGCGGCGATGCACGAGCGTGGGCAGATGCTCGCCTTCGAGCCGCCCCGCTTCGGTGGGCAGGCAACACTGGGAGGGTGTATCGCGGCGGGCCTTTCCGGGCCGCGGCGGCCTTACGCGGGCAGCGCGCGCGACCTGGTGCTCGGCATCCGGATGCTCGACGGCAAAGGCGCCGACCTGCGCTTCGGCGGACAGGTGATGAAGAACGTCGCGGGTTACGACCTGTCGCGCCTGATGACGGGGTCGCTCGGTACGCTGGGCGTGCTTCTCGAGATATCCCTCAAAGCGCTGCCCCTGCCCAGCGCACAGGCCACGCTCCGGCAGGCGCACTCGGCGACACAGGCGGTGGCGCTCATGAACGAGTGGGCCGGCAAACCGTTGCCCATCACGGCAACGTGCCACACCGGCAGCGACCTCTACGTGAGGCTCTCCGGCGCCGAGCCTGCGGTTCGCGCAGCCCGGCTCAAACTGGGCGGGGAACAAATCGACGATGGCGAGACCTTCTGGCAGCAGCTCAAAGACCACGAGCTTGACGTATTTCATACCGGCGCGGCCCTCTGGCGTGCGTCGATCAACCCGACGACTGCACCGCTCGCATTCGACGGCCCGCAGCTCATCGAATGGGGCGGCGCGCTGCGGTGGCTCGCAGCGGATGTCGACGCCGGCGCCGTGCGCGCGGCCGCAGCACGGGCAGGCGGACATGCGACGCTCTTTCGCGGCGGGGACAAACGCGCCGGCGTTTTCCATCCGCTATCCCCTGCGCTGCTCGCTCTGCACCGCCGACTCAAGACGACGTTCGATCCGCTGGGGATTTTGAACCCCGGCAGGATGTATTCCGAATTCTAGAGTAAGCCCGCCGGCTTCCCTCTCCCCGTATCGCCCGACAGGTCATGCAAACCAATCTCGCCAACTTCATCAAGGACACACCCGCCGGACACGAAGCCGATTCGATTCTGCGCAAGTGCGTGCACTGCGGCTTCTGCAC
>JBKJKJ010000314.1:0-17276 GCA_046597455.1 Burkholderiales bacterium
GTGCATCAGCAGCGGCGGCTTGCCGGCCGCGATCCGCTGGCGGCTCAGATGATCGGCGACCATGAGGATGCCGGCGAGACTGTCCGACGGGTGGGTCGTCAGCGCACCCGAAGTCGCGTCGTTGTAATCGAGCCACCGGATCATGCAGCCGAAGTCGAATGCCGCTTTGGCGGGATCGAGCACGTAGGCGGTTCCCGGTACGCAGGCGCCATGGGGTACGAGGGTTCCGGACACCATCGGCCCCAGTAGCCGGGTGCATTCCGGATGATCGAGCGCGTCGAGGGCGCACGCGAGCGCGTCGACGAGACACAGCCGAGCCGCGTCGATCGCTTCGGCGCCGGGGCTGTAGTTCGAAACATAATTCGCTACGTCGAGCAGAACCTGATCGGGTTTCATCTCTTTCATGATAGACAGGCCTTACGGGATGCGCTGAAGGTAGCACACGCTTCGTGGCGTCCTTTATACTTGCCGCCCCCGAGAGAGGAAAAACATGTTCACATTTCGAATCAAGCTCGTTGCCGCAGGCTGCGCCGCGGCGTTCATCTCAGCACCGCTGCACGCCGCGCAGGGCGATGCGGCAGCCGGTTATCCAGCGAAGCCCGTGCGGTTCATAGTCCCGTTCTCGCCCGGCGCCGGTACCGACCTCACAGCACGCACCATCGCGCAGAAGCTGACGGAAAAGTTCGGCCAGCAGTTCGTCGTCGATAACCGCACGGGCGCCGGCGGCGCGATCGGCGTCGACACCGTGGCCAAAGCCATTCCCGACGGCTACACGATCGGCCTGATTTCGGCGTCCAATACGGTGAACTCGGCGACCAACCCGAACCTGCCTTACGATATGCAGAAAGACCTGCAGGGCATCTCGCAGGCGACTTCGCTGTTCTATGTGATGTACACCCACCCTTCCGTTCCGGTGAAGACTGTCAAGGACCTGGTCGCTTACGCGAAAGCGAATCCGGGCAAGCTCAACTTCGGCTCGTCGGGCAACAACACGCTGCAGCACTTCTCCGGCGAGCTTTTCAATCACATGGCCGGGATCAAGATGGTCCACGTCCCGTACAAAGGCACCGCCGCAGTGATCCCCGCGATGCTGGCGGGCGAAGTCCAGATCGGATTCGGCTCGTTAATCGGAACGCGCGCGCAAATGCAGGCCGGGAAGCTGCGCGGACTCGCGATTACCGCCGGCAAACGCTCGCCGTCGATCGATCTGCCCACCATCGCCGAGTCGGGCCTGGCCGGGTACGAAGTCGACCAGTGGTACGGCGTCATCGCCTCTTCGAAAATGCCGCAGCCGATCGTGCGTAAGCTCAACGCAGGAATCGTCGAAGCGCTGAAGCAGTCTGACGTCGCGACACGTCTCGCGGCTGACGGATCGACTCCGGTCGGCAGCTCTCCCGAGCAGTTCAACGCCCATATCCGCTCGGAAATCACGAAGTGGAAGAAGCTCGTCA
Source organism: Burkholderiales bacterium (assembly GCA_046597455.1). Lineage (GTDB taxonomy): Bacteria > Pseudomonadota > Gammaproteobacteria > Burkholderiales > SG8-41 > JAQGMV01. The sequence continues at coordinate 1,452 of JBKJKJ010000314.1, forward strand.
AGGAAGCCAAGCTTCCGCTGCAGAACAACTGATGGAGCGTAACGTTAGAACCCGGTGCAACTTACCGGTGCGCGACGGGCCCGCTCCCGAGCGGGCGGCCGTTGCGAACGTTACTCTCGAAATCAGTGATACAGGCAACTAGCCGCGCGCCGTCGGCGGTGTACGCACAGGGGGGCAAACCCAGGGTTCCCCGCCGTAACCGCTTTTGCTCCGACCGAGTTGAAATCAGGAGAACCGCGTGAACACGAAACTGACACTCGCCGGCCTCATCGCCTGTCTCGCGGCACCGCTGCATGCGGCGCAGGGCGAATCGCCCGGCAGCTATCCGGTCAAGCCGATCCGCATCGTCGTGGCTTTCGCGCCGGGCGGGAACATCGACATCACCGCTCGCACGATCGCCCCGGGCCTGCAGGAAATCCTCGGGCAGCCCATCCTCGTCGACAACCGCGGCGGCGCCGGCGGCAGGATAGGCGCCACGCTGGTGGCAAAATCCCCGCCGGACGGCTACACGGTGCTGCTGGGTGCGAGCGGGACGCTCGCCGTTCAGCCCGCTTTCCACGACGACATCGAATACCAGCCGATGCGCGATTTCGTTTACACCTCGATCATCTCCATCGTACCGGTGGTGCTCGTCGTCCATCCTTCGGTTCCCGCGCGCAACGTAAAGGACATCATCGCGCTGGCCCGGAAAAGTCCGGGCACGCTGCTGATGGGCTCCGCCGGCATGGGTTCGAACATTCATCTCACCGGCGAACTTTTCCAGTCGATGGCGCACGTGAAGTTTCTCCATGTGCCTTTCAAGGGGAGCGGCGCTGCGCTGATCGATCTCATCGGCGGCCAGGTGCATCTCATGTTCGACCAGATCAGCTCTTCCGCGCCGCACATCACGGCAGGCAAGCTGCGGCCGCTCGCCGTGACCACGCTGCAACGCTCCAAATTCCTGCCACAGGTGCCCACCGTCGATGAATCCGGGCTGCGCGGTTTCGAATCCTCGACCTACACGACGCTCGCCATCCCAGCCGCAACCCCGAAGGACGCGGTGCAGAAATTGCGCGACGCGGTGGTGGCGGTCCTCGAGCAGCCGCGCACCCGCAACACCTTCGAGAAGCTCGGCGCGGAAGTGGTGAAAAGCACCCCCGAGGATTTCGTGCGGCGACTCAAGACCGACTTCGACAAATGGGTCCGCATCCGCAAGGAAACCGGGATCAAGGTGGACTGACGGGCGTCAGTTCACCTTGACCCCGGTCGCGGCAGCGAACGAACAGAGGGAAACCCAAGGTTTCCCTCCGTAACCCCCCATCCTTCGGTTAGCTACCGATAGGTACACCGTAGGAGAGGGGTAACGGGGAGAACCTTCGGTTCGCCCTGTTCGTTCACTGGCGCGGGAGGCCCGTAGGGCCTCCCTCGCTCAGCACCACTTCCTTCGTCACCGACCGCGTGTGCGCTGAAACCGGGACGAAGACCGAATGCGAGCCGGGTCCGCCCGCGACGATGATGCTGATGTCTTCGGGCTGCTCCGAAATCGGCACGAGGGTGTCGGGCCCGATCTCGCCCAGCTCCGCGCGCCGGCCCGTCGCCATGCGCTCGAACTCGCTGCCTCGCACGCGGCCCGCCCGCAGCTTGGAGGCCTCCCATAAACGGCGCTTCACCTCAGCCTTGCTCCAGCCTGCGGTCTTGAAAAGATTCGCGTGCTGCGGCGAAAGCACGACGAAAGGCGCGCCGCCGTAGACGAAGTCGCTGCTCGCCGGATATTGCATGGTGTCGCCGAGCATGGCGATGACCTCTTCCGGGTGCTTCGCCGTCATGTTCATGCTCCACGTGCCCAGCGCGCCGACGACCGTCACCGTATTCGCATCGGCCGCGAAGCCGCGCTCGACCTGAAGCGGCTCCCATGGATTCGCGTCTTCGTTCTCCGCGCAGCAGAACGAGTATTTGCCCGGCTGGCCTTGCGTGGCGCGGTCCATTTCCCCCGGCAGCGCGCGGCCGATGTTCTGGAGCACCAGGCGCAGCGCGCGGCCGAGTGTCGCGTTCGCCCACGTCCCCTGCCCCAGGCAGTTGCTGCCGCTGTTGACCTCCAGCCATTTTGCGATGGGACCATTCACGATGAGCCATACCGCGGCAGGATTGGTCGTGGCCTGTATCGCCTGCAGATGAAACGCGGGCGTCGCGACCGCTTCGGCCGCGGCGATGAGCACCGGGAGATACTCGGGATGACAGCCGGCCATGACGGCGTTGATCGCGATGTACTCGACCGTCGCTGCACCCATGCCCGGCGCGATCGTCGCCACGATGTCTTCGCGCGATCGCCGCGTGTGGCGCAGCATACGCGCGACCGCCTCTTCTGTCGGCGGTGCGATCAGCAGGCCGTCGCCCCAGCGCCGCTGCATGAAGAGGCGGTTGAGCTCGTCGAGCCCCCCCGGCGCTTCGATGAGCGTTGCGCGAGGGGCCGCCGGTCGCGGGCGCGCCGCTGACGCCGTGCCACCCGGCGCCTCGCACAGCAGGCGCGCGATATCGTCCGCACATTGCGACGCGATCTGGCGCAACTCGTCTCGTGCGCGGGTGCCGAAAGGGTGGGGCACGACCGCGATTGGCAGGTCGGGCGAGCCGAGCGCCTTCTGCTGAGCACGGCCGAGTCCGAGAAAGCTCGCCGAGCACACGGTGAGCGAGGCTTTGCCGCGCTTCGCCACCTCTACACTGTCGTGGACACTCCACGACGTGCACGAGCCTCAGTCACCCGAGCCCGTGATGATCGCATCGCACTGCTCAACGAGCTCGTTCATCACCGCTACCGGCGCCCCCTGCGAAGCGCTGCGCTTGCGGCGCTTCACGACGCTCGAGACGCCGTGACGCTCGATGAGGAGGGCGGAAAGATCGTCCACGAGGTGATGGAAGTTCGGCTTCGAGTTGTCGATGAAGCCGATGACTTTCCCCGCGAGCCCGTCGAGCGTAAAGCGTGAATGTTGCGGCTCGGTGAGACACGGCGCGACGGGATCGTAGACGAGCGTGCTTGCGGCCATGGATGTTCCTCCTGTGGGCTGGACGCCATTCTCGCGCATGAGAAGATTCCCCGCAAAACCGGGTTCGTCCGCTGCTGCGGCGGTTGTCCCATGACAGACCGGCCTCCGAGGCCGGCGAGCCACCTTGAACGCGCCGCTTAAAATTCGCGGGCCTCGTCCTTGCTCCAGCGATGCAACTGACGACGCGGCGGTCGCGCCGATTTCATGCCAGAGGTCTGACCCGAGAATGCCGGTTCACAAGCTTAGAGTTATCAGGGAGGCAGGCGCTCGACCGATTTTCACAGGACCCATCCCCGCAGGCGTCGGAGAACACGACTATCTGTGCGGGAGGTGTGGCGCGCAGGTGCTGAAAAACGTCGCCGAAAGGGAAACCTCACCCGCGGTGTTCCAGTGCGCGCGATGCCGATCTCTGAACGTAGTGAGGATACAGGGCCGCTCAGCCCGACCCCGGGTCTGACGGACCGGCGTGTTGTCCCGAATACCCTGACCTTCTGGCATCTTCGAGGCAGTCGTCGCGCGTGTCGAAACCGCGCACCGAGCGTGCAAGCACGTTTTCCCTGGCATCGACGAGCTCCCAGTGCCACTTGCCCAGCTCGTCATCGTAGACATACCAGCCCACCACCCGACCTCCGCCGCGCCCGATCCGAGTCCTCTCTATAGCACGTATTCAACCTCTCACATGCTCGGGCCTCACCCCCAGTCCGATGAGCCGTGCGGGGAAGCGCGCGAGCCAGGGATACCTGCCGATCAATCTGATGGGCCACGGCGCCGTGAACGACGCGCCGTCATCGAGCGCCCGCGTGACCAGACGGTTCTGGACGGCGATTTGCACGCCTTGCGTGACGCGCGTGGGGAATTCACGGCGCCGCTGCACGGCGCGTAAATGAGCGATATCCGGACTCTGCGTCGTCAGCGGTTGCGCCAGGATATTCGCCGCGGCCACGGCGTCCTGGATCGCGAGGTTGATTCCCACGCCTCCCACAGGTGACATCGCGTGAGCAGCGTCGCCGATGAACAGCAACCCGCTGCGATACCAGACGGGCATCCGGTCCACTGCAACCGTCAGGAGCTTCACCTGATCCCAGTCGCGAATCTCGCTCACACGATCCGCGACGAACGATGCGGCCTTCGCGACCGCTACGCCGAATGCCGCGATGCCTCGCGCGTGCACCTGCTCGATCGAGCCTTTGCGGATCACGAACCCGCATTGCCAGTAGTCGCCACGATTGAGCATGATGAAAATCCTGCCGCCGCCGAAGCGGCCCATCGTTTCCTCCGGGTCGCCGGGGCGGCGCGGGAGCCCGAACCACAGCACGTCCATCGGCGCGCCGAGTTGATCTATGGTCAGTCCGGCGGCCGCGCGCAGAACCGAATGCCGGCCGTCCGCGGCGACGACGAGGTCCGCCCGGACTTCGATCGGTCCGTCGGGTGTGGTCGCGCACGCACCGGTGACCCGGCCGCCGTCTTCGATGAGCCCGGTCACTTCAGCCTCCATACGCAGCTGGAACGTGGGATGGCGGCGCCCTTCTCCTGCGAGGAAATTCAGGAAATCCCACTGCGGCATGAGCGCAATGAACTTGCAACGGGTGGGAAGATGCGAAAAATCCGCGACCGGCACCGACAGGTCGCCGAAATGAGCCTGGAGCACTGACACCCGCTGGTGCGGAAGCTCGAGCAGGCGATCCAGCAGGCCCAGCTCGTGCATGACTTCGAGCGTCGAAGGGTGGATGGTGTCGCCGCGAAAGTCCCGCAGGAAGTCAGCGTGCTTCTCCAGCACGAGCACGTCCACGCCCGCGCGCGCCAGCAATAGACCGAGCATCATCCCCGCCGGACCGCCTCCGGCGATGCAGCAGCGGACCTTCGTGGCCGTGTGTCCCGTTGTCATCGTGTCACCGGGTCACCTTGCAAACCGGGCCAGCTCGCATCGCTCGGCATCAGGGATAAACGCGCGAAAGGCAGGCAAAAGGCAGGCAAGGCCACGAGCATGCGTCTTTCCATTAAAATAGCGCCTGCCGCAGGATTCGTTCCGCGCCAGGCACGACAGCGCGGCACGATTCATTCCGCGCCAGGCACCATCGCGCGGGACGGTTCGTTCCGCGCCAAGCACCACAGACGATAGCGGCCGGATTTCGGCCGCTGAATCGACGCAGTGCCCTGTCGTCGAAAGCACCAAAGCGGTGTCGCATTGCTATATATTGCATGCCGCGTGCCCCCCGATCCCGTCCGACCTTCCTCTGGCAAGCCCCGGAGAGGAACTTCCCGGCACCCGCCGGAATCCTCGACCCCCGCTGCTCGCCGCACCGCAGCCTACAAAGATCCCTCCCATGACAGAAACCACTGCAACGTCCCCCACCTTCCAATCCCTGGGCCTGAGCCCGGATATCGTATCGGCCCTCGACGAGCTCGGGTATGAGGAGCCGACGCCGATCCAGACCCACGCCGTGCCGCTGCTGCTCTCCGGGCGCGACGTGCTGGGCAGCGCAGCCACGGGCACCGGAAAAACCGCCGCTTTTGCGCTGCCGATCGTCGAGAAGCTCGACCCCAAGGTGCGAGCGGTTCAAGGGCTCATCCTGACGCCGACTCGGGAGCTCGCGGTGCAGGTCGCGGAAGCGGTTCATCGTTATGGCAAGCACCGCCAGGTGACCGTGCTGCCCATCTACGGCGGACAACCGATCCAGCGGCAACTGAGCGCGCTCAAGCGCGGCGTGCAAGTCGTGGTCGGCACCCCGGGGCGGCTGCTCGACCACATCCGGCGCGGCAGCATGAGCCTGAGCGGTGTGCGCTTTCTCGTGCTCGACGAAGCGGACGAGATGCTCGACATGGGTTTCATCGAGGATATCGAAGCCATCCTTGAGGAAACGCCCAAAGAGCGTCAGACCGCCCTTTTCTCAGCGACCTTCCCAGCCCGCATCAACGATCTCGTGAAGCGCCACATGCGCACGCCGGAGCGCATTGCGATCAAGGCCGAAGTCCTGAAAACGCCCCGCGTGAGACAGGTCGCGTACACCGTGCCGCGCCCCCACAAGCTCGAAGCGCTGGGTCGCATCCTCGACCTCGAGTCGCCCACTTCAGCGATCATCTTCTGCCGCACGCGCACCGAAGTCGACGAGCTCACCGAAGCGATGGCGAGCCACGGCTACACGCCCGAAGCCCTGCACGGCGGTTTCGCGCAGGCACAACGCGATCGGGTGATGAACCGTTTTCGTGAAGGGGTCGCCGATCTGCTGATCGCAACCGATGTCGCGGCACGCGGTCTCGACATCGAACAGGTGAGCCATGTCATCAACTACGATATCCCCGAGTCGCCCGATGTCTACGTGCATCGCATCGGACGCACCGGGCGCGCGGGCCGCGAAGGCACCGCCATCACGCTCGTGCAGCCGCGCGAGCACGGGCTGCTGAAGAACATCGAGAAAGTCATCAAGCAACGCATCGAACCCGGCCGCATCCCCACGGTGGCCGACCTGCGCGCGCATCGCGTCGAGCTGCTTGCCACCGCGCTGCGCGAAACGCTCGTCGAAAACAAGTTCGACACCTATCGTGTGGCAGTCCAGTCACTCGCCGAAGAATACGATGCGCTCGACATCGCCGCGGCCGCCGCCAAGCTGGCAGCCGAAGCGACGCTGGGTGATGCGCCGGATCAGGGCCGCGACATGCCACAGTTCGAGGCGAAAGCGGACTATCCCTCACCGCGGGAGCGGGGCCGGCGCGACGGCAAACATGAGGGAAAGCCTGGCACGGGAAAGCACGCCGGAAAGACGACAGCAAAAGGTCACGACGAATCCGCCGCCGCGCCCCGCGGATGGGGCGAGACGAGACCGCCGAGTCGAAGCGAAGAGCGCCCACGCTCGCCGTGGGAGCGCAACAAGAGCGAAGCGCAACGCGGCGACGGCACCCGGCCGCCCAAGCGACGCAACGATGCGATGACGCGCCTGATCATCAAAGTCGGCGACCAGACCAACGTGCGGCCGAAAGATCTCGTCGGCGCCATCACCGGCGAAGCGGACATTCCCGGCACCTCGGTCGGATCGATTCAGATCGGCGCCGAGTTTTCCGTAGTGGAAGTCCCGGAATCAGTCGCTGACAAGGTCATCCGGGCGCTCACGAAAACGAGGATCAAGGGCCAGACGGTCACCGCGAAACGCGAAAAGTAACGGCGCATTCCGAGCGCGCTTCGATTTTGCGCGCCTTGAACGCAAACGGAGGGAACCTGAGTTCCCTCCGTTACCCTGCTTTGTTCGGGGATTCACTGCGCGCTCCACGACCGGGAGCGTAAATCAGGCGGGTCGTTTCAGGCCGGGGTTTACAGGCGCAGCGGCTAGCGCAGGCGTTCAACGCGAGGCGGGGTATAGCCGCGCTTTTGCGCGTCTTCGACACATTCGTTGTAATACTGAAAACTCGTCGCCGAGCGGGCAACGACATTACCGTTCTTTGTCTCTTCCCAGACCCAGCGAAAATCGCTGGACTTGTCGGAAACGGGCAGAATTTGCCACGATGTCGTCATCAGCCCAGCCTCGTGAGCGCAATCTGGCCGCGCTTGGTGATTCGCATGATGTCGAGCGTCGCATCTTTCACGATCAACTGGGCGCCGAGCAACCTGCTCGCGATCGCCGGGGGAATAGACGGCGCGCCGCGCTTCAATGCCGCTTCGCGCAGCCAGCACACGTCCTGTAAAGTGATAGTCATCTTGCGTGTCTCCGATAGTCCTGGAGACGAGTCTACGCGCTTATATTGGGCACGGCACGTTTATTTCCCGGAGCGGGAACTCAGGCGCGCCGACACGGTCACGGCGCGATAACTAATCGCCGTAACTGAAGACGTTCGCCTCTCCGAAAGTGATGGTATCGCCGTTCGCCAGGGGCGGCTGCGGCTCGGCCGCGGCGGGCCGCAAGCCGTAAACGCGCCCGGTGAACGTGCCGTCGGCGTGACGCACGATGCCTCTTACGCACACACTGTCGGCGCCGATTTTCAGCGTCGCGCTTTTCGCTTCGGCGAGCTGAAGATTGCACAGGGGCTCGGCGATCGCAACGCGCTGCACGCGCACGACACCGCCTCTTCTGATGGCCAGGCTGAGCTCGCTCGGACTGTGTGTCTTCACTGCGCGCGATCTCCCGGAATGGCGATCAAACTGAACGAGCGGAACGAGCGATCGGACCGTGTTGCTTTCATGGCCCTCGACCGCCAGCGCCACATGCTCGGCGGCGTCGCGCCTATGGAGACCGCGGTGTGGAGGGCGAGAGGCCGTTATTTCGCGAGGTATTTGCGAACGTCCTTCGCGAGCGGCCCGACCTTCAGTACAGCCGCTTTCAGCGTCACGTACGTGACCCCGAGCTTTTCGGTCCAGTAGCGGCACTCGTGTTCTTCGCTCACATCGATGCGATCTCTGTCCTGCTCGATCGAATCCTGTCTGCTGCCCAGCATAACGCCTCGTCTCGGTGACAGTCCGTTGAGGACATCTGCACCTTACCACGAACGCCCATCCGGTGCGGGGGCACGCCGTGGAAGCCGGAAAAAAGCAACGCCTCATGAGGCGCCTGATTTTGCCGATAACGCTACAGGCGGCATTGCGCCCGGAGTTCCCGCCGAACGATAAATACGACTACAGAGACCGGCCGACATGCGAGACGCTCGAAAGAACCAGGGGCCCGGCACGGTAGTGCGCTGCCCTGCAACAACCATTCGTGGAATCGTTGCCCTGCTCCTGATTGCCGGAGCGCTGACCGTACCCCATGCGGTTTTCGCCCAATCGATTCGTATGGGCGGCACGGGCTCCGCGCTCGGCACGATCCGGCTGATCGGAGACGCCTACGCCCGGGTCGATCCACGGTTTTCCCTGGAGATCGTCCCGAATCTTGGCAGCGGCGGCGCCATGAAAGCCCTGGAACGCGACGCCATCCACTTCGCCGCGACCAGCCGCCCTCTCACGCAGGACGAGACCGGGAAAGGCTATCGCGCCATCGAATACGGAAAAACGCCCTTCGTCCTCGCGACCTCGCGCAAAGGGGCCGGTGGGCTGACGCTCGATCAGATCGCCGGCATTTACGCAGGAAAACAGACGCGATGGCCCGACGCGACACCCATACGCCTCGTGCTGCGCCCCGCGAACGACGGCGACACCGCTGCGCTCGCTGCATTTTCGCCCGCCGTGAAAGATGCGCTCGGTCGCGCCATGGCCCGCGAAGGCATGATCACGGGCATCACCGACCAGGACAGCGCCACCGAAATCGCGAGACTCACGGGCGGGCTCGGGACATCCTCACTGGCGCTGATTCTTTCGGAAAAGCGCGATCTTTCGGCGCTGGCGATCGACGGCGTGAGTCCAAGCGCGAAAACGATCGCCGACGGCAGCTACCCCTACGTCAAAACGCTGTACATCGTTACGAAGGGTAATCCGGCGCCGCCGGTCGAACGCTTCATCGGTTTCATGGGCTCAGCCGCGGGACGTCAAATCCTCGCCGATACCGGCCACAGCGCCGTGGACATGAGGACCGTCGCGAAAGCGCGGTGAGCGTATGGAGCGCAAGCTCACACTCGCCGCAGCAATCGTCGCTTTCGTCGTAGCGATACTGCTTCCCGCTGTTTTTTTCATCGCGGGTCTGCACTCGCAGCGCGCGATCCTCGGCACCGAAGGCGAGATCAATGCGCGTCTCGTAAGCCATCTGATCAACGCGAATCCCGAGTTCTGGGAGATGGAAACCCTGCGGCTGGAAGCGCTGCTGGCGCGGCGGCCTCGAGACGCGGACAGCGAAAGCCGCGCTGTCTTTAACGCGAACCGCGAACTCGTGGCCGAAGTCCGCGATGCGCTGGACTATCCTGTCATAGCGGAAGACGTGCCAGTCCACGACGCCGGCAACGCGATCGGCACGTTGCGCATAGAGCGCTCGCTGCGGCCGCTCCTCAACGATACCGCGCTCGTCGCGCTGCTCGCGCTGGCGCTCGCCGCCGGTGCGTTCGGCGCGATCAGGGTGTTCCCTTTGCGCGTGCTGCGCGGCGCGCTCCACTCGCTCATCGAGGAGCGCGAGCGAAATGCCGTGATGCAGCGGGACAAGGAAGCGGCCATCGCGGCGACGAACGCGAAAGCGCAGTTTCTCGCCAACATGAGCCACGAAATCCGAACACCGTTGAACGGCGTGCTCGGAATGACCGAGCTGCTGCTCGACACCGATCTCGATGACGAGCAGCGTAAATGGGCCCTGACCGCACACCGCTCGGGGCGGGCGCTGGTTCGCGTGGTCAATGACATCCTCGATTTCTCCAAGATCGAAGCGGGCAAGCTGGAGCTCGAACCGATCGCGTTCGATCTGCACGAGCTTCTGGAAGACATTACGCAGCTGCTCGCTCCGCAGGCGCGGACCAAAGGCATCGCCTTCACGCGCCGCATCGATGAAGACGTGCCGCTACGCGTGGTCGGCGATCCGGGACGGCTGCGTCAGATCCTGATCAACCTCGTAGGCAATGCGATCAAGTTCACCGAGCGCGGAGAGGTTGCGCTGGAGGCGAAGATCGAGTGGGCTGTTACCGGCAGCGACTACATTGTGCTCACCGTCAGAGATACCGGTTTTGGCATCGACGCCGAGACCTTGCTGCGCATTTTCCAGCCGTTCACGCAGGCCGATGAATCGATGTCGCGCCGTTTCGGCGGCACCGGCCTTGGCCTCGCCATATCCAAGCAGCTGGTCGAGCTCATGGGCGGCGGCATTACGATGGACAGTGCGAAAGGCCGCGGAACGGTCGTGTGCTGTCGAATACCGCTCACATTGCCGTTCGTGGAAGCGGCTCCCGTTCTTGCACTGACGAGCTGCCTGCCCGCGCGGCCGAGCGCAGCAGCACGCGCCGATCAGTCCGAAAGGCCAGGCGCGGGCGCCGGGCGCGGAGCCTCGTCCCCGCGCGGAGCCACACGCGTCCTGCTCGCGGAAGACAACCGCATCAATCAGCAGGTCGCCGTGACCATGCTCAAACGGGCAGGCTGTACCGTGCAGGTTGCGGAAAACGGAGTAGAGGCGGTGAAGGCGTCCGCGGAGGCTGCGTTCGACCTGGTGTTCATGGACTGCCAGATGCCCGAGATGGACGGCTACGCCGCCACCGCCGCGATCCGGTCGCGCGAATCCCTCGACCCTTCCGGGCCGCGCCTGCCGATCGTGGCACTGACCGCCAACGCCATGCAGGGCGATCGCGAGCGGTGTCTGGCGGCGGGTTTCGACGATTACCTTTCAAAACCGATGCGGCAGGCGGACCTCGTCCGCATGCTCGAGCAGTGGATAGACACTGACAGGCATTCGAACGCTGCGTGAAGCGCGCGAGCTGGACGCGCTCAGCCCAGTCTCGGATCCCGCAGGCTGGTGAGCGGACGGTACGGATGTTCGAGCGCGACGCGCTCGTCGAGATCGATCCCCAGGCCCGGCGCATCGGTCAGCTCGAAGCAGCCCTGCTTTATCGCCGGGTGCGCACCGCGTACGATCTCGTAATACAGCGGGCTCTCGCCGACCTGATGCTCGAGTATGACGAAGCCCGGCGCGACTACGCACAGGTGCAGGCTCGCCATCGTGCACACCGGCCCCGTGGGATTGTGCGGCGAAAATCCGACGCCCGAGCGCTCGCATAACCGCGCGATACGCAGCATCTCTGCGTAACCACCCGCATATTTGACGTCCGGCATGACGACATCGAGCAGCCCGCCCTCGATGTAAGGACGAAATCCGGCGTAACCGATCTGCTGTTCGGCGCCGGCGAGACGCGTCCCGCATTCGTGCGCGACTGTCCGCAGCCGGGCAAGCGCCGGATAGTTCTCGGCCCCTTCGGAGATCGGGCACTCGAACCAGAAAAGCTTCGCGGGTTCGAGGTCCTGCAAAACCCGCACCGCTGTAGCCTCATCGAAGCGCCAGTGACAGTCCACCAGCAGATCGTTCTGCGGCCCGATCGCTGCGCGTGTCGCGAAGATGCGCTCGACACCCGCAGCGATCAGCGCGTCTGCGCCCGTGCTTCCCAGCTCGACCGGAATGACGCCGTCGAATGGCGCGATCTTGACCGCCCCGTAACCTTGCGCCACGGCATCGCGGGCGCTCGCGGCGAATCCGGCGGGCGTGCGATCGACCGTGCGCCGGTTGATGTTGGCATACGCGCGAACCGACGTTCGAAGTGCAGGACCCAGCGTGGCATGAAGCGCCCGACCCGCGGCGCGCGCGCCCAAATCGGTCAGCGCCTGCTCCAGCGCACTGGCCACCGAGCTTGCTACGAGCCCGCCCGGCGAGTTCGGCTGCACGGGCAGGCGGGGCAGCGCTTCCTCCACGGACAGTCCGATCAGGCCCGCCCCTATCTGTTCGAGATACGCGAGCTGCAGCGTCTCCCAGCCATACAGGGTCGCTTCGCCGATGCCTGCATGGCCCTGCGTGTCTTCGGCGCGTATGAAAAACCAGTTCGACTTGGCCGAGAGATTGACGACGAAAGGGGTGATGGATTTGATGCGCACCCTTTATTATAGAGGCCTGCATCGGGTGAAAACCTGTTCGAACTCAACGGGAGCGACACCATGAGCATCACGAAGCGCCTCGCGCGATCCGCGCGCAAGCTGAGCGCGGCAGTCCTCGTCAGCGTGGCCGCACTGGCCACAGGGCCGCAGGAAGCCGCCGCGCAGCGCTGGCCCGACAGGACCGTTCGCATCGTCACGCCCTTCGCAGCGGGCGGCGGAACCGACGTGTTCGCCCGCATCCTCGCGCAGCGCCTCTCGGAAACCCTGGGCCACCAGTTCATCGTCGAGAATCGGCCGGGCGCGGGATCGACCATCGGCACCGAATACGTCGCCCGGGCGCCTGCGGACGGCTACACCCTGCTCATGACCTCCGCTTCGTTCTCATTCAACCCGGGTCTGTACCCGAAGCTGCGCTACGACTCGCTCAAGGATTTCGCGCCGGTGTCCCAGGTCGTGAGCGTGCCGCACGTAATCGTCGTGCTGCCCTCGCTCCCCGTGCGCAACCTCCAGGATTTCGTGAAGCTTGCGCGCGATCGCCCCGGACAGGTGCTCTACGCATCGTCCGGCGCCGGCAGCGCGATGCACCTGGCCGGCGCGCTCTTCGGCGTGGTCACCCGGACCCAGCTCACGCACGTGCCGTACAAAGGCGGCCCGGCGACTGCGACGGCGGTCCTCGGCGGCGAGGCGACGACGGCTTTCAATACGCTGGAGACCGTGCTGCCGCTCATACGCGGCAAAAGACTGCGGCCGCTCGCGGTCTCGACCCGCGAGCGCGCGCCTGTGCTGCCCGAGGTGCCGACCGCACTGGAAGCGGGTGTAAACGGCTACGAAGCGATCGGCTGGTTCGGGCTGCTCGCGCCGGCCGGCACACCGCCTGCCGTCATCGAGCACCTGAGCGGCGAAATCACGAAAACCATGGCGACCCCGGCGATGCGCGAGCGCGCCATGCAGGAAGGCGCGACGCCGATCGGCAACACACCGGCGGCGTTCGAGCGTTTCCTCCGCAGCGAGATCACGAAGTGGACACGCATCATTCAGGAGGCCGGTATCACGCTCGACTGACCGGTCGTCATTGCCCGCCAGCGCTGCAATTCGGGTGCGATTCCCCTCTCGTGGATCGAACCGCATCCATCACAACCGATAACCGAAAAGGAACCCCATGGGGCAGAGAATCGAAACGCTGGCGCAGTTCGTTGCAGACACGCAGTGGGCGGACATTCCGGAATCCGTGCAGCGCCACGCGAAGCTCGTACTCCTCGATACCGTCGGTGTCATCCTGGCGGGGTCGGTGCGGCCCGAAGTGCAGGCTCTGAGAGCGCGCATGACGCCGGGCGCCGGTACCGGCGCGACGGTATATGCGCACGGCTGGCCCACCCACGATCCGCGCACCGCAGCGCTCCTGAACGGCATTGGCGGCCGCGCGATCGAGCTTTGCGAAGGACTGCGTCTGGTCTCGGGCCAGGCCGGGATCCAGATCCTGCCGGGCGTGCTGGCGCTGGGCGAGGCGGGCACGAGTACGGGCCGCGATCTGCTGTGCGCGCTCGTCCTCGGCTATGACGTCGCAGGCCGCCTCGCCACGGCGTTCACCCCGCGCCCCCTCGCACATCAGAACGGCCAGGTTTCACTGCTCGCCGCGGCGGCGGCGGGCGCGCGCATGCGCGGCATGAACGCGTCGGAAATCAGCCGCGCAATGCGCATCGCGACGACGCTGGTGATGACCCCCAGTTACACCAACACCGTCTCGGGCGCGACAACGCTGAACGTGGCGGGCGGCATGAGCGGGTTCGTGGGCGCGCTCGCGCCCGAGCTCGTCGCCGCAGGTTTCGAGGCGCAGGACGACGCCATCGAGGAGGCGCTGGGCAAGCTGGTGGGCGACGGCTTCAGCCCCGACGGGCTGCTCGACGAGCTCGGCACCCGCTTCGAAATCACCCGCAACTACTTCCGTCTGTTCGCGTGCTGCAACCCGATCCATTCGGCGCTCGATTCGGTGCAGGAAGTGCTCAAGGCGCTGCGTCCGGAACCCGAAGACATCGAGCGTATCGACATTGCGACGTATCGCTTCGCCTCAGTCATGCGCAATCAGGACCCGGCCAATTTCTTCGCGTCCAAATATTCGCTGCCGCACGCCGCGGCGGTGATGGCAGTGAGAGGGCACGCTGGACACTCGGCAATCGACGACACAGCGTTGCTCGATCCGCGCATCACCGCGCTGCGCCATCGCGTGAACGTGACCGAAGACCCGCTGATGAGCGCCGTCGCGCCGCGGCTGCGGCCGGCTCGCGTGACGCTCACGCTCAAAGACGGCCGCCACAGCACGCACGCCTGCGAAAGCCATCGCGGGGACTTCAACAACCCGTTCGAAGCATCGGAGTTGCGGGAAAAATTCCGCGAGCTCGCGGGTCACGTGCTCACACCGCAGGGTGCGGCCCGTGTCGAAGAAGCGATCGATCGATGCGAACACTGGAAGAGCGTGCGCGAGCTGACCGACCTCCTTCGGTCCGACCGCTAGAAGCTTGTCGGACTTGCGATGCGACAAGCTCCTTATGCAAAACCGGACGGCCGGATTGAAGTTGAAAACATGCTTTTGAGATTTTTGGAAATCATATTTTGCGCAAATCCATCCGGTTTTGCTTTAGCAGCCTGTCCCGACTGGCAAGTCCGACAGGGTGCTAGGGTGCGCGGGAGCGCCCGATGAAACCGTCCACTGTCGTCGAGGAGGTTCAATGTTCGATCTGGTGATTCGCAGCGATCGGGTCGTGACGCCCGCCGGCGTGACTGCGTGTGACGTCGCCGTGAGCGGCGGGAAGATCGCCGCCGTCGCCGCGGCGGGCACGTTCGCAGGCGGCGATACGGCGCGCCTCCTCGACGCCACAGGAAAAATCGTGATGCCCCGGGGCATCGGTCCGCACGTGCACTGCAAATGGTATTCGCCGCAGCCCGACGGCACGGTCGTGTATACCGACCCGCCTTCGGTCGTCAGCCGCGCGGCGCTATGGGGCGGCACAACGACGCTCATCGATTTTGCGCGCTGGACCCACGGCAAGACGATTCAGCAGGCGATCGCCGATCGTCACGACGACTGGACCGGCCAGTGTTATTGCGACTACAGCTTCCACGTGATGGTCGAAGGTGCGCTGCCGCCCGAGCTTTTTGACCAGCTCGGCGAGGCGCTGCGCTCGGGTTACCCCACGGTGAAGATTTTCACCACCGACATCACGCCGAGCCGCCGCGGGCGCATGGTCGATTTCGGCGACATCTGGGAAGTGTTCAAGGTCGTCGCGCAGGAACGCGGCATGTGCGTCATGCACGGCGAGGACAACGACATCGTGATGCACATGTACG
>JBKJKJ010000457.1:0-26109 GCA_046597455.1 Burkholderiales bacterium
CGCAGTGGAAGCAGATCGCAGCCACGCGCAAAATCGTCTTGGCCCGCCCGCGGCGGGCCTTACCCCGCTCAGGACGAACGGAATCGTGAAGCGTACTTAAGGCTCGGGACACCGGCGCGCGGAAACGCGAGTGCGCGTGCTGCGACAGGGCGTGCTATTCCACGACGATTTTGCGCGTGGCTGCGATCTGCTTCCACTGCGCGAGCTCGTTCTTCACGCGCGCGGAGAAGGCCGCGGGGCTTATCGCCACCGGCAGCATTCCATCGGGCTCGAGCAGCGTGCGCAACTCGGGCGCAGTCGCAATTTCGTTTATTCCGCGGTTCAGCCGCTCCAGCAGCGGTGCGGGCGTGCCGGCAGGCGCGAAAACCCCGACCCAGACCTCGTTCGAGAAACCCGGTACTGCGGCGCTGAGCGGCGGCAAATCAGGAAAGGCGGGGTGGGGCTGGCGCGACGTCACTGCGAGGACCCTGACCTTACCGCTCTTCAGGAAAGCCGCGAGTGTCGCGTGGCTCGAGATCATCACCTGAATCTGCCCACCCGCCAGATCGATGGCCGCGTTCGCGGCTCCTTTGTACGGCACATGGCTCAACTGCATCTTCGCGGCCGCGCTCAGCAGCTCGGTTGCCATGTGACCTATCGAGCCGACTCCCGCGGATCCGTAGGTGAGCTCACCGGGCTTCGCGCGAGCAGCCGCGATGAGCTCGGCGGCGGACTTGAACGGCGTCGAGGACGAAACGGCGAGCAGCGACGGGTTCTGTCCGACGATCGCTATAGGTGCGAATGCGGCGATCGGGTCGTAAGGCAGCCGGGGCTGGGTCGCGGCTGCGGTTAGAAAAGTCGACGAGGTCAGCAGGAGCACAGAACCGTCGCGAGGCGATTTGGCCACTACATCCGCGCCGACCGTGCCTGCGGCGCCCGGCTTGTTCTCGACGATCACCGTGGTCTCCAGGCGCTTTGCAAGCGGCGGTGCAATGGCGCGGGCGATCGCATCGTTGCTCGCCCCCGCCGAGAAGGGCACCACGATCCGGATCAGCTTGGGCGCCGAGTCCTGCGCGGTTGCAAGCCCCGAAATGCCGAGGGCGGCGCCGATGAGCAGCACAACGGGTGAAACGAGACGTCGCATGATGGTGCCTCCGCAGGTTGAATGCCGTCATCCCGCTAACGCTTCAACGCGACAGGAAGAGATTGTTCTTTCCGCGCGATGCAGGCCGCAGCCGGGGCTTATAGCTTGGAATTTGACGGGTTACATTTCACAGAATATTATAGTGACACATTTATTTCACGACGACCAGATCGCAGATGAGCGCCGAAATTCCGCTGATACGCCGCCTCCGCGAGGGGGGCGATGCGTTCTCGCGTAACCAGAGGGTGCTCGCGCGCCACGTACTCGAGAACTATCAGGCCGTTGCGTTCTCGACCGTTGCCGAGCTCGCGCAGCAATCAGGGGTGAGCGAAGCCACGATCGTGCGGTTCGCGAAAGCCCTCGACTTCAGCGGCTATCCCGAGTTTCAAAAGGAAATCCGGCGCCTGGTTCGCGCCGAGCTGCGCGGCGCCGAGCGCTTCAGGCTCGGGGCCGCGCGCAAGGCACCCGTGCAGACACCGCTGGATCTCATCGCTGAAAAGGAACGCGAGAACATCTCCGCCCTCTATCAGTCCTTCGATCCGCAGGCCTTCAGGAAAGCGGTGCAGATGCTGCTGCGCGCCCCCGAGGTGGTTGTCGTAGGGACGCGCAGCACCGCGCCGCTCGCCTATCACCTCTCGTTCGCCCTCAACAAGATCGCGGTCACCGCGACGCGCGTGTCGACGATCACATCCGAGACCTACGACTACGTGAGCCGCATGGATAAGCGCGCGTGCGTGGTGCTGATCGGCTTTCCGCGCTATCTGAGAGAGCAGGTCGAGCTGCTGGCATTCGCGAAGAGCCGTAAGCTCGCCACGCTCACGATCACCGACAGCACGTTTTCGCCGCTGCGCGGTGACGTGAGCCTGTATGCGCCGGCCGAATCCGCAACGTTCGTGGCTTTTCACGGCGCGCCGCTGGTACTCCTCAACGCGCTGGTGCACGAGATCAGCGTGGCGGACGAAAGCAGGACGCTCGAAGCGCTGAACCGGTTCGAAACGGTTGCCGAAAGCCGGGAATATTTCGTGAAAGACTGACCGCAACATCTTCGCGGCGACCTGACGACCTCTGTCGGGCGCGGCGAGCACACGCCACAAGGAAAAGGCCTGATGCCTATCGATCGCAGTAAAAAGACACTGAAAGTCCTCATCTCGACGGGGCATCTCGGAACGGCGCCGTCGAACCCCGAGAGTTTTCGTCTCGGCATGGCGGCCAACCCCGATTACGTCGTTGCCGATGGCGGCAGCTCCGATCCAGGCCCCGTCTATCTCGGCGAAGACACGACACTCGGGCACTTCGTGCGGGAGGAGCTGGAGCTCTTCCTGACCGAGTCGCGCAAGAAGGGCATACCGCTGGTGATCGGATCGGCCGGCGACACCGGAAGCAACCGCGGTGTCGACGAGTTCGTGTCGATCATTAAGGAGCTCGCACAGGAACACCAGATTCCCAAATTCAGGATCGGCTATTTCTATTCCGAAGTGCCCAAGGATTATTTCAAGCAGAAGATCAGGAGCGGCGAAGAGCTGACGGGGCTCGGCGGCTTCCCCAGCCTGACGGAGGCCGAAATCGACAAGGCGACCCGCATCGTCGCGGTCGCGGGGGTGGACCCGTTCCTGAAGCTCCTCGACATGGGCGCCGATGTCATCATCGCCGGACGCTGCGGCGACATCAACTTTACCGCGGGTCCCTGCATCCATCACGGCTTTCCTGAACCTCTCGCCTATCACATGGGCAAGATGATCGAGTGCGCTTCGCTCGTCGCCGAGCCTTTCATGGGCAAGGAGACGATCATCGGCACGATCTCGCACGATGACATCAAGATCACGCCGTATCACCCGCAGCAGCGCTGCACGGTCGGTTCGGTGGCGGGGCATTCGATGTACGAGCGCGAGACGCCATATTTCGAGCAAGCGCTCGGGGGCACGCTCGACATGAGGGAGTGCCACTACGCGCAGCACGACGAGCGCACGGTGCGCATTACCGGCGCGAAGTGGATCCCCTCTGAAAAGCTGCGTGTGAAGATCGAGGGCGCGAAGAAGATCGGCGAGCGCTACATGGGTTTCGTGGGTCTGCGCGATCCGCACGTGGTACGCAATGTCGATGCGGCTATCGATTGGTGCAAGACCGCCGTGGCCAAGCGTTTCGGCGCCGAGCAATACGAGCTCTACTTCCACGTGTTCGGCAGGAACGGCGTGTTGAAAGACCTGGAGCCGGTGCTAGAGACGAAAGCGCACGAGCTGGGCATCGTCGTCGAAGGGCTCGCCGCGACCGATACGCTTGCCGAGAAGATCACGGACTTCGCGGTGCGCATGTTCTTCCTCGCGCGCATCCCCGGCGTGAAGGGAACGGCGGGAACGGCAGCGACGACGAAGAAGACGATGAAATCATCGCCGGGCTATATGTGGAACGTCAATCACACCGTGCCGATCGACGATCCGATGGAGCTTTTTCCGGTGCATTGCACCGAGGCCGGCGTTTAGAGACTGCGGCCATGCACGTAAACGAACAGGAGGAACCGAAGGTTCCTCCGGAAACCCTCTTCCTTCGGTGGTCTACCGACAACGGGACAAACCATGGCCAAATTGAGTGACCTCGCGTCGACGGTGCGCAGCAAGAACGCAGGGGTGAATCAGATTACCTTCGACATCATCTTTCCGGACGCGGCGCAGTATCGCCGCGTGCTCGAGAGCCAGGCGATCACCCGGGACAGCATCGCGAAGCTGTTCCGGATTCCGGCTTCGCGCATATCCGATTTCGTCACGTTCGATGTGGCGAATGCGATCAAATTCACGCTGTACCGGCTGCGCCCCAGCGGCAGCCCGGGCGACTGGGACATACTCGGCTGCCAGCAGTACGGGCCGCTGCTCGACATCGAGATTCCGGATTGAGCCCGCTCGCTCATTGAGGCTCGATGCGCGCTTCGCGCGTCACCCTGATCCACTTGGCGATCTCCGAGCGCGTCAGTGCCTCCTGCTCTTCGGGTGTACTGCCAACGCGCTCGGCGCCGAGCGCGGCGAACCTGCTGCTGACCGCCGGATCATCGAGCGCCTGTAGCAGTGCGCTGCGCAGACGATCGATTGCGTGCCGCGGCGTGCCCGCAGGCGCGAGCAATCCGAACTGGCTCGAGACGACGAATCCCGGCAGCCCCGATTCCACTGCGGTCGGGACATCGGGCATCGTCGACGAGCGGGTCCTGCCGGTCTGAGCGAGCATGCGCACCTTGCCTTCGCGTGTCGGCTCGACGACGCCGGGCAAAGCGGCGAATAAAAGCTGAACGTGACCCGCGACCAGATCGACGAGCGCCGGTCCCGCGCCTTTGTACGGGACGTGAACCATTTTCACGCCGGCCATCGAGCTGAACAACTCCGCCGCAAGGTGGCCGAGCGTGCCGCGCCCGGGGCTCGAATAGTTGAGCTCGCCCGGACGCGCTTTCGCCAGCGCGACGAGATCCTTGACGTTCTTCACCGGTAGCGCCGGATGCACGACGAGCGCGGCAGGCACCTCCGCCATGATGGAAATCGCTGCAAAGTCGCGCACCGAATCGTAGGGAAGCTTCTTCACCATGGCCGGGTTGATCACATAGCTGCCGGACACCATAAGGATGGTGTAGCCGTCGGCCGGCGATTTCGCCGCGATTTCGGTGCCGATGGTGCTGCCCGCACCGCCGCGGTTATCGATGAGGATCTGCTGGCCGAGGGCTGCGCTCATTTTCGGCGCGACACTGCGCGCGATGATGTCCACCGGGCCGCCTGCGGCGAAAGGCACGATGATACGTACCGGCTTGCGGGGGAAATCGGGTGCCGGTGTGGACTGCGCATGAGCCGCGCCGGCGAGAGAAGCGAAGAGCGAAATCAGGGCATACGCAAGGCACAGCGGGGCGCGGCACATCGGACGGTCTCCAGACGCTAAGAATGCTCTGTTCAACCTCGTCGTCTTGCTGGCGTACGCCGGCATCCATGGTTCACGTTCTGATCGAAAA
Organism: Burkholderiales bacterium; assembly: GCA_046597455.1. Taxonomy (GTDB): domain Bacteria; phylum Pseudomonadota; class Gammaproteobacteria; order Burkholderiales; family SG8-41; genus JAQGMV01. The sequence goes on from JBKJKJ010000457.1 coordinate 5,100, forward strand.
TGGATTCTGGCCTTCCGCCAGAATGACGCTGACTGGTGCATCAGGGCTTATTCAGAAGTTCCCTATTTGAGCATGCTCTCCACGAGGGCGAGATTGGACCGGTCGGGTTTGAGCGCACCCAGACGGATCTGGTGATTGACGTGCGCAACAGCCGCGTTCGCAGGTGTCGGTACCTTCACCTGCCGGCCTCGTTCGACCACGACGCCGGTCAGAAAATCGACTTCGCTGTGCCGCCCCTTCAGGTAGTCCTGCAGAACCACGCCGCGGGCTTTACGCGCGTTCGGGCCGAGATGGCCGAGCACCGCTCTGAGGAGCTTCTCGACGGTTTCGTCGGTCGAGCCCATCAGCTGCTCGGCCGTGAAGCCGAATATCGGCTCCATTGCATAACCGAGCGCCGCGCCTACCGCCATGGTTTCCCGGCCGACCCTGATGCAAAGCTTGAACACCTCGGGGAGGTCGGTCGCTTCCCATGACTGGAGCCCGAGCATGCCGAAGACCGAAAGAATCATCGAACTGTTGACGAGCTTCGTCCACTTTGCACCGCGGATGTTCGATGTCACCGAGATCTTCGCGCTGCAGCTCATCAGGTCTTCGATCCGGCGCAGCCGCGGTGTGATCGTTCCGTCGAGCTCGCCGAACCCGAACCACGTCGTGCTGCGCGTCGTGTTGCGCTGGACGACGCCCGGCGTGAACACTTCTGCCGAAAGCTCGACGACGCAGCCGATCGTACGCGCCTCACCGACGATGGACGCGATCGCTTCGTCATTCATGCCGTTCTGCAGCCCGACGAGCACGCCGTCGCGCTTCAGATAAGGGCTGATGAGCTCGGCCATCCAGCGCGTGTCGCGTGACTTGGCCGCAAGCAGCACGATGTCGAATTCATCGTTCAGGCTTGCCAGCTCGCACACGTGGTACGCCCGGACGGGCGTGCGGAAATCCTCGTCGGACGTGACGACACGCAGTCCGCCGGTTTTCATCGCCTCCACGTGCGCCGGCCACGGGTCGATCAGCACGACGTCGTGTCCGCTGCGGGTGAGATCCGCGCCCACGCTGCTCCCGATCGCGCCGGCGCCCAGCACTGCGATTTTTCCCGTCATCAGTCCTCCTTCAGCTGAATCCGACCGTGCGCTCTCGAGATCACTCGACCCGATGCCTGGTTTGTCCAGCAAGATACCAGAGGCGCGGCGCTGACTCCCAGCACTTCGGCATACGCTGAATGTCCGGCTCGATTTTGTCGAACCGCAGATGCTGCGTTTCGCGAAAGCCACTCGCGGTAATATCTTCGCGCACGGGACAGATCGCTTCAGCCTGGCCACACAAAAAGGGGAAAGCCGTGAAATCGAGGATGAGGGGCGTGTCGGCAGGCGCGGTCGCCGTCGCAATGAGTATCGTTTGCCCGGCCATCGCGCAGACGGCATCGGGGGAGAAGAGCGCGGGCGGCGCGGCTTCCGGGTATCCGTCCAAGGCAATCCGTTTCGTGATCACTTATCCGATTGGCGGCGGGTCCGATTTCACCGCGCGCCCGATCGCCCAGAAACTTTCGGAGAACTGGGGCCAGCCTGTGATCATCGACAGCCGTCCCGGCGGCAGCGCGATGATCGGCACCGACTTCGTGGTGAGAAGTCCGCCCGACGGCTACACCCTGGTGCTGACCGCATCGAGCGAAGTGTCGATGAACGTGGTGCTGTTCAAGAAGATGCCTTACGACCCGGTGCGCGACCTGCAGCCGCTCACGCTCGTGGGCAGGACGCCGCCGGTGCTGCTGGCGCATCCCTCGCTGCCGGTGAAGTCGGTGAAAGAGCTCGTTGCGCTCGCACGGGCCAGGCCGGGTTCACTCAACTACGCATCGATCGGTGCGGGGACGCCGCAGCATTTTGCAGGTGAGTTGATGAAGACGACGTTTCGCATCGAGATGACTCATGTGCCTTACAAGGGTGCAGCGCCGGCATTGATCGACCTCATCGGCGGTCATGTGCCGATTGGGCTCACTGCGCCCACGACCGCGATCCCGCACATCAAGGCCGGAAGGCTGCGCGCGCTGGGCGTGACTTCGGCTCAGCGCTCGGGCGCGATGCCGGACGTGCCCACGATCGCTGAATCGGGCGCGCCCGGTTTCGACATCGTGCAGTGGTATGCGATCTGGGTTCCGGCGAAGACGCCGAAGGACATCGCGAATAAGCTCTACACCGAGATCGTTGGCATCATTCAGTCGCCCGATTACAGAAAGCGCCAGCTCGAGGTTGCAACGGACGTCGTGGGCTCGAGCCCCGAATCCCTCGCCGCGCTGCAGAAGTCCGAGATCGAGAAATACCGGAAGATCGCTGCGTCGGCGGGCATCACGCCGGAGTGAGCCATCCTCGCGGCGCGAATGCTTGATACCTTTACCGCTGAATCACACAACGACCGGAGTCCCCCATGGCACTGCTCGAAAAAGACGTCGTCGTCACCACCAAGCACGGCCGCATGCCCGCGTTCGCGGCGTGTCCCGATGCGCCCGGCACATTCCCCGGAATCATTCTTTACATGGACGCGCCGGGATTTCGCGAAGAGCTGTGCAGCATGGCAAGACGCGTCGCAAGGCACGGTTATTTTTGCCTGGTGCCGGACATGTATTACCGCTACGGCACGCTGCGCTTCGACCTGCCGCGCCGCAACGAACCGATGTCCGCGGTCATCAAGGCGGCTTATACCAATCTGAGCAATGCCGACGTGGCGGACGACACCGCGGGTCTCCTCGCGTATCTCGACTCGCAGGACAAGGTCACCCCGGGGCCGGTGGGCTGCGTCGGCTACTGCATGAGCGGGCAGTTCATCACCACGGTGGCTGCGCGCTACGCGCACCGCATCGCCGCTGCGGCTTCGCTGTATGGCGTGAAGATCGTGACCGACCTGCCCGATTCACCGCACCTGCTGATCGATCAGATCAAGGGCGAGCTCTACTACGGCTTCGCCGAGACCGATCCGTCAGTGCCGGACGACGTCATCCCGGCGCTCAGGGTCGCGCTCGAGAAAGCGGAAGTGAAGCATCGCATCGAGATATTCCCCGGGACGCTGCACGGCTTCTGCTTCCCCGAGCGCCAGGTGTATGCCGCGGCGGCGGCGGAGCAGGCGTGGACGAGGCTGTTCGACCTGTGGGACCGGAATCTGAAGTAGCGCGTGGCGAAGCGCCGCAGCGGTTCGACGTGACGTCGATACATGCGGGCTTCGCGCAGGTGGGCCCGGCCGCGGGGAGAGCGCGAAGGCGACGGATCGATGCCGCAGGCGTAGTCTCTATGCATCGCTTACAGGAGGGGAGGCCGCGATGGGCAGCAGCGAGACCGATAAAGTGTTTTCCGGTTCGATCGCCGAGCTCTATGAACGCTACCTCGTCCCCCTGATCTTCGAGCCGTACGCAACCGACCTCGCGGCCCGGCTGGCCTCGAAGTCGTTGACCAGCGTGCTCGAAGTGGCCGCCGGCACCGGCGTCGTGACTCGCGCGATGGCGCGCGCACTGCCCGAGTCGGTATCCATCATCGCGACCGACCTCAATCCACCGATGCTCGACCATGCCGCCACGCTCGGCATCGACCGTCCGGTGGAGTGGCGACAGGCCGATGCGCTGGACCTGCCTTTCGATGATGAGACGTTCGACGCCGTCGTCTGCCAGTTCGGCGTGATGTTTTTCCCTGACAAGGCGAAAGCCTATGCGGAAGCGGGGCGGGTGCTCAAGCCGGGCGGCACGCTGCTGTTCAGCGTCTGGGATCGTATCGAAGACAACGAATTCGCTGATACCGTGACCCAGGCGATGCGGACGATTTTCCCGGACAATCCACCGCGCTTTCTGGCGCGCACGCCGCACGGTTACCACGACACAGACCTGATCGCGCAGGATCTGGCCAGAGCCGGTTTCACCACCCCACCCGAAGTGACCACCGTGACGGCGCGCAGCCGGGCCGCGTCTTTCAGAAATGCGGCCTTCGCGTACTGCCAGGGCACGCCGCTGCGCAGCGAGATCGAAGCGCGCGATGCGTCGCGCCTCGCTGAAGCGACCGAGGCTGCGGCGAACGCGATCGGCGAGCGCTTCGGGCGCGGCGCGGTCGACGGCAGGATCCAGGCGCACGTCCTCAGCATCGACGCGTAGCGACTGCAGCGCGGCCGCGAGACCGGCGCGCTACTTCGAAAGCTTCACCTTAGCCGAGGGCCAGCAGTGGGCACTCGACCGCTTGACCATGGTTGCTCGCTGGTATCCGGACCGTCAGCAGCGCTGGTCGCGCGACGGTGTGGCGCCAGGCTGAAGACTGGCGACCTGCGGAACGCCTCCGGTAGTGCTCATCGAGTTCGGCGCCAATCCGCGCTGGCTCGGCGGCCAGATCGCCGCCACGCTCATCCTGCATACCTGGGGCCAGATACTCCCCAGCACCTGCACTGCCTGGTGGCCGCCGGTGCGCTGCATGCCGACGGGCACTGGATAAACTCGCGCCGCGGTTTCCTCTTCCCGGTTCAGGCGCTCTCGCAGGTCTTGCGCGGCAAGTTCCTCGCCGCACTCACCCACGCCTTCGACATCGACGCGCTCATCCTCGCCGGCGCCACCGCAACGCTCGCTCAAGCCAGCGACCGGCAGCGCTTGTTCTCCGAGCTACGCAAACATGAGTGGGTCGTGTATGCGAAGAAACCCTTCGGCGGGCCGCAGCAAGTGCTCGACTACCTGGGGCGCTACACCCATCGCGTGGCCCTTTCCAATAACCGACTCCTGAGCGTCGAGGACGACGAGGTTCGCGTCCGTTTCAAGGACTACGCCCGCGGCAACCGGCGCAAGGTGCTCGCGCTCGAAGCCGGCGAATTCATCCGCCGCTTCCTGCTGCACGTGCTGCCGCGCGGCTTCATGCGCGTTCGTCATTACGGTCTGCTCTCCAATCGGACCAAACGCTTGAAGCTCGCACTGGCACGCAGCGCGCTCGATCTGCCGCCACCGGCCCCGATGCCATCACAGCCCGAATCGGTCGAAGCTTTCTGGCTGCGCGTGGCCAAGCGCGACATTCATCAGTGCACCCAGTGTCACGCCGGGCGCATGGTGATCATCGGCGCGCTCCATTCATCGCTTGCGCGCGGCCCGCCCGCGCTACGGCGCGCATGAATCCGACTCTCGCTCCTCCCGCTACTGTCCTGCGTCGTCTTCTCGCCACGCAGCGCCCCGTTACGTGCGCAGCCACCGCGTTGACCCTCCCTGCGGCCTCTGTCATAGTCGTTTCGTCGACATTCAGCCGCCTCGCCCTCGCGATCATGCTCATGCCCGTTTACTGTCCACCCGATCGCACGCCTCACAGCCTCGGGCACGCATCCCAACACGTTACAAACTCCAAAGCGCCGCGCTTTGAATCCAGCGGTTTAGTCCAACCGGCTTTTCCGCCATACTGCCGCACGACGGATCAAAACCTATTCGTTTTAGATGCTGAACCTCGTAAGTCGGCGATCATGCCATCCTCAATTCTTAAATTGAGAAATCGATGTTTGGATTATTCGGAAGTCCTGATCTAACGTTGCGTGAGCGTGCACTATTACTTCTCACGCTCGTGCAGGGGAGCTTGCTCGGGTACGTAAAGCACGGGCAATGGCTTGCCGAGGAGCATCGCGCAACGATCATCAACAATTGGCTTAAACGAGGTGGGCGAAAGGCGAGCGTCATGTTTAGGGCGCGCATCTCCAAAGTCGGTGACGATCTCTCTCGGTCACTCGTGGTGAACCTCGACCAGGCCGACATTGAAAGTCTTTTTGCTACGCTGATGGCCGCGGAGAAAACGAGACCCGGGGAATCACCGGAACTTGATGGAACAATCGTTAAACTGCTTGACGAGTGCGAGCGTGCACTTATCGCAAATAACCTGGCGTCGTAGACCATCGCATGCGCACGCATCTAACTGCGCGTTCGAGCGGAGCGCCCGTCAGCGGTGCTGCCGGGTGCCCTCGTCGCTGCGCTCCTCGGCGCCCGCTCAACGCGATCGTTATGCGGCATTGAGCGAGCAGCATTGCATGAAATACCAAAAGCTGCTTTTTCATGCCGCCGCTCGAGCAACGTAAAAGAAGACGTGCGAATTGTGAGAACGCGGACAGCTTCGATAAGTGCGATACGACGTTGACATGAACTCTAAGGACGTTAGTGCGGGAAAGGCCGCTTCCACGCCCTCGGAGCAGGCGCCCAGCCCTCGCGAACTGATGCGGGCTCGGCACCCGGACCTGTTTTCAGACTCAGTCGTCGAATCGCGTCCCGTGTTGGCGCGCCCGGTGTTCGATCACCACCTTGACACGCTGACCGCACGCAAGGAGGAATATCAGTTTGAGCACTTCTGCAGGCTGATCGCCGAGAAGGAAATCTGCCCGAACCTGCGGATCCAGACTGGCCCCACCGGCGGCGGCGACAGCAAGGTGGACTCGGAAAACTATCCGGTCACGAAAGAGATCTCCGAACGATGGTGGATCGGGGAACCGGCGGGGGGATCGGAGCGTTGGGCGTTTGCCTTCAGCGCCAAGAAGCAGTGGAAGCCCAAGCTCCATGCGGACGTGGAAAGCGTGCTCTCCACAAAGCGAGACTACAAGCGCATCTACTTCTTCACCAATCAGCTGGTCAGCGACAAGCTGCGGGCGAGCACCGAAGACGCGCTGACCAAGACCGCAGGCATTCCCATCCACATCATGGACAGGAATTGGCTTGCTGACCGCGTCTACAGGCACGGCCACCTCGAGCTCGCCATATCAGCGCTTCAAATCGAGGACGCATTCCATCACGGCAGCGTGCGGCTCGGGCCCGAAGACACCAGGCGCAAGGCGGACCTGGAAGAACTTGATGCGCAGATCTCCGACTCAGGCCGCTACGAGGGTGCGCGTTACCAGCTCGTTGAAGACTGCGTCCGTGCCGCCAATCTCGCGCGCGGGCTGGACAGGCCGCGCGTCGAGATCGAAGGTCGCTTCGCGATGGCCGACCGCATTGCGCGCGAGCTGGGGATTCCGAGCCAGCTGCTGCGCGTCGCCTACCAGCGCGCCTGGACGGCCCACTGGTGGTTCGAGGACTTCAACGAGTTCCTGACCCACTACGACGAGGTCGAGCGCCATGCGGCAGGCTCCACCGAGGCCGATGACCAGGAGCGGCTGCTCAACCTGAACCAGCTGCTGATCACCCTTGAGCGCCGAAACCTGGTGCCAACGGATCGAAGCCGCGCCACTGAGCGACGCCAGGCGCTCGTCGCCCACTTGAAGACGCTGGAAGCCGATGAGGCACGGCCGAACAACGCGTTGTTCGCGCGCATGCTGAGGACATTCGTCAACCTGACCGACGCGATGATCGCAGGACACCCCCAGGAGCTCTCGGCGGTCTGGGCTGATTTGAAGGAGATCGCCGAGGCTTCAAAGCACCTGGGCCAGTTCCCCTTTGACTCGCTGTCCGGGATGGTTCACGAAATGAGTGAGCTGTTCGACACCCCGGAGTTCGACAGCCTCTATGAGTTGGTAGTGGATGTGCAGCGACAGCGCGTGAGCGACGGCGAGGCCGGCGAATCTTTCAGGTCGCGTGGGCGGCAGAAATTGAGGAATGAAAAGCCCTACGAAGCCATCCGTTGGCTGGGGAGGGCCGAAGAGTTGTTCGTCAAGGAAGAGTATCAACGCCAGCTGATTCTCACGCTGCTGGACAGCAGCTACGCGTACGAGGGCGTTGGCCTGCTATGGGCCGCGCGAAATAAGCTGATCGTGGCGATTGAGGGTACCTTCCGCATGTTCCAGGCCGAAGGGGAGATGCCCCGCATCGCGCATCATTGCTTGCGGCGCCTGACCTGGATCGAAATGCAACTGGGGCGGATCCCCCAGATACTCCAGGCGATCGTCTGGACCCGGTTCTGTGAAGGGCTACTGACGTCGACCGGGAGAGGTGAGGCTCAATCGGAACAAGAGACGATGCTGCTGCAGGCCGTTCTCGGCATCCAGTTCCTGAACGTCCCCTTCTCACAGATTTCGGCGCTCGAGCCACTGCCGGATGCGCTTGCGCGGCTCGATCTCGAAATGCCGCGGCTGGCCGTCCTGTACGCGCTGGGCCATGAAAAACGTGTCAATGAAGAGTGCTTCGCGGAGGCGCCCAAGAACCCAAAGGACATGCTCGATTTCTTCGAGCGCTGGCAGGATCAGCCCGCCCGCGAGGATCTTCCGAGCGAACCCTCGCTAAACGAGGGAGCGCGTGCGATGGTCCGCTCTATCATCCTGGGGGCCGAGTTCGTGATCGACTGCCCGAACGATGCTGCCGCGATCGGTGTGGCCGAATCCTTGCTTGGTGCCATGGAAGCATTCATGGCCACCAGCGACGAACGTGATGTCCTCCCGCACGCCGAAAAGACGGTCATCCGCGTGCGCAAAGTGAAAGAGCAGTCCAATGGGCCGTCGTTCGTCTGGACGGACAACGTCGCAGGTGTTCATGCCGAAATAGTCACCGGCGAGAGCGTCGACTTCCAAAACAAGGAGGCGCTGACGCAATTCACCGATTTCCTGTGCGAAACCACGCTGACCATTGCGGCGCGTCGGTTCATCATCCGCGACACCGAAGCGTGGATGAAAAAGGTCGCCGGAGAGGAGAGAGGGTTGGCGCGAGCTGCGATGCTGGGCAACGTTGTCGCCATCGGACGCAACCTGTTTGGCGGCGACGCCAAGGTCCGGCTGTCAAAATGGGTAGGCGACAACGACAAGCACTACGACTGCCTGCGTGACCAGCATTGGCGCCCGAACCGCTCTGTCGCCAAGCGCGACGTTTCCAAGGAGCCGATTAGGCTGGGAAACGGCCCTCCGCCAGAGGAGCTGATGGACACCTCCCAGCGCAAGCACACGCAGCGCAAGGTGTTCTCTCCCATCGACATCCCCGTTTGGGACAAAGCCGGCTGGGGTGGGACGTGCTACGGGTGGGACGACCGACAGCCACCTTTCATGGGGCTGATGTTCAAGAACCTCGAAGCGGGCAAGAAGATCTTCACGGCCTGGCGCGCCCGGTGGGGCCGCGAGGAGGCCGACGACGCTCTGCGCATCACGATCGTCACGGGCATCTGCAAGAGCAACCCCCACCACTACGGTGTAATCGTTGGGCCCAATATCGATCGCATCACGGCGGACTTCAGAACCGGCGACACATTCAGCATGGTCTCGCGCATCAATCGGATGACGCCAGCAACGTCGGAAAACCTGACGAATTTCTTAAAGGTGTTCAACGAGTTCGATGCCTTCTTCCTCATGCCTGCGCAACTGCCCAGCGGCAACCAAAGCGCGCCAGAGATCGAATTCAAGCTCGCGCTCCTCAAGCGCCACCTGCACATCCGTCCAGCCTGGCAGATCGGCGAGAACGACCACGACATCGTCGCTCTGGACGACGACGAATACCCCTTCATTCCAGAGGGTGTGTTGGACGCCCCTGTGATCAAGGCAATTGCTTCACGGCGCGCCCGAAAGAACGCGCGCATGCGTTGATGGTCTGCTTGAAGCACCGATCCTGACACCGTCGCCGTCCGCAGTGGTCGAAAGTGGACAACCGGCGGCTGTATAATCTAAATTCCGCATAAAACATGCCGTTGCAGCGGGCGCGCCGTAAGCGTCGCGCCGCTGAACTCCGGCGTTGAAAGAAGGACTGCTCTTGGCCGGGAGGAGCACGTGCCGAACGGCAGCAATCGACCGCTACCCGTCATTTAGCTGCCTAGGCTCGTCGGTTTACATTCACTCCTTCTTTTTTGACAGCAGGTCCGTCCACAGCGGAAGCGCATCCTCTTTCACGATCCCATCCGGCGAATGCCGTAACAGGGCAGACAGCACCTCTCGCAAGAGCGGTTCCTCAGGCACGTGTTCGCGGCGTAGCAGGGCGAGGAATGTCATTGCGATAACAATTCGCTCGTGCGCGTCAGATTCAAGATGTTGGTGACTAAGCATCGTGCGAGCGATCAACCGCGCGACCCACACGCACAATGCAACAAACGTCCCGAACGTCGCGAAATGCCACATTCGAAGCGTCGACGCATCACCGGCCTCTACGTCCAGTAGGTAACGTGCCGCTATTGCGACACTTGCAAGGCATGCCAACAGCCATAACGCTAAGCCCCCGGCAGCACGCCAAGCGTTCTTCCCATGCGCGTCACGCTTGTCAGTCCAGTACTTGACGGGGGCCTCTAGCTTGATGTGCGCATCCATAGTTGTGGCGAGTGCGTCGAAGTTGTCCTTAGCGCTCTTTAGCAGTTGCGAGCACTCTGCCTTCAGCTGTTCCTGCACGGCTGCCCAATCGTCGCGTTCTGACTGCCTCGCTGAGTTTGCCGTCTCTGCAATTTGATCGTAGGTCTTCGACTGCCGTGCGAGTTCCGACGCGAGCTGCGCTTTCACCTGTTCCTGTGCGGCTGCCCATTCGTCGCGCTCTGACTGCCTCGCTGAGTTTGCCGTCTCTGCAAGTTGATCGTAGGTCTTCGACTGCTGTGCGAGTTCCGCCGCGAGCTGCGCCTTCACCTGTTCGAAGTGATCGTTGATTACCGCCTCGGTAGAGGCAGGTGCATCCAAAACTTTCCTTGCTTCTTGGGATAGCGCACGCGCCTCCGCTACGACCTTTCGCAGTTCCTCCTTTTCTTTCTCTAATTGCAGGTATGCCTCGAGTGCCAATGCTAACGCGTTGCTCGGGACACTTTCCTCACCTACGACGACGGCTAGCGCCGTGGCCGCAACGTTCGGCCGATTCTTAGCTATCGCTTGGATAGTCTTAGCCGTGCGCGCACTTTGAGGAGGCAATTTGTTCTTCGCGTAAACTTGGGCGAGCTGCTTCGCAAAGTCTGCCCCGGCTAACTTCCGATCGGCTTTCGCATATGCGGCCACGGCTTCGCTTGCCTCGCCGCGAACCCTTTCAATGCGCGCGCGAAGCCTCTGAGCCATCTCGGCAAGCTGCGGGTCCTTGACTTGAGCGAGCCATTTCCATGCACTTAAATCGTCGTCGATCCACTTATCGAGTGGGAGTGACACGGTGGTCTTCCCGCCGGAGGCGCCAAAATCCACCGGGATGCCCCAAAGAGCGTCTCTGTTAAACATTTTGTACGTAACCGTCCGCTCAGCACCCTCTTCAGGGCTCTCTAATTCACGGTAAAGATGGTGTCACCATGAAGATAGTGGACACCAATTCCGGAGCGCCAGTCACGCCGTTGCGCGTTCGCGTAAACCGCACCGGCCGCCGCACCTATTCGCGCGAGTATAAGCTAGAGATCGTTCAGCAATGCAGCCGCCGGAACGTTTCCGTCGCCGGCGTTGCGCTCGCCCACGGCCTCAACGTGACCGGGTCAGACCACGGTTCTGAGACCGTCAGCGCGTGCGAAAACAGTGGTGCGTCCCCGGTTGTTATCAGCATCGCTCGCGACCGATGGTCGGTCTTGGGAGCTGCCTTTACAAACCTTCGCTTTGCCATTACTTTGCAGATTGCCCTGGGCATGAGCCTGAAGGCAAACCTCAGGGTCAGACCACGCTTCTGAGGCCGTCAGCACGTGCGAAAACAGTAGTGCGTCCCCGGTTGTTCAGCGGGCAGGACGCAGCTGAGGCTCATTTCATCGGGCGCCGGAGTATTACGTGCGCAGCTTTCTCGGACGCTGCGAATTGTACGCATTCGTATCCTAAAGCTCGCAGGTCTACCCCCTCGTACAGGCGCTCCCCTCGTCCGAGCAGGACCGGCGAAATCGCGACGTGAAGCTCATCCACGAGGCCCGCGCGGAGGTACTGCTGGACGGTATTAACCCCACCGCCGATGCGTACATCCTTGCCGTTCGCGGCCTTGCGCGCCAAGTCCAGCGCCTCGTGAATGCCGCCCGTGACGAATTGAAACGTCGTACCGCCTTCCATCTCGATGAGCGGGCGGGGGTGATGCGTCAGGACGAAGACGGGCACGTGATAGGGTGGATTGTCGCCCCACCAGCCTTTCCAGTCTGAATCGCCCCAGGGGCCGCGAATGGGGCCGAACATGTTCCTTCCGAGAATCCATGCGCCGGTGTTCTTTATTCCGCGTGCGGCGAAGTCATCGTCCAGGCCGGTCGTGCCATCGCCCGCGCCGTGCATGCGCTGGAACGTTCGCGTCGGAATGAACCATCCGACCAGGTCTTTCCCGCCCACGCCGAGGGGGTTCTCCAGGTCCTGATCCGGCCCGGCTCCGAAGCCGTCAAGTGAAACACAGAAGCTCGCAACTCGGACTTGTGTCATTTGCAGGTATCCATTGTGCTGACGTCTAATAGTGAATGAGAAGACGGGTTTGGCTTTCGGCCGCGCCGCGCCGCCTCGATCGCGGCGATGTCGATTTTTCTCATCGTCATCATCGCTTCAAACGCACGCTTGCCCGCTGCGCGGTCAGGATCGGAAATCGCGTCGATGAGGGCGCGCGGCGTGATCTGCCAGTTGAGGCCCCACTTGTCTTTACACCACCCGCACGCGCTTTCCTGGCCGCCGTTTCCTACGATCGCGATCCACAAGCGATCGGTTTCCGCCTGATCGTCGGTCGCGATCTGGAATGAGAAAGCCTCGCTGTGCTTGAACTGCGGCCCACCGTTCAGTCCAATGCAGGGAATGCCTGCCACGGTGAACTCGACGGTGAGGATCTCCCCCTGCTTGCCGTCAGGATAGTCGCCGGGTGCTCGCATTACCGCGCCCACCGCGCTGTCGGGGAAGGTCTCCGCGTAGAACCGAGCCGCGTCCAAAGCAGTGCCGTCGTACCACAGGCAGACCGTGTTTTTCTTGCTCATTTCCGTACTCCCATAAGAGTTAAGAGGATCACTTTCCTGACCTGGTCGAACAGGGACACGTCAGATCGACATCCGATAAATCTCAGTCGAATGTCAGGATCAGACCACGGTTACGAGACCGTCAGCGCGTGCGAAAACCGTGGTGGGTCCCCGGTTGTTTTCACCTGTCCTTCGTGATCCTGCAACCGCCCGAGGCTTCGAACCTCAAACGAACGCAGCGAACACGGTGGCCTGATGGCGCACGACGCCACGCTGCGCCCCTGCCCGCCATCGATATCATGAAACGCGGCCCGAATTACCCCGTCCGGAGGGTGCGGCATAATGTCGTCGAGCGACACGCCGATGACAACAGGTGATCCGTCGCACACAATTATTAGAGGACATCCCATGAGCATTGCACCCGACTCTCCGTCAGCGCGGTTTCTCGAAGGCGCCTACTACGCCGACGTTCCCGACCTCGGCTACAAACCGGTTCCCGACATCTTCCAGCTCCCTGAAGGCATCAACTTCGGGCCGTGCTCCAGCGTGGCGCTCAACTCGAAAGGGCATATCTTCGTCTTCAATCGCAGCCGGCACGCCCTGATGGAGTTCACCGGCGAGGGTAAATACATTCGTTCGATGGCGGAGGGCATCTTCACCAATCCGCACGGCTTGCGTATCGACGTTGAAGACAACATCTGGGCGACCGACAACGTCCTGCACATCGTCGTGAAAATGGACCCGAACGGACGGGTGCTCATGGTGCTGGGTATCAAGGACAGGACGAAGGAATGGCACGACTACGGTCATCTGCGGTGCTTCGACGAGCCGAACGACATCGCGTTCGGCCCGAAGGGCGAGATCTACGTCACGCAGGGGCACGGCAAAGGCGAGTCGCGCGTGCTCAAGTTCGACGCCGAGGGTGTGTTCCTCAAGACCTGGGGCGGAGAAGGTACTGGCCCCGGCCAGTTCAACGTTCCGCACTCCATCGTGATCGACGACGCGGGCCTGCTGTATATCGCGGACCGGTCGAACCAGAGGATCCAGGTGTTCGACGCCGAAGGCACTTACGTCCGCGAGAGCCGGCATCCGGGCACGCCCTGCGGCCTGTGCCTGACGCAGGATCAGCACATATTCATGGCGCACGGCCACACCGGGCTCATCCTGAAGCTCGACCGTCAGGGCAAGGTCCTCGGTGCGACCGGAGGCCAGGGAAAAGGGCCCAACCGATACGGCGAAGCCCATTACCTCGCGCTGGATCGCAGGGAAGACATCTACGTTGCCGATTCGCTGAACTGGCGAGTGCAGAAGCTCGTCAGGAACTAATAGGCGAAGGACGGCTCACGGCCGCGACCGGCACTTCACGGACGTGAACTGCACACTCTCCTGGAACGCAATGCGCGAGCCTGCGTGCGCCCGATTGCGTAGCACAACGGACAAGGAAACCCCGAAGGATCTCAAACGGGCTCACCGCCAGGGCTTGCGCCAGGGGAGGCTACGCGGCGTCGTGATCACTGCTGTTTGATGCCCGCGTCTTTGACGACTTTCGCATAGCGCGCGATCTCGGCCCGGATGAACTCGCCGAAATGTTCCGGCGTGTCGGTGAGCGGCTCGACACCCGCATTGGCGAGGCGCTCTTTCAGGTCGGGAGACGCGAGCGCTTTGTGGAGCTCGGCATTGAGCCTCTCGATGATTCCGCGCGGAGTGGCGGCGGGCGCAAGCACTCCGTACCACAGGGGAACCACAAGGTTGTCGACCCCGGACTCCTGTGCGGTCGGCACATCGGGGATCGCTGCGACGCGCTTGTCCGAAAGCACTGCAAGTGCGCGCACCTTGTTCGCCTTGATCGGCGGGATCGCAGGCGGCACTGCGTAAGTGCCGAAATCGACTTCGCCGCTCGTCAGCGCGAGCAGCGCCGCGGCATTGCCTTTGTAAGGCACGTGCACCATGCTGAGGCCGAACATGCTTCTGAAAAGCTCGGTCGCGAGGTGATTGCCGGCGCCGGCGCCGCTCGAGCTGAAATTGAGCTTGCCCGGATTGCGGCGCGCGAGCTGGATGAATTCCTTCAGCGTTCTCGCCGGCACCGAATTGTGCGTTGCCATGACGTTCTGCATCACGGCTACGAGCGTGATGGGCGCGAGATCCTTTTGCGGGTCGTAACCGAGTTTCGCGTAGAGCGACGGGCTGATCGCGAGCGGCAGGCCGCCGAGCACGATCGTGTAGCCGTCGGGCGCCGCTCTCGCCGCGAGCTCCATTCCGATATTGCCGGTCGCGCCGGGCCGGTTATCCGGGACGACGGTCTGTCCGAGCATTTCGCCGAGCTTGTGGCCGATGGCGCGTCCCGCGATGTCGGTCGGGCCGCCGGGCGGAAAAGGCAGGATGAGCCGGATCGCTCTGGTGGGATACGCCGGTACCGAGCCTGGCGACGTCACCTGCGCCATCGCGGCATGGGGCAGCGCGAGCAGGAACGGCAAAGACGCTGCGAGAACAATCTTCGAAAGAACGGCCATGGGCTACTCCTCTTCGAATGCGTGTGCGGCGCGAGCCACGCACGCCTGAATCCGACCTCACTTCCTCTTCGCGTTGAAGAGCCTCCCGCTCTGCAACGCAGCCTGAAAGCTCGCCCACGCATACTCCAGCGTGCCCGTGGCGGAAATGCTGACCGCGGTCGCCGCGATTGCGCTGGCAAAGCTGATTTGCAGCGCTTCGGTGGTATCCGGATCGACGCCGCCGTTCTGCAGCGCGAAATCCGATGGCCATTGGGCGTCTTCATGCGTCGCATTCCTGATCGACACTTCGGCAACGCCGGTGCGAATGTACTCGTAGTAATGATCGCGGTTGCGGGGCGTGTCTTCATCGTCGTCGGCGCCGAGCACCATCACCGGTTTTTGAATGCGTCGCAGGACAGGGGGCAAGTCTTTACCCGCCCCCGCGGGATCGAGCGCGATTGCGCCCGCCACCGGCGCACCGTCGGCCAAAGCGACCGCGACTGCGAAAGCACCGAACGAGTGTCCGACAAGGATGATTCTGCTCGCGTCGACGCGCTTATCGATCGTTTCGGGGGCGCGCTGAACGAGCCTGACGAGCCTCGTCAGGGTTCTGCCATTGATATCCCATGGACCCTTGTTAGGCAGCTGGACGCTAAGACTGTGCATTCCCCATGACGCCAGGTGCTCAGCCTGTTTGGCGTGCGCGCGTTTCGAGCTGTCGTCGCCGTGCAGGAAAACGAGGAGAGGCGCTTTGGTGGAGGGTGCGGACAGGTAGATGTCGGTCCTGATGCGCTCGCCGGTCGGCAGCCGCAGCTCTCGATCCTCGTGTATCGCCACGCCGAACGGTCCACGCGCGCGGAACACGTCGACATCGGGTTTACGGCTGAGCAGGTCGCGCTGAAGCGCATCGACGCTGCCGGCTTTCATCGGCTCTTCGAAGGCGCGAGGTCCGGTGATCGGTGCGGCAACGATCGGACTCGAAGAATCAGCCGCGACTGCACCGTCGGCAACGGTGAAGCAGGCAATGAGGCAAAGGCTGCCGAGCGTGCGCGTGACCCGTCGTGCGACGTGGAGATCGTGACCCAAGCGAAAGACGGTGGGCACTGAGAGCCTCATTACCTTGCGGCGGCCGGTCCTTGCGGCGTCGGACGCCCCAGCTGAAATCGCCGCTCAGGCGGCGTTCCGGCCTGAAAGTGGACGGGCACGAGCTGCGGAACGGCAACGCCATCGCAAACTTTCCGGATGCGATACAACTCGGCAGGCGGCGACGAGTCCGGCCTGAATTCGCAGGTGACTTCCACGCAGCTGATGCGCTTCAGCCACGCGCACATTTTCATTTCGGTGCCGTCGCCGTGTACGATCTCGGTCAGGAACGGTGACCCCGCGTAAAAGGGCCGATTCGTTCCTTTCTCCGACTGCACGTCCTGGAGCAGCGTATACAAGTTGCCGTTCACGTTGAGTATGCCGAGGGCTTTTTCCATGAAGAGCGACGGATATCGTGTGTATGAAAAACCGCCCAGGAAATCAGTGATGAGATCGAACCGGCCCAGTTCCTCCGGCGAATACTCGCGTAAACGCTTGCCGAACAGATACTCGATCCGCTTTTCACCGAGGCTTTCGACGGCTTCCTGCCAGCGAGGCGTTCGGCGGTCTTCGATCGACATCGCAACGGCTCTAGCCTTGCCGCCGCCTTCGTTGGAACCTTGCAGGATCAAGTCGTATTTCGAGGTGCCATAGTCGAGCACGGCCTGGCCTTCGCCGGCACCGATATCGAGCCATCGATCCTGCGCGCCGAGCTTTGCCAATGAATGCCTGAACTCCGGCGAGAGCGTAAATGCGTAGGAGAGGAGGGAGCGGCCGATGATGTAGCCCTCAGGCACCTTCTGGCCGGCGCTGTTGTAAATCTCCGCCTGTTTCGAAACTTCCTCGCGAAACGCGCGCGGTGCGTCAGCGGCGTGAGATGCCTGTACTCCCAGTGCTTCAAGAAGAAACACGACGACGATCGAAAGCCTCAATGCAGCCCTCCGGGCGGGTGGTGTTCACAAGTGACGTTAGTGGTGCGGTCTACTGCGGGCGTGGGTTGGAAACGTCCTGATCGACAAACGCGCTCAGGGCAGACTTGGGATGAAGTGTATTGGTTTTCGTCTGAACCGTCCCACGGGGCAGCGGCGTTCCGGCCGCGTTCGGGTCGCGCAGCGCCCGACCCGGCGGATCGTCGGTGCAGGCCGCCCGCGGGATCGCACAGGTACTGGCAAATAGTACAAAATGCGGCTGGCCGATGGAATCGGGGTATGCAACCAAATGGTTTATGCGCTGAGGCTGTACAAAGACGAGATCGCGCCCGGCACGGTCGTGTCCGTAACGCGGAATGCAGCGATCGTCTCGGCGACCTACATCGTGTCGGGCAGCCTGCGATTGCGCAGCGAGTCGTTCAGCGGTGCGCTCGGCGCCAATAGCGCCTTTTGTGTGATGGCTTCGTCGGAAATCGTCGGCGGAAGCCTGCCCGCGTTCGCACTGCGTTGGGAGCTGTGTGGAAACGCGGCGGCCCCGCCGGTGCAGCTTGCGCGGGGTGTGTCGACGACCCTGCTGATGAGCGTTCCCGTCTCGCTCGAGCACGGCCAAAGCTATCTGTTGCGCTGTGACCGCGTGGACTTTCCGCCAACGGGGGTTGCCTTCCTTCATACGCATCAGGGGGGCGGCATTCGCTGTCTGCTCGCCGGGTCGATCGAGATCGAGACGCAGGGAACGCGTCATCGATACGGGCCGCTGGAACCGTGGTTCGAAGCGGGGCCTGATCCGGTCTTCGCTGCGGCTTCGGCGTCCGAGGCCACGGCATTCGTGCGCCTGATGATCCTGCCGCGCACGCTGCTCGGCAAGTCGTCGATTTCGTACGTGAATGCCGCCGATCTCGACAAACCGAAAAGCCAGAGTTACCAGGTCTTCATCGACACGCCGATCGAGCTTCCGCGGTAGGGCCGCAGCGGCCGGCACAAAACATCCAGGAGCAGGAATATGTTCAGAAAAAGTTTGCTGTGTCTCTTTGTCATCGGCGCCGCCGGTGTCGGTTGCGGTGCGCTCGCTCAAGGTTTCCCCACTAAGCCGATCCGAGTCGTCGTGCCTTTCGCGCCGGGCGGCAATGTCGACATCAATGCCCGTGCGATCGCGCCCGGTTTGAGGGAGGTGCTCGGCCAGTCCGTCATCGTCGATAACCGCGCGGGCGCGGGCGGCATGATCGGTTCGGAGCACGTCGCGAAGGCCCCCGCCGACGGCTACACCCTGCTGATGGCATCGAACAGCGTATACAGTGTCGCGCCGAGTGTATTTTCGAAGCCGCTCTATCATCCTGTGAACGATTTCACCGCGGTTTCGATGCTGACAAGCGTGCCTTTCGTACTCGTCATTCATCCGTCCGTTCCGGCGAGGACCTTCAGGGATTTTGTGGCCATCGTCAAATCGAATCCACGTGGCATGACCATCGCCAACGCAGGCGTCGGTACGTCCAATCACCTGGTGGGCGAATTGATGCAGATGCAAGCCGGCACCAGGATGGCCTCGATCCCTTACAAAGGCAGCGGCCCGGCGCTTATCGATCTCCTAGGCGGGCAGGTCGATGCGCACGTCGATCAGTTGACGGCATCGATGGGCCATATAAAAAGCGGCAGGATACGCGCGCTCGGGGTGACGACCAACAAGCGCTCCTCGCAGTTGCCCGACGTGCCCACGCTCGCCGAAGCCGGGCTCAAAGGCTTTGATGCGACGACCGCGACAGGCCTGCTCGCGCCGGCAGGCACGCCTCGGGACGTCGTCGATCGTCTCAATGCGGCCGCGGTGAAAGCGATCAACCAGGCGTCCGTCAAAGCGCGTTTCGCCGAGCTTGGTGCCGAAACCATAGGCAGCTCACCCGCTGAGTTCGGCGCCTATATCCGGGAAGACTTCGCGAAATGGTTCAAGGTCGTGAAAGACGCCGGCATCAAAGCGGACTGAGCGCGAGGCCGGCCATGGGTATTGCCAGCAACGATGCGCCGTGGTGCGCAGGGCCCGATCCCGATCCGCGCAAGCCGGGTATCGAATTGCCGCGAGGGGCGACGGACTGTCACGCTCACGTCTTTGGTCCGGCCGCGCATCATCCCTATTCACCGGATCGCATCTACACGCCTCCGGATGCGTTGCTGCCGGCTTACCTGCAGATGCTGAACGTGCTGGGCGTCGATCGGGCAGTTCTGGTGCAGCCGAGCGTGTACGGCATGGACAACGCGGTCATGCTGAATGCGTTGCGCGAGGCGGGTTCGCGTTTCAGGGCGGTGGCGGTCGTATCCGACGAGATAGAGGAATCCGAGCTCGATGCGCTGCATCTTGCGGGCGTGCGGGGTATCCGATTCAACGTAGTCGACGTCGCGAGCGGCCGGAATAGCCTGCCCATGGAGCGTATCCGACGCATGGCTGAACGCATCGCGCGGCTCGACTGGCATGTCCAGTTCCTGCTGCACGTGGACCAATACGCCGATCTGCAACGGATGTTCGACGATTTCCCGACGCCCATCGTCATCGATCACTTCGGTTATATGGACGCATCGAAATCCTTGTCCGACCCGGGTTTCCAGGCCTTTTTGCGCCTGATGAAAGCGGGTCGCTGCTGGGCGAAATTCACGGGCGCCTATCGGATTTCCCGGCAGCACATGCCGTACGACGACATCACGCCGTTCGCACGCGCGATCATCGACGCGAACCCGGAGCGCGTCGTGTGGGGTACTGACTGGCCGCATCCGAAACACGACGGCCCCATGCCTAACGACGGCGAACTGTGCGGCCGCCTGGGCGACTGGATACCCGACTCGTCTATCCGGGCCCGGGTGCTCGTTGACAACCCGGCTCGTCTGTACGGCTTCTAGCCGACAGAGGTGAGATCTCCGAGCCCGTTGCACAA
Organism: Burkholderiales bacterium; assembly: GCA_046597455.1. GTDB lineage: Bacteria > Pseudomonadota > Gammaproteobacteria > Burkholderiales > SG8-41 > JAQGMV01. The sequence continues at coordinate 25,232 of JBKJKJ010000457.1, forward strand.
TGCCTGCGATGACGTGTTCGGTCGGTGATTGCCGGCAAGTGTTTCGCCTCAGCGTGTATCGAGCCTTTCACCCCTTCCACGTCGCGGGGTCGACCGCGTGCCGGTCGTACTGCCCGACGCCCTGCACCAGCAGGAAGCGGCAGGGCCGGTCGCCGAACCGGTCCTCGTCAGCTGAGCGTGGGCGCGATTTTCCGGATCTGCTCAGAGGTGCGCTCGCCGGCGAGCGGTGTCCCCGGGATCAGATACTTGCCCATCACGAGGGGGCCGATCAGCACCGGCTCGAACCCGACGTCCCGAATGAGCCGCGACGCCACGGCGACCGCATTCGCATCGTCGCTCGCGATCGGCATGCCGATGCGCTCGCCCTGGCTCTGCGCGATCGCAGGCAGTCTTGCGGCGCCCACTGCGTTGAAGGCACGCACGATGCGCGCCCCGGGCAGCAGCTCGGCCGACGCGAGACCGGCACCTTTCTCGCGCCCCCACGTCGCGATGTCACCATCGCGCCCCACGATGGGATTGGAGGTGTCGATCACCGCTTTGCCTTTGATCAGGTCGGCCAGGTCCTTGCCGAGTTGCGGCAGCGCGCTATAAGGGACCGCAACGAGGAGCACCTCGCCGAATGCGGCGGCGTCGCGCGGCGTGCCTGCCCGGGCAGCCGGGCCCAGGCTTGCCGCGAGCGCTTTGTCGTGCTCGAGGTTGCGCGACGAGAACATGACCTCGTGACCGGCCTTCACCCACAGTCCGCCGAGTGCCCCGCCGATCCTGCCTGAACCCACGATGCCTATTTTCAGTTTTTGAGCCGCTGCGCTTGCAGCGTGGGAAGCGAACGGCAGGCCGCTCGAACCCAGCGTTGCCCCGGCGGCGCCGGCAATCTTCAG
>JBKJKJ010000036.1:0-2635 GCA_046597455.1 Burkholderiales bacterium
TGGAACTCGCTCATGTTGATCGTGATGACGTTCTGCTCGCCGCCGTAAAGCGCTTCGGCCAAAGCCAGGGCGGTCTCGGTCTTGCCGACGCCTGACGTGCCGGCGAGCATGAACACGCCGATCGGCTTGTTCGGATTGTCGAGCTTGGCGCGTGACGTCTGAATCCGCTTGGCGATCATCTCGAGGCCGTGGCGCTGTCCGATGACCCGCGAGTTGAGCGCGTCGGCGAGCTTGAGCACGGTCTCGATCTCGTTCTTCACCATGCGCCCGACGGGAATGCCGGTCCAGTCTGCCACCACCGACGACACGGCCTGCTCGTCTACGCTGGGCATGATCAGCGGCGTCTCGCCCTGGAGCTCGCGCAGCTTGTCCTGTTCCGCGTGCAGCTCGGCGAGCACCGCGGCGCGCTGCTCCGGCGTGAGCTCAGTAACGGGCGCTGCCGCAGGCTCGCCCGGGGCATTGCCCTGCAGCGGCTGCACACCTGCCCCTTGATTCGCCGCCGTGGCTGACGCGGCGCCGTCAGGCTGCGCTGCCGATTTGACGTCGACCGGCTTACCCCCCGCGCGCAGCTTCTGCCGCAGCTCGAGCACGGCGTCCACGATCGTCTTCTCTTTCGTCCAGCGGTCCTCCAGCCCGACGAGACGCTCGCGCTCGCCTCCGATTTTTTCCTCGGCCTCGGCCCGGCGGGGCGCGGCGTAAATCCCGATCGCCTCTTCGCGCCCGATGATTTCAAGCTCGGTTTCGAGGGCCTCGATGCGGCGGCGGCAGTCCTCGACTTCAGGCGGGGTCGCGTGCTGGCTGATCGCCACCCGCGCGCACGCGGTGTCGAGCAGGCTCACCGCCTTGTCGGGCAACTGACGCGCGGGAATGTAGCGATGCGACAGGCGCACGGCGGCTTCGAGCGCTTCGTCGAGAAGCTGCACGCGATGATGTTTCTCGAGCGTGGAGGCAACGCCGCGCACCATGAGCAATGCTTTGACTTCGTCGGGCTCGGCAACCGGAATGGTCTGGAAGCGGCGAGTGAGCGCGGGGTCTTTCTCGAAGTATTTCTTATACTCCGCCCATGTCGTAGCAGCGACGGTGCGCAGCGTGCCGCGCGCCAACGCAGGCTTCAGCAGATTCGCGGCGTCCCCCGTTCCGGCAGCCCCGCCGGCCCCGATGAGGGTGTGCGCTTCGTCGATGAACAGAATGATGGGCTTCGCAGAAGCCTGCACTTCGTCGATCACCTGCCGCAGCCGGTTCTCAAACTCGCCTTTCATACTGGCCCCGGCCTGCAGCAGGCCGATATCGAGACTGAGCAGCGAGACTTCCTTCAGCGCCGGCGGCACGTCGCCCTTGGCGATACGCAGCGCAAAGCCTTCGACGACTGCGGTTTTCCCCACCCCGGCCTCGCCCGTCAGGATCGGATTGTTCTGCCGCCGCCGCATGAGGATGTCGACGATCTGACGGATCTCTTCATCACGGCCGGTAATCGGATCGATCTCGCCTTTGCGCGCCCGCTCGGTGAGATCGACGGCAAAGCGCTTCAGCGCTTCGTTCTTGCCCATCTGTGCCGGCGCCATCGCACCGCTGGCCTCCCCGGGTGAGGCCATCGAAGAACCGTCGGTCGCGCCGAGGTGCTCCTCGGGCGAACCCCCGGTGATCTTCACGAAATCGTCGACGAGTGTGTCGAGCTTGATACGGTCGAATTGCTTGGAGATGTTCAGCAAAGCGTTCCGCAGCAACGGGGTTTTCAGCATGCCGACGATCAGATGTCCGGTTCGGATGCGGTTTTCGCCGAACATGAGCGTGCCGTAAACCCACGCGCGTTCAATGGCATCGGGAATATGCATGGACAGATCGGAAATCGAAGTCGAGCCGCGTGGCAGGCGGTCGAGCGCATCGGTCATGTCTTTCGCCAGGCGTGACGCGTCGAACTCGAAGTGCTTGGCGATCCGGTGCACGTCCGAATCCTGGGTCTGCAGGATTTGCTGCAGCCAGTGTTCGAGCTCGACGTAGGGATTGCCGCGCAGCTTGCAGAACACCGCAGCACCCTCGACCGCCTTGTAGGCGAGGCTGTTCAATTTCCCGAAAAGTGCTGCGCGCTTGATTTCGCTCATGACTATAGCCCGTGTGAATACGATCAGTTTGATCCGATTGCCGCCCCCGCGTAAGGCGGCCGCTTTGCGTGCACCAGTGCCTCAGGATTGAGCCTGAGATCGTCGACGTCTGCGATGCGCGCGTCACGCTTGCCGAGCCACGTCGTCCAGCCCAGCCTGCCATATTGGCCGACCCGGATTTTCGGGACTTCGCTGCGAACGAGTACGAGGCGCAAATCCCAGTCGAGCTCGAAGTTGACGTATTGCCTCACCCACGCGACGATTTTCCCGATCGCGCTGCCCCCCGGCAGGAAACTTTCATACTGCGCGAGATCGAGCGGGCCTATCCAGATCCTGAACTTGTGTTGCCGGTCCCAGATGCGCGAGCCCAGCATCGCCCCGCCGCCGAGCGAACCCGCCTTGCCGCCAAGCCGCGTTCGATCGGGTACCGGCAGCGTGAGCCAGTGGCCGACGAACTGTTCGAGCCTCACGGGGAGACGGAAAAAACCCGACAGGAGTGCGGCGAGCCCGTCGCTGTTGCGCACATGCCGTGCGAG
>JBKJKJ010000052.1:0-3295 GCA_046597455.1 Burkholderiales bacterium
GCCGGAGCTGATACAGCGCTGGAGCGATCTGGGCCTCACGCCGGTCGGAGGCACGCCTGAAGCCGCCCAGCGCAGAAACGACGTGGAGACGCGACGCTGGTCTGAAGTGATCAGGCGCGCCGGAATAAAAGTGCAATGAACGCAATCCCGCTTCACTGAAGCGCGATCGCCGAATCATTCGTTGGCACACGCCGGGCGTGTAGGCGACGCATGCGGTCGCTGTCGGCGCAGGAAATGGACGACCTCGTTGCCTTCATGCAGACTTTCAGCGCGCTGCCGCCCGAGCGTCCGACGGCGCGACAGATTGAGCTGATGCCGATAGCGAGAAGACCGAATGAAGACGTCCCTGAAGACGAGGCTGCTCGACACCTGTGCACTCGCGATATTGTGTTGCGTGGTGCACACGGCCCAGGCGCAGACGCCGACCGCCCGGATCGTCAGCGCCGCCAACACCTTTCTCTCCTCGCTCGATCAGGCACAGCGTCGCAATGTGCTGTTTTCGTTCGATGACGAACAGCAGCGGATGCGCTGGTCGAATCTTCCCGTCACGGCTGTTCGCCGTGCCGGTACGAGCATGGGAGAACTGAGTGACGCACAGCGTTCTGCCGCCCTTGCACTGCTCGCCGCCGCGCTCAGCCGCAGAGGTTTCGAAAAAGTTCAGCAGATCGTGGAAGCAGACGAGCTTCTCAGGCGGAACGACAGCACCCGGCCGATGTTCGGGCGGGATCTGTATTACATCTCAATCCTCGGAACGCCTTCCGAGAAAGTACCGTGGATGTTGCAGTTCGGCGGGCACCATCTCGCGCTCAACATCACCATCGCGGGCGATCGCGGCGTGCTCACGCCGAGTCTGACGGGCGCCCAGCCGGCGCTTTACACCCTCAACGGCAAGACGATACGCCCGCTGGGGCAGGAGAGTGACAAGGCGCTGGCCTTGCTGAATGCGCTCGACGACAACCAGCGCAAGCGGGCGATCCTGACCTACCGCGTCGCTGACCTCGTGCTCGGTCCCGGTCAGGATGGAAAGACGATCCAGCCTGAAGGCCTGAAGGCATCGGCGATGAACGAGCAGCAGACGGCTGCGCTCCTCGAACTGATCGCGGAGTGGAGCGGTATCGTCCATGACAGTGCGGCCGCCGCTCGCATGACGGAGATTCGAGCTGGCCTGAGCGACACCTGGTTTGCCTGGAGCGGCCCGACAATCGCCAGTCCCGGACGGAACATCACGGCTTATTACCGCATTCAGGGACCGCATCTCGTCATCGAATACGCGCCTCAGCCTTTGGGTGGGGATCTGTCCATGCACGTGCACTCGATCTATCGCGATCCCACCAACGACTACGGCCGCAAGGTCAACGCGAGATAAGCGACATGCGGGTTTTGCTTTGTGCGCTCTTTCTCGTTGCCGCTCCCGCGAGTGCGCACAGGCTGGACGAATACCTTCAGGCTACGACGATTGCGGTCGAGAAAAGACGTGTCCAGTTGGAGATTCGACTCGCACCAGGGACCCTGGTGTTCCCAGTGATGTTCGCCGCGATCGACAGTGATTCGGACGGAGTCCTCTCCGAATCCGAGCAGCGCGCTTACGCGCACCGGGTGCTTGGCGATTTGTCATTGAGCGTCGACGGTACGCGTACGCCGCTACGGCTCGTCTCGTCCGCGTTTGCGCCGAAGGCGTTGCTGCAGGAAGGGCTGGGCGAGATCGAGCTGCGGCTCGAGGCCGATGTCCCTGCCGGCGCGCATAACCGCCGCCTGACGTTCGAAAACCGCCATCAGAGCCCCATCAGCGCGTATCTGGTGAATAGCCTGATCGCTCGAGACCCGAATATTCAGCTCTCCGCTCAGCACCGCAATAACGATCAGTCGTTCTATCAGCTCGACTATGCCGCAACCAGCGCGGCGCACGGCGTGCGGCCGTTCTCTTCGTGGTGGCAGCCGTGGGGATGGTCGGATGGGGCGATACTGGCTCTGGTCGGCGCCGCTGCGCTGCTCCGCCGGCGCGTTGCCGGCCGAAAGTCCGGCGACACTTCGGACGCTGCTCGCTCCAATCCACTAAAGGAGGTATAGGCGGCGCCGTCTGCGTAACAGCGTAGCCTCGATTGCTTATTCATCGTTTTTGCGGAAAACTTGTGAAGCCGGGGGGGGCCATTGATTATCCCGAGATTCACCCAACCAATCTTCGCCAGCACCTGAACGACGACGTCGCGAATGCAAGCACACCTCAGTATTGCCTGCCCAGCGTGCAAACGCCGCAGCTTCGGCGGTCGCGAGGTCCTGGGGGCAAGCCTCGACGGCCGGGCAAAATGCCCCGCGTGCGGTCGGCTTGCGCGCCTCGATCAGATGAGCCGCTGTGTTCTATCGTGTGTGCTCGCTCTGCTCCTGTGGCTGATGCTGTTGCACGGGGACATACTCTACAGTGGGTATCTATTTTTGTTCTCGATGATCGTCATCCTCGGCGGATCTCGGCTGCTGGCGGCCGCCACGTTACCGCTGCTGTCATTGGAGAAAGCAGAGGGGCACGCCGGCTTCGATCGCCGGCAGAGCATCGTCACGGTCGCAATCCTCATCGTGCTCGCGGGCGTCATCGACGGTCTGCTGGCTTATCGCAGCGACGCGGACCGGGCGCACGACGATGCGCCGTCCCAGGGTGTGAGCGCCGGTTCTGAATTTCGCGGGGCGGCTGCTTCGCGGGCAGGGCGCGGGGACGGCGCGCGCTAGGCGCACGGCGAGATTCGGACTGCGCGGTACGAGCATCGCGCTCAGGGTCCCGCGAGCAGACCCGCGACCCGGCCTGCACGGCACGCCTCTTGCCACATCAGTTGCGTAATGAACCCCAACGAGGAGATCGCAATGAACTGGGATCGTATCGAAGGTAACTGGAAGCAGATGAAGGGAAAAGTGAAAGAGCGGTGGGGCAAGCTGACGGACGATGAGCTCGACGTGATCGCCGGCAAGCAGGACCAATTGAGCGGAAAGTTGCAGGAAGCCTACGGAATCTCGAAAGACGACGCCGACAAGCAGGTCGCGGATTTCGGGGAAACCATCAAAGTCGACGTGGTAGGGCAGGCCTCCGAAAAAAACGTGTAAGCACGTTTTGTGTCGGCGTCCGTCTGCGTGCTTCCGCACTCGGACGCCCCGCGCGTTTCCCCTCAGCGTCGATCGGGGGTGGTCCCGCAAGAGGCGATGGAGGCCGCGCCGGGTTATACTGAGACCTTCTCAGCCGGCGCCTCCATCAATGATCCCGGGCGACCCGGAACCCGCGTATCTACACCCGGATCACGGCAGGACTTCCAAC
>JBKJKJ010000162.1:0-9295 GCA_046597455.1 Burkholderiales bacterium
GGTCGCGAGCCTGACTTGCGACGTCGGAAAACCGCCGCCTTCGAACCACAGCACCGCATCGTGCTCGGCGCCGAGACGCACGATGAGGTTTCTCGATCCGACCGAGCCGATCTCTTCGTCCGCGTTGATCAATACGGTGACGACGCCGTAATCCTTGAACTGCATCGCGTTCAGGATCGACATCGTGTGCATGATGAGCGCGATTCCGTGCTTGTCGTCGGCGATGCCCAGGCCCCATGCCTTGTCGCCGTCGATCCGGAAAGGCTGTTTCTCGAGCATGCCGCGCGGGTAGACGGTGTCCATGTGCGCGAGCAGGAGGATTTTCTTCGTTCCGGTGCCGGTGAACGTCGCGCGCACGATCTTCCCGATCTTTGCGGGAATGCCGACGCCCGGCGCAGGCGCGTCGGGGTCCACCGTCTCGACCTTGGCGCCGAGCGCGCTGAAGCGCTTGGCGATGACTTCGCGTATGCGATCGAGGCCTTCGATGTCGCTGCTTCCGCTTTCGATCGACACGAGCTCTTTCAGCGTGTCGAGCAGCGCGGGCCGTTCCTGCTTTGCGCGGGCAAGGACGTTATCGGCTGCCGTAGCTGCTAAGACATGCGCTGCCGACGTGCTGAGCAGCATGGCAAGCGCAGCAAAGGCTACGCGCGGTAAATTCAATGACAAGAGTCTCTCCCCAGAGTTGAAACGTGGACGGATGCGCAATCATACAAGCGGCCGAGCCGACGCGTTGCAGTAAGATGATGACCTGTGCGAAGACTCGCGAGCGCGGTAAAGGGACGTCACCCGCCCCAGTGCATCGAGAACACGAGACCGATCACGGACATCGCGACGAGCACCACGGCGAGGACGCGAATTGCCGATCTGGCTGTCACGCCGTTTCGCCGCAGTTCTTTCGCGTAAATCAGGAGGAGGATCGGAATGCAGGCGATGAAAAGAACGAAAAGGATGCGGCCCAATGTTGTGCTGTCCTGAGAGTTGGGGCAGATATTGTTAACAGTGCGTGGCACGCCGGTTCTCGTGCGCCTGGGGGATCGTTACCGGGTCGCCGCGTCGCGTGCGTCGCTCCTCGCGATGACCAAGGCCGCGATGTCGCGGCGTTTGCGACGCCGTGCCGCGGGTTCTACCGCCGTCACCGTCGGCTAATCCAATCTGACCCCCGTCTGCTTGACCATCTTCTCCCATCGCTCCACGTCGGCGCGGATGAAAGCCTGGAATTCCTCCGGCGTGCTCGGGGAGACGGTGCCGCCTTCGTATTGAAGCGATTTCTGAACGTCGGGCAGCGCGAGGGCCTTGGCGACTTCGCGGTTGATGCGCACGACGACGTCACGCGGAACCTTCGCAGGTGCGAGAACACCATGCCATATCGTCGTCTCGAAACCCGGATAGCCGGCTTCGCCCAGCGTGGGCACATCGGGGAAGAGGTGCGAGCGCTTCGTACCCGTCACCGCCAGCAGGCGTGCGCGGCCATCGCGTGCGAAGTTGAGCGACGACACCATCGAAGTGATCATGTAGCTGACGCGGCCGGCGCGAAGGTCGAGCATGCCGGGTCCGCCGCCCTTGTACGGCACGTGCACCGTGTCGATTCCGGCGGCGATGTTGAAGAATGCACCCATTACGTGGCTGCTGCCCGCGATGCCGGCCGACGCATACGTCAGGGCGCCGGGTTTCGCCTTCGCGGCCGCGACCAGGTCTTTCACCGACGCGAACGGCGAGCTGTCGTTGACCACGATCACCTGCGGGGTGCGCACCACGAGCGAGATCGGCGCGAAGTCTCTCAGCGTCTCGTAGTTTTTCTTCGATCGAACGGCCTGGCCGACCACGAGATTGCTGTCCTGTCCGAGGACGATGGTGTACCCGTCCGGGACCGCTTTCGCCGCGAGCTCCGCGCCGAGCGAGCCGGCAGCGCCCGCGCGGTTGTCGATCACCAGCGGCTGGCCCAGACCCTCGCCGAGCTTCCCGCCGATGATGCGCGCATAGGTGTCGGTGCTTCCGCCGGGGGGGAAAGGAACGATGAAACGGATCGGGCGGACGGGGTAGGTCTGCGCCTGCGCAGCGGCAATCGTCGCAAGCATGGCGCACGTGACGATGCCGGCAACCGTGTAACGCCGTGTAGAAAACATTCGAGCGTCCTCCTTTGACGTCTTTGACATGCTCGCGCTCAAGGGCCCGCCGGTTCAGTTCGGTTGTATGCCGGTCGCCTTCATCACCTTGCCCCACTTGTCGATCTCGGAGGCGACGAGCGTGCGGAACTCGTCGACGCTGCTTCCGTTCGGCTCGAGGCCGTCCTTACGGAATTCGGCCTGAAGCTCCGGCGCGGCGAGATGCTTGTTCGCCAGTTGATTGAGTTTCGCGACGAGGGGTACCGGCGTCGTGCCGGGCGCAAATAAACCAAACCACGTGGTGAAGTCGTAGCCGGGCACACCGGATTCCGCAATCGTCGGCACGTCGGGAAGCGCGCTCACGCGCTTCGCGGTCGACACCGCGATGAGCTTAAGTTTCCCGGCGCGCACCTGGCGGATCGTGTCGGGCATCGTCTGGATCATCATCTGCGTTTCGCCGCCCACCATCGCGAGCAGCGCCGGTGCGCCGCCTTTGTACGGGATTTGCGACAGCTTCACGTTCGCCTGATATTCGAAGAGCGACACGCCCAGAAAACCGGCGCTGCCGATCCCCGCGGTGCCGGCGCGGATCTGCCCGGGCGATGCTTTCGCCAACGCGATGACCTCTTTCACCGAGCTCACGTTCATCGAAGGATGAACCACCATGATGCTCGGCGTCGTGCCGATCTGCGTGACGGGGGCGATATCGCGGCGCGTGTCGTAAGGCAGCTTCTTGAACAGCCACGGCGCGGTGGCGATGCCGATGTGGTAGATGAGCAGCGTGTATCCGTCGCCGGGTGCTTTCGCGACGATGTCGGCGCCCAACGTGCCGCCTGCGCCGCCGCGGTTATCGACGACGTAAGGCTGGCCGAGCTCTTCCGAGAGCCTCTTGCCGAGTAGGCGCGCGATGAAGTCGGTGGTGCCGCCGGGTGAGAAAGGCACGACGAGACGCACCGGCCGAGTAGGATATTTCTGCGCCTGCGCCTGCGCGACGCACGACAGCGCCGCACAGACCAGGGCAGCAGCGCAGCCCCGCACTTTCTGTCGATTCATCGCTCGCTCCTCGATTGTTTATTCTGATCATACAGCGCCGTTTATCGCTGATGCCGTTCTGCTGGCGCGAAGGGTTGACTGTAGCACCACTGCAGCTTCGTCCGGGAGCGGCTCCTCGATGTCGGGTTCATCCTTCGACTTCACTCGCGTTACGCTCAGGACGAAGGATGAGCTGAGAGGGCAAAGGGCTCGGGACGAGGGCTCTTGGCGGGGCAGTGCGCTGCCGAGTTCCAGAAACGCTCGTGTTGAGCGTCGCGAGAGCAGAGTCGAAACAGGAACGCGGCGCGCATGCGACGGAATCGATGCGCTTAACAACGTCATCCGGGAAACGCCCGGACTCCACGTTCAGCGGTTTCAACCTCATAATGGGTCCCGCTCGCGTCGATGCCGAACGGTCCGGGGCGATGGCGCGCAATGACAGAACTTGAAAGACCGCAACGCGCGGTTACCTGTCCGGGGAGGGCATGATGAACAAAGCTCGCATCGCGCCGGCGCGGCGCATCACCGTGGCTTTACTGTTGTGCCTTGCCGCATCCGCCGGCGCGCAACAGGTGTATCCGTCGAAGCCGATCCGCATCATCAGCCCCTACGCGCCAGGCGGCACGACGGACATACTGGCTCGATTGGTGGGCGCCAAGCTGACCGAGAGCTGGGGGCAACAGGTCCTCGTCGACACCCGGCCCGGCGGCAATACCGTCATCGGCTCCGAGCTCATGGTCAAATCGCCGCCCGACGGCTATACGCTGCTGTCGATACTCACCTCGCACGTGATCGTGCCTAACCTCGCGCCGACCCCTTACGACGCGGTGAAAGACTTTGCCGCTGTCGCCACCATCGCGAGCAGCCAACTCGTCCTGGTTATCCATCCATCCGTGCCGGCAAAGAATGTGCAGGAACTGATTGCGTTCGCGAAGACGAGGCCGGGGCAGCTCAACTACGGTTCGGGCGGCAGCGGGACGGTGACGCATCTCGCGGGAGAGTTCTTCAATATCCAGGCCGGCATCAGGACGCAGCACATTCCCTACAAGGGTTCATCGCAGGTTCTCATCGACGTCGTGGCCGGGCAGATACACATGTACTTCGGTCCGCCGATCGTCACGCTGCCGCATATCAGGAGCGGGCGGCTGAGAGCGATGGTGCTTACCGGCGACACACGGCTTGCCATGCTGCCGGAGCTGCCCACTGCGGCCGAAGCCGGCGTGAAAGGCTTCGAGCTCAAGACCTGGTATGGATTGCTCGCGCCGGCCGCGACGCCGAGAGCGATCGTCGACAAGCTGGGGGCCGAAATCGCAAAGATTCTATCCGCGCCCGAGATTCGCGAGAGGCTGTCGAGCCAGGGAATGGATCCCCTCATTTCGACGCCTGATCAGTTCTCGGCGCTGATCAAAGCGGATCTCGCCAAGTACACACGCGTCATCAGGACAGCGAATATCAGGCTCGAGCAGTGAGTCGGCCGGCGAGAACGACATTCGTGATAACGTTTCGAAAACACGCAAGACGATTCATTGCCCGGACCGAAAGGAGCGTCATGGACGGACTCATCGAAGACCACCGGATTGCCGACGTGGGCACGCTCGAACGGCTGTATGGCGCGCCTTCCGGCGCTGCCGTGGAAAAAGAGCTCGACTACATACACCCCCATTACCGCACGCTGATCGAGGCGTCGCCGTTTGTCGTCCTCGCCACGAGCGGGCCGGACGGGCTGGACACTTCCCCGCGAGGCGATGAAGCCGGATTCGTCGCCGTCGAAGACGAGCGCACCCTCCTGATTCCGGACCGGCGCGGCAACAATCGCGTGGACAGCCTTCGCAACATCATCAGCAATCCGCACGTAGCCTTGCTGTTTCTGATCCCCGGCGTGGGCGAGACGCTCAGGGTGAACGGGCGGGCTATCATTTCCACGGCACCCAAGCTGCTGGAGCGCTTCGGTATCGATGGCAGGCTTCCGCGTTCGGTCATCGTCGTCAGCGTAGACACGGTGTTCTTTCAGTGCTCGCGCGCCGTATGGCGCTCGAAACTCTGGGACCCCGCGCAGCAGATCGACCGCAAAAGCCTGCCGAGCCTCGGCACGATCATCGGCGACATCAGTGGCGCGCGTGTCGACCCGCAGAAATACGACGACGGGTTGTACGAGCGGTTGAAGGCGTCACTTTACTGACCGGGCGCGCCGCTCATCCTTCGCCTTTGCTGCCGCGACGTTCGGGACGAACGGTTCTCGAGGTTTACCTCCGCGGCTTGAGCGGAGGCTTCACCCCTTCCGGCAACGGCATTTCGTGCGCGAGCAACTGCATCGCAACCATGCCGTAGTAGCCGCTCAACGCGGTCATCTCGACGATGGCGGGCACGCCGAAAAGTGCTTTGGCACGCGTGTGGGTCTTGTCGCTGATCGCGTGCTTTTCGAATAGCTCGGTCAGGTAATCGTAAATCGCTTCTTCGTCTTCTTTTTCGAACGTCGGCCGCTCGTTGCGGGCGAGGGCGTCGACGACAGGCTGCGGCAGCCCGTTCTTCACGCCGTTGGGCGCGTGGGCCTGGAAGACGTAATCACAGTCCCACATGCGCGCGGTGATGATGATGATGAATTCGCTCAGGCGCAGCGGGAAGCTGCTGCGCATGCGCAGCATCTCCCCGAACGGGTGCATCAGCTCCGTCACCTCGGCGTGATGAAGGGTGAAGCGGTACGGCCCCGGAATCCTGCCCCCGCGCCTGCCGAGCAGGCCTTCGAGCACGCGTTTCTGCTCGGCGTTCAGATCGCTTTCAGGCGTGATGAGCGGGATGCGGGGCATGTCGCGGTCCTCCGTAAAGGGTTCGGGTCGGGGAAGGTGTGAGTATAGGTCGAAGCTGCGCCGCCGGTGTCTGGAACGGAATCGGAACGCGGGGCGCGTCGTCCACTGACGCGACAGCGCACGAGATATTTCGCGAGCGCTTCCTCGCTGAACTCCATGCCGTGGCCGGGCCGGTCGGGCACGCGGAGGTAACCCGCGTCGACCACCGGCTCCTCGCGCCACACCGGCGTTCGGGTGATGGACCATTCGGCCAGCAGCGCGTTGGGGATCGACGCGAGCACGTGGATCGACAACTCGGGCGCGAGGTGCGGGGCGATGGTGATGTCGTAAGCCGCGGCCAGGTGTGAAATCTTCATGAGCTCGCTGAAGCCGCCGCAGCGCATGATGTCCGGGTTGAGTATGGTCGCCGCTTTCTGCTCGACGAGATCCCTGAAGCCGTAACGCGTGTATTCGTTTTCCCCGGTGGCGACCGGAATGTTGATGCGTCGCGCTACCTCCGCGCATTGCCCGATGTTGTCCGCGTAAACGGGTTCTTCGTACCAGAAGATGTCGTACGGCTCGATCGCGTTCGCCAGGCGCACGTTCGTATGGACGTCGAGCCGCTGGTTCGCATCGACGAGGAGCTTCACGTCGTCGCCGATCGCTTTGCGGACCGCGGCCACCCGCTTCACGTTCGCCATGATGTCGGGCAGCGGCGCGGCCCCGACTTTCATCTTGTAATGCCGCGCGCCGATCGCGAACGTCGCTTCGGCTTCCTTGACGATATCGTCGACGGAATAGCTGAGAAAACCGCCGCCGCCATAAACTGGAACGCGATCGGTGACGCCGCCCCAGAGCTGCCACAGCGGCCGCTGCATCGATTTGCCCAGGATGTCCCACAGCGCGATGTCGATGGCGCTGATCGCGTACATGGGAATGCCTTTTTTGCGCAGGCCGCGGTCGGCGTCATACATCTTGTGCCAGAGCCTGCCGATCATCAGCGGGTCTTCGCCGACGAGCAGGGGCACGAGGTTGTCCTGTATATACGCCCGCACCGAGGTTGCACCGTTGCCGCCCACCATCATCGTGTAGCCGAGGCCTTCGATGCCTTCATCCGTCCGGATGCGGGCGACCACATAGCTGTTATGGGGGTAATACGTGTTGCGCGGCGGCGGGGTGGCGACGTTGAGGGTCGAGATATCGATGGCGCTTATTTTCATGGGTCGGCTCTCTCAAGTGTCACGTTTGTCGAGCGGGGCGCGTCGTGTGACAGGGCATTGTAGCGTCGGCTGCTGGCGTCCATTTCCTTATCCGTTCGTCCTGAGCGTAGTGGCACGAAGTCGAAGGATGAACGGCGATGCGGTTTGAGTCCTTCAACTGTGCGGTTTAATGTCCCGTTCGTCCTGAGCGTAGTGGTAACGAAGTCGAAGGATGAACGACTACCGCCCGCACGCACGCAGCAGCGTCACAAATGTCGGGCGCGACTGTGTTAGTTTCGGTATCGCGCGCACGAACGACTCCAAGACGCACAGCGGGAGGAGAGTCCGAATGTCGATTTCGTTTCCAATCATCCTTCGCAACCATCCTGAGCGGGCCGGACTGCGGGGAATCGCATGGTTCACCGCCACGCTGCTCGCGATGGCCTCGGCCAGCGCGTGCGCTCAGTCGCCGAACGCCTATCCGCACCGCACGATACGCATCGTCAATCCTTATGTTGCCGGCGGCGGCAGCGACGCGATGACGCGCCGTCTCGCCCAGGAGCTTACGCCGCGTCTGGGGCAGTCGGTGGTGGTCGAGAACATCGGCGGGGCCGGCGGCAACCTCGGCATGCGGCAGGTCGCCCAGGCGGCGCCGGATGGTTACACCCTGATCCTCGCGCTCACCGCGCAGTTCGCAGTCAACGTCAGCGTGTTTCCGAAGCTTCCCTACGACCCCGTGAAGAATTTCGATCCGATCACGACGATTGCTTCCGCGCCGTACGTGCTCGTCGCGCATCCGAGCCTGCCCGCGGCGACGACGCGGGAGCTGGTCGCGCTCGCGAAGAAGCTGCCCGGCAAGTTGTCGTACGGCTCCGCCGGCAACGGCAGCGGACAACACCTCGGCATGGAGCTCCTGAAAAGCATGACGGGTATCGATATCGCGCATATCCCGTACAAAGGCGGTGCGCCTGCGCTCATCGATCTGCTGAGCGGGATGGTGCCGATTTCGATGCAGACCTATCCCTCGATGATCGGCCACAGGAAAGCGGGGAAGCTGCGCGCGCTCGGCGTGACCACGGCGAAACGCGTCACCGTGCTTCCTGACGTGCCGGCGATTGCCGAGGCCGTGCCGGGCTACCAGTCGCAGGTGTGGTACCTCGTGGCGGCACCCGCCGGCACACCCCGCGACATCGTGTCACGGCTCAACGCGGAGCTGCTCAGGATTCTGCAGACGCCGTCGGTTCGTCAGCTGTTCGAGTCCGATGCGCTCGTCGTGATCGGCGACACGCCCGATGAGGCCCGCGAGTTCGTCCGCAGCGAGATCGCGAAATGGGCGCGCGTGGTCAGGGCCGCCGGCATACGCGTCGACTGAACGGCGCGTGCAGTCGGCGCGGCTTGGGGCGATCCAGCCTGGCCAGGATTGATTTGAAATGCGCAGCAGGCGGTTCGCTCAATCCACTCGCGCGCCCGAGGCTTTGACGACCTTTCCCCATTTCTCGACTTCGGCACGAAAGTACGCCGCCGCGTCCTGCGGCGTGCCTGCAAGCGGCTCAGCGCCCTGCGCCAGAAATTTCTCGCGCACATCCGACAGCTGCATCACCCGCCCGAGCGTCTGGTTGATCCGCGCGATCGCCTCCTTCGGCGTGCCGCTCGGCGCCGCGAGCGCGTACCAGGTCCCCGACTCGAATCCCGGATAGGTCTCCGCAACGGCAGGCACATCAGGCGTGAGCGCGCTGCGTTTGCCGCTGGTGATCGCCAGCGCGCGCAGCCGTCCCCGCTGCACGTGGGGCTGGACCGACAGGGTATTGGCAAACATGAACGCCACATTCCCCGCCAGCAGGTCCGTCAGTGCCGGCGACGAACCTCGATAGGGAACGTGTGTGATGTTGATGCCCGTGCGCATCCTGAGCATCTCCGCTGTCAGATGCGGCGTGCTGCCGCTGCCCGTCGATGCAAACGTCAGCTCGCCCCGGCCCGCCCTGGCAATGCTCACCAGATCTTTCACGCTGTGCGCCGGCAGCGACGGGTGCACGACGAGCAGCAGCGACACGCTCGCGACGAGCGCGACTGCATCGAAGTCCCTGAGCAGATCGTAGGCAAGTTTCGAATAAAGCGTCTGGCTGATGGCGACAGGGGCGCCCCCCGCCAGCAGCGTGTAACCGACGGCCGGCGCACGCGC
>JBKJKJ010000271.1:0-3915 GCA_046597455.1 Burkholderiales bacterium
GCGAACGTTACTCTCGAAATGACTGATACAGGCCACTAACGCCTCATTCGATACGCGTCGAGGCTGGTGACCCGCCCGATATTCTGTTCTGCGGCGGCATGCGCGTCGAGCGCCTGACGGCGCGCGTCTGCGATCAGCCGGTCGTCGATCAGAGCGCTGGATTCGACGAAAGGCGCGATTTTGGCCTGGGAGACGGCGAGCGTTGGCAGGAGCGACGCATACGACTCGACCGCGACCCGGTAGTCCCGCACGTCCTTGTCGAGCGCCTGCTTCAGGCGAACGGCTTCCTGCGTCCAGTCGTTCGCGCCGCGGTCTGCCTGGATGTGCGCGGTCAGCGCAGCGAGGCCGGTCTCGGCACGTTCGCGGGCGCGGTTGAAATCCGCCTGCCTGCGCAGGATTTCGCGTGCGGTGACGAGGTAATCGTCCGCCGCATCGGCGAGCGGCGTAAAGGACGAGGTGTTCATTTTGCGCAGCGTGCTCGCGTGCGCTTCGGCCGCGGTCGCATGAGCCTCGAGGCCGCTGCTCGCGGTGCCGGCGACCTGCGCCTGCAGGGCCGCGCGCAGGCGCGAACTCGTATCGTTGACCAGCGCGATTACGTGATTGCGTCTCGTGTACTTCTCGTACGCGATGTACGTGCCGACGACGAGCACGATGGTGGCAATGACGACGGCGACGGTCCGTATGCTTCTGGTCATGAGGCTGATCGCGGTTATGACGGACAGCTCGCGATAGTACACCGGCCGCACCCATTCCACGAAAACGTCATGTAAGATGGTCAACCATGAAAGCGATGCTGCTCAAAGGCGCGAACGCGCCGCTCGTGCTCGAAACCGTTCCCGATCCCGTGCCTGGCGCGGGCGAAGCGGTGGCCCGCGTGCTCGCCTGCGGGGCGGGGCTCACCGTGCATCACGCGCGTGCGGGACGCATCAAGGTCGACTATCCGCGCATCCTCGGGCACGAAATCGCCGGGGAGATCGTCGCCGTCGGCGCCGGTGTAACGAACTTGAAAGCGGGCGACGGCGTCACCGCTTACTTCTATCTCACCTGCGGCACCTGCCGCTGGTGCCGTGTAAATCGTGAAACCCTGTGCGATGACTTCGGCGGTTACGTCGGCCGCGAAATCGACGGCGGCTATGCCGAGTACATCAAGCTGCCTGCATCGGCGTTCCTCGGAATTCCCGAGGGCCTGGACTGGCGCGCACACCCGGCCGAGGCGGGCGTGGTATGCGACGCCATCGCGACGCCGCTCAAGGTGACACGCCGGGCGCGTATAGCGCCGACGGACACGGTTGCCGTCTTCGGAGCGGGCGGGGGCCTCGGCGTGCACATGCTGCAGGTCGCGCGCTGGGCGCACGCGCGCAAAGTCATCGCGGTGGACGTGATGGCGTCGAAGTTCGAGGCGTGCATCATGGCCGGCGCCGACACGGCGATCGATGCGTCGGACGGCCGTGTGGCGGAACAGCTGCTCGAGCTGACGGGCGGCACCGGCATCGACGTCGCCATCGATTTCGTCTGCAGCACGTCCACGCTCGAAGCGTCTGTTGCGGCGCTGGGCAAAGGCGGGCGGCTTGTAATACTCGGCGGACACGGTGCGGCGTTTACCGCGAACCCGGCCATGATCTTGCGCAAGGAGCTCGAGCTCATCGGCAGCCGCTATGCGACCAAAGCCGAAGTCACCGAATCGCTGGAGCTCGTCGCGCGCGGCGAGCTGTGGCCCATGGTGACCGAGAAGGCGCCGCTGTCCGGGGCGGAGGCGATACACGGGCGGCTCGACAAAGGCCTGGTGACCGGCCGCGCAGCCCTGATATTCTGAACTGATGCTGAACGTATGCTGAGCGCGTAAACCCGCTGGTCCGTCAGGCGGTGGCGGCAGTCAGGGGCGATAGATCGAGGGCGATCACGCGGTTCCGGCCCGCGGCTTTGGCTGCGTAGAGCGCCTGGTCGGCGCGTCCCAGCATGACGTCGAGCGAGGGCAGCTGCGCCCCGCTTTCTCCCGCGACACCCACGCTCAGGGTAATGCGTACTTCGGCGTTTCCGGCGTGGAGCTGCGCGTGGGCCACCCGTTCACGCATACGCTCGGCGAGCGCGGCGGCGGCGGCCTGCTCGGTGCCGGGCAGCAATACGACGAACTCCTCGCCGCCGTATCGCGCGAGCAGATCTTCCTTGCGCAGGCAATCACGTACGACCGCGGCAAATCCCGTGAGCACTTCATCGCCGGCGAGGTGTCCGTGCGTGTCGTTTACGCGCTTGAAGTGGTCGATATCGAGCATGAGCAGCGACACCGGACCGCGCGTGCGCCGGGCCCGCGACAGCAGGGGCTCGGCGAGCTCCTTGAAGGTGCGCCGGTTGTAAACGCCGGTCAGCGAATCGAGGGTCGCGAGCTCATGACTTTCCCGGTCTGCGCGCTCCTTGTGCATCAGCAGAAACGCAAACGAGGACGCGATGGTCACCGCGTAGAAAGCCAGCAGTGACGCGCCGGGGGCGGGTCGCGGACCGAAAGTCGGCAGGATGGCTTCAGGCCCGAACCACGCGGTGAACGCAAGCCAGAAGAGCGCAGCGGCCATGACGAAAAAGCTTCCGGCGAGGAGCAGCCGGGTGCGCTTTTCGGCTGCGACGTCGTAATAGAGCAATCCGGCCCCGGTGGCGACTTGGGCCAGGCCGAACCCGATCCCGCACACGGCGAGGCGCGCGTGAGGCTCGCGCACGTAAATGACGACGATGAGAAAAGCGATCATGGCCGGGCCGTAGAGCAGCCAGCGCGGCGTGGGCCGGTCGTGAAATTCGAGCAGGGCGCTGACCTGCAGCGACCAGCAATAAACCAGGAAAGCGGTGGCGACCGAAATCGACGCGAAATCGGGGACGTCGTTGCGCGCGATCACCAGCAGCCAGGAAAAACCCTGCACGATCAACGACCCGGTCCATGGGCCGAGCCCCGACCGAAAACGGCCGGCAAAAGTGATCCACATCGCCCCGGCCATCAAAAAGTTGCTGACGATCAGGACGACGAGAAGCGTGAGCGTGTCGAGCATGAGCTCTTCAATTTCGGAAGGTTGGCGTGCGCGGTGCCATTTTTTTGCCCCGCCGCACGATAGACCGTACACCGGGATGCCGTGAATACGCGGTGGCCGAAGTGTCGCGCAGAGGTTTAGCGGCCTGAAGCTTGAAATTTTAAGGTTTCATCAGCGGCCATTCAGGAACCCCATCACGGACGATATTCTATGAGAGATCGGGCCCCAGCGCTGCGCCCAATTTCAGCCCGAAAACAGGGAATCGAACACGGGCGCAAGCCGGGGGGGGGGCACCGATTGGCCTGGTGGCAGGCGCGTGGCGAAGCGTCCGATCATTTGCCGTTGCCTCGGCGTAGCCCGAGTGCAACGCCCAGGGTTTGGACGAGCATTTTGCGCAGCGCGCGCCACGCCGCCGGATCGCCGAGTGTGTGTTTCTGATTCACTTCGATTTCGATCCCGGCATACTTCCGGTGCGAATGCAGCCGCCGCAGGTAGGTTGTCAGCCCGTCTCCCGTGCCGCGATAAGGATAGTTGCGGCGCACGACCAGGCCGGCCCCGGTACCGTGCAGCGCGTGCTGCCACGCCAGGCAAAGCTCGCGCTCGGTCGCGCGTTGCGGGTCGTAAAGCAGGCCGATATCGGCGCGGCGCGTGACGCCGTAGAGCCGGGGCGTGAAGCTGTGGCTGGAGATGTGGACTGCGCGCCCGCCCTCAGCCACATTCCGGGCGATCAGCGCTTCGACCCGGTCGCGATACGGCCAGTAATAGCGCTGCAGCAGCCGCTCGCGATCCTCGGGCGGCAGTGTGCGGGTCGCATCGGACAGGACCTGAGGATGATGCGGCGAACGGTTGAGCTCGACGAGCAGCCGGCTCGTCGTCGAATAGACGAGCGGCGCGTCGAACGCTCTCG
>JBKJKJ010000280.1:0-20960 GCA_046597455.1 Burkholderiales bacterium
CCACCGCGTGCTGGCGTCCGGACTGCTTGAGCGTGGCGACTACGTGTCCCACTCGCGAAGCACTGACATCCTTCGAGTCGAGCACTTCGAGGCGCTCCTGAGGCGTCATGATATCGCGCACCAGGAGCTCTTCGCGGCGGATCCCTCGCTGACTGACCGCCTGCACCGGCTTTTCACCCAGCAAGTCGGTTGCCGTGATGACGCCCACCACTTGGCGGTTCTGGTCGACCACCAGAAGCAGCCGGACAGCGCGCTGAATCATGCGGCGGTGCGCCTCTTCCACCGTGTCGCCCGACAGTATGATCACGGCCGCAACCGAGCGCAGGTTGGTCATCACGCTCCGGGCAGGGTCTTCGAGCGTTACCCGATCGGGTACCACCTGGGTCGGTTGCGCGTAGCTGCTTCCCGTCTGCAGCAGGGCCAAGCTCAAGGGTGTGTAATCTCTCAGCACGATAGTGACCGCCGGTTGAATGTGTCCAAAAGGAATTTCCCTTATGCCTGAGATCGGCCGGTCAGCCGCGGGACACTTGACTGAGCGGTTCCGGGCCCACCGGCACTTCCTGAGGCCTGCCCGGCGCGTAATGATCGGCGCGCCGCCTGAGGTAGCGCGCCAGTTCGCTCAGAGCCCGCTGATACACTTCTCGCTTGAAATCGATCACCGATTCCATGGGCACCCAGTAGTCACTCCATCGCCAGGCGTCGAACTCGGGCTTCTGGTTGGCGCGCAGACAGACATCGCAATCCCGGCCGACGAGCCGCAGCAGAAACCAGATCTGCTTCTGCCCGCGGTAGTTGCCGCGCCAGTCGCGCTTGATCCATTGATCCGGAACTTCATAGCGCAGCCAGTCACGCGTGCGGCCGAGTATTCGCACGTGCTGCGGATTCAGCCCGACTTCTTCCTGCAATTCGCGATACATCGCGATTTCCGGCGTCTCCCCGGGTTTAATCCCGCCCTGAGGGAACTGCCAGGAGTGCTCACGCACCCGCTTGCCCCAGAAAACCTCATTTCTGCCATTGCAAATGATAATGCCAACGTTGGGGCGGTAACCGTCACGATCAATCATGTCGTTACCCCTAAGTTCGTCAGTTTTCAGGATTTTTTCATAGTTTGAAAACTAAAGAAAGCTTTGCCCGGCGCCTCGGTGACCGTCATCACGGGTATATCGCTTCGGCATCGTGTGAATTCATCTTCTTCAGGTTTTCCACGAAACGCCCGTACTCCAGCCCATGATCAGCCTGGAGGGCGTCCGCCCGCCGGGCAAGATCCTGCCACGCCAACGGACCGGGGGGGCGTTCGAAACCGAACACGGCCACATTTCCCGGACGCTCGGCCGGCAGGCACAGCGTCCCCGCCGGGAACGCGTCCTGGATGCGCTTCAAAAGGGTGTAGAACTGCTTGTCACCGCCCCACAGGTTTACCACCATCACGCCACCTGGATTCAGGCGCGCACGGCACGCAGCGTAAAACGCCGGGCTCGCGAGCTCTTCGACATAGGTGTCGGCCTCGTATCCGTCGACCACCAGCACGTCGGTGCTCACGTCGTCGCGTTCCACGTGGGCGGCACCATCGGCGGTGATCACCTCGAAGCGGGGGCCGTCGGACGGAACGTGGAAATACTGGCGGGCGATCGCCACGACCCGTGGGTTGACCTCGACCACTCGGGTCGTCGCGCCGGGGAGATAGTGGAATACGAACTTGGCGAGCGAGCCGCCGCCCAGCCCGATCATCAAAACCTCTGCCGGCGGAGGCACGAACAACAGAAAAGCCATCATGCTTCGGGTGTACGAGAGCTCGAGATCGTTCGGGCGAGCCAGCCGCATCGAGCTTTGGACGGTATCGCTTCCGATATGCAGGGAACGCACGCCGTAACGCTCGCTCACATACACCGTCTGCTCGTCTTCAGCGGGTTTGCGGATTTTCCACCGGGCCATGAATTTCATTGCTGCGTCTTCGTAGTGCGCTTACAAGGTCCGGTAGAATAAGGGTTTTTCGCCCTGCACAACAGTCATGCGAGTCTCGCAGTTCTTTCTGTCCACGCTCAAGGAGGCACCCTCCGAAGCCGAAGTGATCAGCCACAAGCTCATGCTGAGGGCGGGCCTGATCAAGCGCCTGACGAGCGGCACCTACACCTGGATGCCCCTCGGCTTGCGCGTTTTGCGCAAAGTCGAAGCCGTGATTCGCGAGGAAATGGATCGCAGCGGCGCGGTGGAGATCTCGATGCCGACAGTCCAGCCGGCTGAGTTGTGGCAGGAGTCGGGACGCTGGGATCAGTATGGGCCCGAATTGCTGCGGTTCAAGGATCGACATCAGCGCGATTACTGCTATGGCCCTACGGCCGAGGAAGTGGTGAGCGACGTGGTGCGGCGCGAAATAAAAAGCTACCGCCAGCTACCGCTCAACTTCTATCAGATCCAGACCAAGTTCAGGGACGAGATCCGGCCGCGTTTCGGGGTCATGCGAGGCCGCGAATTCCTGATGAAAGACGCCTATTCTTTCCACCCGGACAAGGCGAGCCTCGACGCGACTTACCAGGCGATGTACGACTGCTACAGCCGGATATTTCAGCGTCTGGGACTCAAGTTCCGCGCCGTCGCCGCCGATACAGGAAGCATAGGGGGCACGGGCTCCCACGAGTTTCACGTGCTCGCGGATTCGGGCGAAGACGCGATCGCCTACGCACCGGGTTCAGATTATGCTGCGAACGTCGAGCTGGCCGAAGCACTCGCGTCGACCGAGTCGCCCGCGGCCCCGAGCGAGCCGCTGACGAAAGTGCACACCCCCGGCGTCAAGACCATCAGCGAGCTCTCGAGCTTTCTGAAAGTGCCTGAGGCCCGGACTGTAAAGGCAATCGTCGTGGACGGCGTGGAGGGCACCCCGGTGCTCCTCCTGGTGCGCGGCGACCACGAACTCAATATGATCAAGGCGGGCAAGCTCGATGTCGTCGCAAAACCGGTTCGATTTGCATCGGGCGAGACGATCAGGGCGGGTTTCGGCGCGGCGGCGGGCTCTCTGGGGCCGATCGGGTTCAAGGGCGCAATCGTGGCAGACCGCGCAGTCGCGGCCATGTCCGATTTCGTGATCGGTGCCAACGAAAACGATTACCACTTTACCGGCGCCAATATCGGCCGGGATTTCCCGGGTCCTCGGGTCGCCGATATCCGCAACGTCAGAGCCGGAGACCCCAGCCCCGATGGCCAGGGTCCGCTCGAACTGTGCCGGGGCATCGAAGTCGGACACATCTTCCAGTTGCGCACGAAGTATTCGAGCGCGATGAACCTGACTTTTCTCGACGAGGCGGGAAAATCGCAGGTCATGGAAATGGGGTGTTACGGGATCGGGGTCACCCGCGTCGTGGCCGCTGCCATCGAGCAGAACCATGACGAGCGCGGCATCATTTTCCCGGAGGCGATGGCGCCTTTCGAAGTGGCTATCGTCCCCATCGGCATCGGCAAAAGCGATCGGGTGCGGGAAGCTGCGGAGCAGGTTCACGCGGAGCTGCAGGCCGCAGGTGTGGAAGTTCTCCTTGACGACCGCGACGGGCGTCCGGGTATCATGTTCGCCGACATGGAGCTGGTGGGCATTCCTCACCGGATCGTCGTCGGCGAGCGGGGTTTGAAAGACGGAAATGTCGAGTACCAGGGACGGCGCGACGATAAAGCGCAGGCCGTGCCACTGGCCGACGTAGTGGCCTTCGTGAAATCCAGGAAAAACAGCATCTCATGCGTCTGACTCGAACTCTCGGTGTGTTGCTGGCGTGCGCGCTCAGTTTTGCGGCGTCTGCGGTGCATGCAGGCGCCCAGATTTACGAGCCGCTTTCCGCGAGCGTGCGTGCGGCCCTCAGCAAGGCGGTCGCAGACCAGGCCGTGCCTTATCTCGCGTTCGAGACCGAGACTGAAGCGCGCAATTGGCTGACCGCCATGTCGGCGCGTCTGGCCAGGCGCATCCCCGATCGGGTGGCGCGCGAGGAATTACTCGTCACGGTGCACTACGAAGCCAAACGAGCAGGTCTCGATCCGCAGATGGTGCTGGGCCTCATCCAGATCGAAAGCGCTTTTCGCAAATATGCCGTTTCGACTGCGGGCGCGCGTGGGTATATGCAGGTGATGCCCTTCTGGATGAAGGTAATCGGCGGCGGGGGAGATCACAACCTGTTCCACCTGCGCACCAATCTGCGTTTCGGATGCGTGATCCTGCGCCATTACCTCGACATCGAAAAAGGCGACGTGTACCGCGCGCTCGGCCGGTACAACGGCAGCTTGGGCAAGCCACAGTATCCCGGCATAGTCCTCGCCGCGTGGCGCGGGAACTGGAGCTACCCAGTCCGGACCGTAGAGGCGGCCAGGGACAGCAACGCGGCGTCGATGTAGTCCGCGCGCTCCGATCGCGCGACAGCCGCCCCGCGATCGCCCGCCTTTGTCCGTACGCTCCTTCGTTTGATCGAAGCCGTAGCGTGCGACCGTACCATCGAGCTCATTCATACTTTCTGCGCTTCGAGACCAGCATCCGCTTGCGCAGGCAGGCCTTGATCGTGCTCGGCTGCACGAAACAGGGTCGTGAGCGGTACACGCATGTTCCGGCCCAGTCCGCGTCCAATCTCGTGGACAAGCGTTTCAAGCGCCGGGTCGGCCCCCCGGCCCGGCCGGTGCGCTTCCGCGCGAAACACGAACAGCCCGAAGACGTCTTCGACGGTAATGTTCGCCGTGTCGCGATGAAGAATCCATCCCGCAGGCAATGCGCGCCGAATCCATCCCGCCTCGATCATCGTATCGAGTATGCGCTCCACGCAATCGACCCGAACCGTCGCGGCCGCGAGCAGTGTCGGGAGCAAGACCGGACGGCCGCCAGGATGAGCGGCCCACAGGATTTTAAGGATCTGCAACGCATCGAAAAAATCGGTGCCGGGAACGGGATGGCGCCGCCCGGCCGCTTCACGCCATTCGGGAAGCGACGCGACAACGACGGCACCGAATATGACAACCAGCCACGAGAGGTAGACCCACAGCAGAAACACCGGTACGGTCGCAAACGCGCCATACACCAGGGTATACGTCGGAACGTACGAGACATAAAGCGCAAAACCGCGCTTCATCAGCTCGAAAGCGACACCACCCAGTACGCCGCCAATCAGTGCATCACGCGCGGCGATGCGCCGGTTCGGCATCGCGACGTAGAGCAGAGCGAGCGCGAGTGATGTCAGCACGATCGGCACGAGGCTGAGCAGTGCAACGCCGGCACCCGGCAGGCCGCGCACCAGACCGACAGCCTGTCCGACCAGCCAAGAGGTCAGCGTGAGGCTCGCGCCCATCATCACCGGGCCCACGGTGATCAGCATTGCGTAAACGATCACCCTCTGCGCCACCGGGCGAGGCCGTCGCACACGCCAGATGGCGTTGAAAGCACGGTCGATCGTGAGCAGCAGCATGACCGAAATTACTGCCAGGAATGCGATCCCCACGGCGGTCAGCTTCGCCGCATTCGTGCTGAATTGCCGCGTGTAGCCCGCGATCGATTCGACCGAGGCGGGAACCAGATTTTGCAGAATGAATGATTGCAGCGCTGCGGTGACTTCGCCAAACACCGGGAATACCGCGATAACGGTGACCGCAATCGTCACCATCGGCACGATCGACAGCAGCGATGTAAAAGTGAGGCTCGATGCGATCTGCATGCAGCGGTCCTCGTTGAACCGCCGCGTGACGATACGCGAGAGATCGATCAGTCTGAGAGCATGCGTAGTCACTCGAAGTCGTCTTTCGTGCCGAAGTTCGCGGTTGCGTCCCTATAATACTCGCCACTGGAGGCAGCATGGCTTGTGAGGTTCTCGTTCTGTATTACAGCCGTCACGGCGCGGTCGGCCAGATGGCCCAGTTGATCGCACGCGGCGTGGAGCAGGTGGACCGGGTGACGGCGCGCGTGCGCACGGTCCCCGCCGTGTCAGCCCTCAGCGAAGCAACCGAACCTCCGGTACCCGCCAGCGGTCCGCCGTACGCGGAGCTCGACGACCTTCGGGAATGCGCAGGGCTCGCGCTGGGCTCACCGACCCGCTTCGGCAACATGGCAGCGCCGCTCAAGCATTTTCTCGATGGCACATCCGCGCTGTGGCTCAACGGCGCACTCTGCGGTAAGCCCGCGGCCGTGTTCACCTCGTCCTCGACACTGCACGGCGGACAGGAATCCACCCTGATCTCGATGATGCTGCCGCTGTTTCATCACGGCATGGTGCTGCTGGGCATTCCCAATACCGAGCCTGACCTCACCGCGACACAAAGCGGCGGCACGCCCTACGGTGCAAGCCATTACGCCGGGGTGCAGAGCGACCAGCCGCTCACCGACCACGAGAAACGCCTGTGCATCGCGCTCGGACGCCGGCTCGCGACCGTCGCCGCCAGGCTCTCGTGACGGCGTCCGGCGATACACGCGAGAGGCGGCAGCGTCGGCTGCAGCATAGTGCCGCGGCGATCCTGATCGCATTGATCGCGCTGACACTCCTATGGGAACTTTGGCTCGCCCCGTTGAGACCCGCGGGCTCGTGGCTCGTCCTGAAGACGCTGCCGCTGCTCGTGCCGCTGCGCGGAATCCTCAGCGGTCGTATCTATACTTATCGCTGGAGCACCATGCTGGTGCTCGCCTACTTCGCCGAAGGCACCGTCCGCGCCTATGCCGAGCCGGGCATGGTCGCGATCCTGGCGTCGATCGAAATTGCCCTGGCCGTGATGTTCTTCGTCACCACGATCGCCTACGTGCGCGTCGCGCGCCCGGCGCCTGCGCGTAAGGCAGCCCGCCGGTCAGCGTGAACGCAGTCCGCTCTATGGCATCAGAGCTGCGGGTTCACGCGATCGAGCTTTGAGTGCAGCTTGTTCAGGGCATCGAGGTACGCTTTAGCGGAGGCCACGACGATGTCGGTGTCGGCGCCCTGCCCGTTGACGATGCGTCCGCCTTTCGAAAGCCGCACCGTAACTTCTCCCTGCGCATCCGTCCCGGTGGTGATGCTGTTGACCGAATAAAGCAGGAGCTCCGCCCCGCTTTTGACCACGCTCTCGATGGCCTTGAACGACGCGTCGACCGGACCACTGCCCTGCGACTCGGCGTGCACTTCACGGCCGCCGTCCGCCATGACGAGGCGCGCGAAAGGCAACTCGCCGGTTTCCGAGTGCGCGAGAAGGGAAACCAGCCGGAAGTGCTCGTTGACGATTTCGTCGTGCGCGCCTTCGGAGATGAGGGCGTGCAGATCCTCGTCGAATATCTCGTGCTTCTTGTCCGCGAGATCCTTGAATCGCTTGAAAGCGCTGTTCATCGCTTCCTCGGATTCGATGACGATGCCGAGCTCGGACAAGCGCGTCTTGAACGCATTGCGGCCGCTCAACTTGCCAAGCACGAGTTTATTGGCGTTCCACCCCACATCCTGTGCCCGCATGATCTCGTAGGTTTCGCGGCTCTTGAGTACACCATCCTGGTGAATCCCGGATTCGTGGGCAAACGCATTCGCACCGACGATGGCCTTGTTCGGCTGCACCGGAAAACCGGTGATCCCCGACACCAGCCGACTTGCCGGAACGATCTGCGTGGTATCGATACGCGTTTCACACGGAAACATGTCCTGGCGCGTTTTCACTGCCATGACGATTTCCTCGAGCGCGGCGTTGCCGGCCCGCTCGCCCAGGCCATTGACGGTGCACTCGACCTGACGCGCGCCGTTGAGCACCGCGGAGAGCGAGTTCGCCACGGCGAGGCCCAGGTCATTGTGGCAATGGACCGACCACACGACCTTGTCTGAATTCGGAACACGTTCGCGCAAAGTGCGGATGAGACTGCCGAAGGCATCGGGCAAGGTGTAGCCCACGGTGTCCGGCACGTTGATCGTGGTGGCGCCCGCCTTGATGACCTGCTCGAGGATGCGGCACAGAAAATCGATGTCGGAACGGCCCGCGTCTTCCGGGGAAAATTCGATGTTGTCGGTGTATTCGCGCGCCCATTTGATCGCCCGCACCGCCTGGTCGATCACCTGGGAAGGCTCCATGCGCAGCTTCTTCTCCATGTGTATGGGCGAGGTGGCGATGAAGGTATGCACGCGCGGGTTGACGCCGACGCGCACGGCCTCGCCGCAGCGGCGGATGTCGGCCTCGTTCGCTCTCGCGAGCCCGCAGACGCTGCTGTCCTTCACGGCACGCGCCACTGCCTGCACGGCCGCGAAGTCGCCGTCGCTGGCGGCCGGAAACCCGGCTTCGATGATGTCGACTTTCATGCGCTCGAGCTGGCGCCCGATGCGTATTTTCTCTTCCTTGTTCATCGACGCGCCCGGGCTCTGCTCGCCATCGCGCATCGTGGTGTCGAATATGATTAACTGTTCCTTAGCCATGCTGGCCTCCGATAGGGAGCCGCGCCGCTGATGTTAAGCGCAGCTCGAATAGGTCTCGCCCCGGAGCGGATTTTCGCGCCGGCCGTTACTGCAAGATGTGGGGTAAGGTTTAGCGCGCGCGAACGCGCAGCAGCAGGCCGGCCAGCTGAAAGCTGGCAAGGGAGATCGAAGCGGTGGCCTGGCGTAAGGAAGTCATGAAGCGCCAATATAATGGCTTTCGCAGAACGGCGCAAGCAAGAGCCCATGGCCGCTCAAGTCTGCGGCGGAACCGACGGTCGGCCTTTGCGCTTGAGCATGCCCAGTATCCACAATACGTAGCCGGACAGCGCGTAGGCCGAAAAGAGCAGGAACAACATCTCCGGCAGCGTGCTCGCGAAAACGATGAGGACGACCAGGCCCATCGCGATCCCGACGACCACTGAGAAAGGCACGCTCCTGCGCAGATTGATGTCCTTGCCGCTGTAGAACTTGAAATTGCTCACCATGGAGAGTCCCGCGAACATCGTGAGACCCCAGGCGAGCCAGCGCACGTCGTCCCGGTCGATGTGGTACTGCTCCATTGCCCAAACGAGTCCAGCGATCAGGCTTGCGGCTGCGGGGCTGGGCAGGCCCTGGAAGAAGGGCTTGTCGGTTACTTCGATGTTCGTGTTGAACCGCGCGAGCCGGAGTGCAGCGCAGGCGCAATACACGAATGCGGCGATCCATCCAAGGCGGGCAGTCAGCCACGGGCCCAGCATGGTGACGGTCTTGGATACCGCGAACTCGCCCAGCGCCCAGTGATAGACGACCAGCGCGGGCGCCACACCGAACGACACCATGTCCGAAAGGCTGTCGAGCTCCGCGCCGAAAGCGCTCTGGGTGTGCGTGAGACGTGCCACACGTCCGTCCATCCCGTCGAGCACCATCGCCACGAAAATCGCCATGGCCGCCTGTTCGTAGCGCCCCGCCATGGCCTGAACAATCGCATAGAAACCTGCGAAGAGCGCCATGATCGTGAACATATTCGGCAGCCAGTAAATACCCCGGCGGGCGAATCGCGATTTGATGAAAAGCTTGTGCTCTCGCGGCTCGAGCATACGGGTCACCCCGCCGGCCCGAGCGTGCCCGGACCGGCGCGGGGCACGGCCACGAAAGGCCAGTCTTCACACGCGATCATCGGATGCGGGTAGCTCATAGGCGAGTGGTAGGCATTAGTGGCGACTGACACGAAAGTGGCGAACCCGGACGGCGCCGAACCCTGCACGCCGCCCCGGTCGCCCACGTCGCGTATCAGTTCTTGCTCTGATCGACCAGCCGGTTCTTCTTGATCCAGGGCATCATGTCGCGAAGCTTGGCACCGACCGTCTCGACCTCATGTTCCGCACCGATGCGACGCAGCGCCTTGAGCGTCGGCGCTCCGGCGCGGTTCTCCAGGATGAATTCGCGGGCGAACTGGCCGGTCTGAATCTCTTTAAGGATGCGCTTCATCTCGGCCTTGGTCTCGTCGGTCACGATGCGCGGGCCGCGCGTAAAGTCGCCGTACTCGGCCGTATTCGAGACCGAATAGCGCATGTTCGCGATGCCGCCTTCGTAAATCAGGTCGACGATCAGTTTGACTTCGTGAAGGCATTCGAAATAGGCCATCTCCGGCGCGTATCCCGCTTCGACCAGGGTCTCGAAACCCGCCTGGATCAGCGCGGTCAGGCCCCCGCACAGCACGACCTGCTCACCGAACAGATCGGTTTCGCATTCCTCGCGGAACGTCGTTTCAATGACGCCGGCGCGCGCCGCACCGATCGCAGCCGCGTAGGAGAGCGCGACGTCGCGCGCCTTTCCCGACGAGTCCTGCGCGATTGCGATCAACGCCGGCACGCCGCCGCCCTGCGTGTAGGTCGAGCGCACCAGATGCCCCGGGCCTTTGGGCGCGATCATGATGACGTCGAGGTCAGCGCGAGGCTCGATCTGCTTGAAATGAACGTTGAAGCCATGCGCAAAAGCGAGCATGGCGCCCTTCTTCAGATTTGGCTCGATTTCATCGTGATAGACCTGCGCGTGGTTCTCGTCCGGAAGCAGGATCATGACCACATCGGCGCCTTTGACGGCAGCAGCGACTTCCTTCACGTCTATGCCGGCATTCTTGGCTTTTTTCCAGGAGGCGCCATCCTTGCGCAGGCCGACGGTGACGTTGACGCCGGAATCCTTCAGATTGTTCGCGTGTGCGTGGCCTTGCGAACCGTAGCCGATGATCGCGACGTGCTTGCCCTTGATGAGCGAAAGGTCGGCGTCCTTATCGTAATAGATCTTCATTGTTTCCCCACAGTTAGTAATTGAATCGGCGTTGCGGGTGAACGACAGCAGCGGGAAAGAAAGGCTCCCGCCGTCATGCGCGCCCCCGGCTGCCCGTTAGACCCGTAAGATCCGGTCGCCGCGGCCGATGCCCGAAGCGCCGGTACGCACGGTTTCGAGGATGGCGGCACGGTCGATCGCCTTCAGAAACGCATCGAGTTTGGAGCCGGTGCCCGTGAGCTCGATTGTGTAATCCCGGTCGGTGACGTCGATGATGCGGCCGCGGAAAATATCCGCCATGCGCTTCATCTCTTCGCGATCCTTGCCGATAGCGCGGACTTTCACGAGCATAAGCTCGCGCTCGATGTGCTCGCCCTCGGAGAGATCCACGACTTTGACGACGTCGATCAGCTTGTTCAACTGCTTGGTGATCTGTTCGATCACTTCATCCGAGCCCGAGGTGACGATGGTCATCCGTGAAAGCGTCGCGTCCTCGGTGGGGGCAACGGTCAGAGACTCGATGTTGTAACCGCGAGCTGAGAAAAGGCCTGAGACGCGAGAAAGCGCGCCTGCTTCGTTTTCGAGCAGTATTGAAACGATGTGCCGCATGATTCTTCTGTGTTGGTTAAACCAGGATCATCTCGGACAGACCCTTGCCGCCCGGCACCATCGGAAACACGTTCTCCGTCTGGTCGGTGGTGAAGTCCATGAAGACGAGGTCGTTCTTGCGCGAGAAAGCTTCCTTCAGGGCCGGCTCGACGTCGGCAGGCTTGTCGATCCGCATCCCGACGTGCCCGTACGACTCGGCGAGCTTCACGAAGTCCGGCAAGGCGTCCATGTACGATTCGGCATAACGGTTGCCGTGGAAGAACTCCTGCCACTGGCGCACCATGCCCATGTACTTGTTGTTGAGATTCACGATCTTGATCGGAAGCCGGTATTGCTTGCAGGTCGAGAGCTCCTGTATGCACATCTGGATGCTGGCCTCCCCGGTGACGCACGCCACCTGCGAGTCGGGGTGGGCGAGCTGAACCCCCATCGCCGAAGGCAGACCGAAGCCCATCGTGCCCAGTCCGCCCGAGTTGATCCAGCGTCGCGGCTGATCGAACTTGTAGAATTGCGCGGCCCACATCTGATGCTGACCGACATCGGACGTGACATACGCGTCGCCGCCGGTGATCTCGTAAAGCTTCTGGATCACGTATTGCGGTTTGATGATCGGGCTGGCACGGTCGTATTTGAGGCAGTCGCGTTCGCGCCACAGCTCGATCTGCGCCCACCACGCCTTGAGCGCTTCCGGGTCGGGCCGCTCCTTCGAGCTGCCGAGCTGCTTCAGAAGATCCTCGAGCACCTCACGAACATTGCCCACGATCGGCACGTCGACCTTCACGCGCTTCGATATCGACGAAGGGTCGATGTCGATATGGATGATCTTGCGCCCGCTGTCGAAGAAATGCTTGGGATTGCCGATCACCCGATCGTCGAACCTCGCGCCGATCGCCAGCAGCACGTCGCAGTGCTGCATCGCCATGTTGGCTTCGTAGGTCCCGTGCATGCCGAGCATGCCCACGAACTGCGGATCGGTCGCGGGGTATCCGCCCAGGCCCATCAGCGTATTGGTGCACGGAAGACCGAGCATACGCACCAGCTGCGCGAGCTGCGGCGCCGCATTGCCCAGAATGACGCCGCCGCCGGCATAGACCATCGGCCGCTTCGCGCCCATCAGGACCTGGATCGCCTTCTTGATCTGCCCGGGGTGGCCTTTGACGACAGGGTTGTACGAGCGCATCGACACCTTGTCCGGGTATTCGAACTCGGTCTTGTGGGTCGTGATGTCCTTGGGAATGTCGACCACCACGGGGCCCGGCCTGCCGGTCGCCGCGATGTAAAACGCTTTCTTGATCGTGCTTGCAAGGTCCTTCACGTCCTTCACCAGGAAATTGTGCTTCACGCAGGGGCGGGTGATGCCCACCGTGTCGCTTTCCTGGAAGGCATCCTGGCCAATCGCTGCGGTCGGCACCTGGCCCGTGATGATCACGAGCGGGATCGAGTCCATGTAAGCCGTCGCAATCCCCGTGACCGCGTTGGTTACCCCGGGACCGGATGTGACCAGTGCCACTCCGACTTTTTCGGTGGATCGGGCATAGCCGTCCGCCGCGTGAACAGCACCTTGCTCGTGCCGGACAAGGACGTGCTTGACTGCGTTCTGCTTGAAAAGCTCGTCGTACAGGTAGAGCACCGCCCCGCCGGGATAGCCGAAAACGTACTCGACGCCCTCCGCCTCAAGGCAACGCACAAAGATCTCAGCACCGGTTAATTGCATGGAAGCCCTACGAACGCCTGAAAATGCGTAAACGTGGAACCTTACCGTTTGCGGCTTCGCGGGTCAAGCAAAACGCCCCTTTAAACAGTATGATAGAGGCGCCCTGCACACTTGCAGAACCGTCGCTGGCCCCACTCGTGCCGCTTCGCGGGGCCGGGCTGATTTGCTAAGATTCGTGCCACGTGCGCGCCTGGGGGGATACGAGACGGCGCTGAGGTGCCGCGCGTCACGCTGCAC
Organism: Burkholderiales bacterium; assembly: GCA_046597455.1. Lineage (GTDB taxonomy): Bacteria > Pseudomonadota > Gammaproteobacteria > Burkholderiales > SG8-41 > JAQGMV01. The sequence continues at coordinate 13,183 of JBKJKJ010000280.1, forward strand.
ACCGACAATTAGAAGGTCAATCCACTGGCTACTCGCAACGAACTTTCGGATTTCCTGGCGTCGGCCGAACGCCGAGCCTACAAGCAGGCGCTTTTTGCGATTCGGGACGACCACCTGGCGCTCGACGTCGTGCAGGACGCGATGCTGAAGTTATCCGAGAAGTACTCCGGGCGGCCCGTCGCCGAGCTGCCGTTGCTGTTCCAGCGAATTTTGCAGAATGGCATTCGTGATTTCTACCGGCGTCAGAAGGTGCGGGCCATGTGGACGACCCCCATCTCGTCGCTGTTCGGCTCCGATGGGGACGAAGATTTCGATCCGCTCGAAACTCTCGAGGTCACGAGCGAATCCAAATGGATGGAACCGCCCCCGGACCAATTAGCGCGATCGCAAGTGCTTGGTTTAATTGAGAAGGCATTAGAAAAGCTTCCGACCCGTCAACGCCAGGCTTTTTTGTTGCGTTACTGGGAAGAAATGGATGTCGCGGAAGCGGCAAAAGTCATGGGTTGCTCCGAGGGGAGTGTGAAAACGCACTGCTCCAGGGCAACTCACGCGCTTGCTGCGGTCCTGGAAAAACAGGGGATTAAGTTATGAACGAACAGGAAGAAGTAGCTCGGCGGATAGCCCGGCTCCTGGACGAAGGCACGGATAACATCGGCCCGGCGCAGCGCGAGCGTCTGAGCGCGGCCCGCAAACTGGCGCTGTCTCGTCACCGCAGTGAGCCGGCACCCGCCTGGGTGCCTGCGTGGGCCGGCAATGTCGCGCGGTTTACGGAACGACCGGTCATGGGGGTGCAGTATCTGATTCCCATTGCAGTCCTCGTTCTCGGTCTGTCTGGGGTGGCTTACATGCACTCTGGCTCTTCCAGCGACATTGCCGACATCGACGCGGGACTGCTCACCGACGAGTTGCCGATCAATGCCTACCTGGACCAGGGCTTCGATTCATGGCTAAAGCGCTCGTCGCGTTAATCGTCTCGTTATTTCTGGCGTTCCCATCTCAGGCCGCGCAGAGCAGATCCGAAGCCAAGAAAGCCCCCACGCCGGCCTGGACCGCACTTACGTCTGCCCAGCAAAAGGTCCTTTCCCCTTTGCAGGGAGAATGGGAACAGCTCGATACGGTTCGCAGGAAGAAATGGGTGTCGATCGCTGATCGTTATCCGACGATGAAACCGGCCCAACAACAGCGTCTGCAGAAGCGCATGGAGGAATGGGCTCTGCTCAGCCCTGCGGAGCGCAAAGTGGCTCGGGAGAAGTACCAGACGATCAAAAAGCTCCCGCCCCAGAAGCGCAACGAAGTGAAACAGCGCTGGGAGGAGTACGAGCATTCGCGCACGCCGGCGCCCGCGCCTGCGGCAGCAGACACACCCCCCGGCTGAAATCAGGCGTGGTCGCGGCGCAAAATCCAACGCCCGCGCCGTCGGGGAAGCCCCTCGTCCCCGCTCCGCTCCTGCGTCGGACGATCTCGCTCATTTACGAGGCTCTGCTCCTAGCAGCCTTGCTCTGGTGCGCCGCACTGCTTTTCAGCATTCTAGAGAGCCGGCTCACCGCCACTCACGCGCGCACCGTCTTCCAGGTTTACTCGGCGCTGATCGCCGGTGCGTACTTCGTTTGGCAGTGGTCCCATGGCGGCCAGACGTTGCCGATGAAGACCTGGCGCATGCGGCTGGTCACGCGTGACGGAGCGCCTGTCGGCGCGCGGCTGGCCTGGATGCGTTATCTCGTCGCACTGACCGGACTGCTGCTCCTCGGGGTGGGATTCCTGTGGGCCCTGGTCGACCCGGAGCGCCAATTCCTGCACGACCGCTTCGCAGGAACCCGCATCGTGCGCTGCTAGGCGCTTGTCGGACTTGCGATGCGATAAGCTCCTTGTGCAAAACCAGCCGGCCGAATTGAAGCCATACTTTGTGGACACTCGGCTGGTTTTGCTTTTAGGAGCCTGTCCCGACTGGTAGGTCCGGCAGCCTGCCAGGCGTTCAGCGTTTTTCCTGCCGCCACATCATCGTGATGGCGAGCGTCAGAAAGATCAGCGTCGGCGTCACCGCGCTCACCATTGCGGGCCAGTCGTACAGAAGCCCGAGCGAGGCGAATAGCCGGTTCATGGTGTAGAAAGCCAGTCCCAGCATGATTCCCGCCACAATCCGCCCGCCGACACCACCCTGGCGTTTCTGGAAAGATGCGAATGGCAGCGCGAGGACCATCATGACGAGGACCGCAACCGGATACATCAGCTTGGTCCACAGAGCGATTTCGTATTGCAGCGCTCTTTGCCGGTTTTCTTTCAGGTGCTGCGAATACGACCAGAGCGTCCACGCCGACATGCGGTCCGGATTCACCACCAGCATGGACAGAATCTGCGGCTCGAGCACCGAGTACCACTGGAGCTCCGGTACACGACGCACACGCGTGCGATCACCCTCGAACGTTGTGGTGACGACTTCACTCAGCAACCAGTTGCGGTCCTTCAAGTAGGTTCCGCGCTCGGCAAGACTCAGGGTGCGCAGCCGGTAATCAGCGTCGAATTCGTAAATGCGTATGTGCTTCAACTCGGAGCGCGGCGTCACCTCGCCCACGTTCACGAAGTTATAGCCGTCCTTGACCCATAGGCCCGAGCGAAACTCCTGGGCCACGATTCCCGTCATCGCGAGCGAGCGCATGCGCTGGGCGAACTGCTCCGCAGGCGGCCCGATGAATTCACCGAAAACGAAAGTCACGAGCGCGAGCGCGAGACCGATGGTCACGAGCGCGGAATTGAACCGCAGCAGAGAAACGCCCGAGGTGCGAATGACCGTGTATTCGGAGCTCGCCACCAGTTGTGTGAGGGCGAAAAGAGTACCGATCAGCGCGGCGATGGGAAAAACCTCGTAGACATGCGTCGGCGCCCGGAGCAGGACGTGCAGCGCGATGTGCGGCATGCGGTATGCGCCCCGTCCCAGGTCTTTCATCTCCTCGACCAGGTCGAAGAACGAGAACAGCAGGACGAGCGCGAGCACCACCAGCGCCGTGGCCACGAAAATCTCGGACGCGAGATAGCGCCGCAGCGTCCTCATCGGGCGAAACGGAAAAACGAAAATGGCAGCATCCGCCGGTAAAACAGCAGCACCAGCACGGCAAGCATGACCACGTGCACGCCGAGACCGACCGTAAAACTCATGCGCGACTGGTAAATCCACGCCTGAACGATCGACAACAGATTGCTGTAGGTCATATAAACGAGCAGCGCCAGCACGAGGTTCATCGAACGACCGGAGCGGGGGTTTACGAACGAGAGGGGCACGGCGAGGAGCGACAGCACCAGCGCGCTCACCGGCAACCCGATACGCCACGACAGTTCCGCGAGATTTCGCGCCGAAGGCTCGCGCATGAGATCTATCGTGGCGGCTGTCTTGGTCGTCGGCGCGCGGGCAGCCGCGGCGCCGACCTCGACGCGCATGGCATAGCGCTCGAATTCGTAAAGCCGGTATTCGGGCGTGCCGGGCGTGCCTTCGTAACGCCGCCCGTTCAGCAGCACGAGAAAGCGGTCGCCATTTTCCGCTGTTTCCTGGAAGCCGCGTCGCGCCACCATCACGCCCAGCTTCTGATGCTGATTGGAGCTTACGAAAACATTCGCTACCATGTTCTCGGAGCCGTCGATCTCTTCGACGAAATAAACCCGGTCGGCACGGTTCGATTCACGGAATACGCCCGGCACGATCGCAGCAACGTCGTCGCGGGCATCCATGACGCGACGCAGGTCTTCCGAGCGGCTGACGGCCCATGGCGAAAGGACGAGGGACAACAAGCCGATCAGTACCACCAGCGGAAGCGCGAAGGTCAGCACCGGGCGTATCCACTGCGTGAGCCCGAGGCCGCTCGCAAACCACACGACCATTTCAGAATCGCGATAGCTGCGCGTGAGCGTCAGGAGAACGGCGATGAATGCCGTGAGCGAAAGCAGCACCCCCAGATAATTGACGAGGGTGAAGCCGAGCAGCGCCAGCACGCCGGTCGACGTGATGAGGCCCACGGCGGCCTGGCCAAGCAGCTTGACCAGCTGCGTGGTGAGCGTGATGCCGAGGAGTACGAAGAAAGTGGCAAGCGCGGTGTTCGCGAACTCGCGCACCAGGGCCTTGTGGAAGATCATCGAGGCTTTGCTTTTGCCCAACGATGTGCGGATAATCAGGCAATTACCTAAACTTTTCCGCACGGGAGCAGCGTTTGGAATTTAGCATAAAAAGTATGCAGCCGGGGCGCGCGAAGTCGGGTTGTGTCGTGGTCGGGGTGTTCGAATCGCGCAAGCTCTCCCGCCCCGCCTCGCAACTCGATGAAACCGCCAAAGGTTACCTCACCACGATCGTGCGGCGCGGGGACATCGATGGCAAGAGCGGGACGACGGTGCTGCTCCATAACGTGCCCGGAATCATGGCCGAGCGCGTGCTGCTCGTCGGGCTGGGCCGGGAGGCGGACTTCGGCCCCCGCCAATATCGCGAAGCGCTCGCTGCAGCCGTGCGCGCCGTCAATGCCACCGGCGCCAAGGACGCGGAGCTCCATCTGACCGCGCTCGAGCTCGATGGCCGCGACGCGCAGTGGCGCACGCAGCAAGCCGTGGTCATCGCGCGCGAGACGCAATACCGCTTCGACATCATGAAAAGCCGCAAAGACGCGGCTCAACCAGCGTTGCGGCAGATGACTTTGGCGCTCGCCGATAAAGGCGACGTGCGGCAGGCGGAGACGGGCGTCAAGCAGGGTGTCGCGCTCGCCGACGGCATGGCGCTCACCAAGGATCTGGGCAACCTGCCGCCGAATGTCTGTACCCCGGGTTATCTCGCCGACCAGGCTCGCGAACTCGCCAAGCGCTATCGCTTCAAAGTGCAGGTGCTCGACCGCGAAGACATGGAAAAACTGGGCATGCGCACGCTGCTCTCGGTCGCGCAAGGCAGCCACGAGCCGCCCAAGTTCATCGTGCTCGAGCATCGGGGCGCTGCCAAGGCAGGCAAACCCGTCGTCCTGGTCGGCAAAGGCGTCACCTTCGACACCGGCGGCATCTCGATCAAGCCGTCCGCCGAGATGGATGAGATGAAGTACGACATGAGTGGCGCGGGCACGGTGCTGGGCGTCATGAAGGCGGTCGGGGAACTGAAGCTGCCGCTCAATGTGGTGGGTCTCATCCCGACGACCGAAAACATGCCGGGCGGGCAGGCCACGCGTCCCGGCGACATCGTGAAAAGCATGTCCGGCCAGACCGTCGAGATCCTGAACACCGATGCCGAGGGGCGTCTCATCCTCTGCGATGCGCTGACGTACGCAGAACGTTACGAGCCCGCGGCCGTCATCGACATCGCGACCCTTACGGGCGCCTGCGTGATCGCGCTCGGGCATGTCGCCACCGGGCTGTTTGCGAACGACGACGCGTTGGCCCTGGAGCTGCTGGGGGCAGCGGACCACGCTCACGATCGCGCCTGGCGACTACCGCTGTGGGACGATTACCAGGACCAGCTGAAAAGCAACTTTGCGGACTTCGCGAACATCGGCGGGCGTCCCGCCGGCAGCGTCACCGCAGCCTGTTTTCTCTCGCGCTTCGCACGCAAGTACAAATGGGCGCATCTGGACATCGCAGGCACCGCATGGCGCAGCGGCAAGGAGAAAGGCGCCACGGCGCGGCCCGTTCCATTGCTGATGCAGTTCCTCCTGGGACGCGTGCGTCAGGCCTGAAGCCGCAGCAGAACAGCCCGGGCATGCGCGGTCGCAAAAAGACGCGGCAACGTACGGCTATAACATGACCCAAATCGACTTCTATTCCAACGTTGCAGACAAGCTCGCGACCGCATCCCGGATCGCGGCCAAGGCTTACGGCCTCGGCCACAGAATGCTGGTCTTCTGCCCCGACAGCGACATCGCGAGCCGCTTCGACCGGTTGCTGTGGGTCACACCGCCCACCGGATTCATTCCCCATTGCGCGCCGACGGACCCGCTGGCGAAGGTGACACCGATCATCATCGATCACCGTGGCGAAGAGCCGGTCTGCGACCAGATCCTCCTCAATCTGAGACCGGACTGGCCGCCGTTTTTCAGCCGCTTCGAGCGCCTGGTCGAGATCGTCAGTGTCGACGACGACGATCGCGCGCGCGGACGCGAGCGCTTCAAGTTCTACCGCGATCGTGGTTACGAGATCCGCAACCACGATATGAGCGCGGGAGCGAAAACGTAAACACCATGAGCGACGACAAAAACAAACCTGCGCCGGGCCGCGGCGAGGGCGTGATGGACCGCGCCGATGCGTTGCTCCGGCGCAACCGGCCGGAGCACCCCACGGATTCGGCAATGACCCCGGCGCCCGACTCCGCGGGCGCACCCAACGATCTCGACGATATCCCGTTACTCACCGACATCGCACCTGACCCGGAGCTCGTCTCCGGGACGCACAGCCCATTGCAGGCGGCGACTTACGGCGGCGCCCCCGGCATCGAAGTCATTTCCCGCGTTCAGAGCCAGAATCTCGAGCACAGCCAGAAACTCCGTAAGGATTTCGACAGCCGCGTTGCCGAAGTGGTGCGCGAACATTTCATGCCCGACATCGGGACCGCGCTCAACTCGGCGGTGCAGCACATCACCCAGGAAATCCGGAGCAACCTGGGCGAGCTCGTGCGCGCCTCGGTGGCGCAGGTGCTCAAGGAACAGCTTGCGCTACCCCGCCCCACGAACGACACGAAGGCATCTGATGAACCCGACCCCCGGCCGGCGCCCGACATGAGCGCTTCCACACCCCCTGCAGCAGAATCCGCCCCGGAACTTGCGAAAAGCTTCGAGCCTGCCGCCATCGAATCGCAGTGGTATCCGCTATGGGAAAAGCACGGCTATTTCAAAGCCGGCCTCGACACGGCCAATCCCAACAACTACAGCATCCTGCTGCCGCCGCCCAACGTCACCGGGACGCTGCACATGGGGCACGCCTTCCAGCACACCCTGATGGACGCGCTGACCCGCTATCACCGCATGCGCGGCTACAACACGCTGTGGCAGCCGGGGACCGATCACGCGGGCATCGCGACGCAGATCGTGGTGGAACGCCAGCTCGAAACCCAAGGGATTTCGCGCCGCGACATCGGCCGCGAGGCTTTCGTCGAGCGTGTGTGGACGTGGAAGGAGCAATCGGGCTCGACGATCACGCGTCAGATGCGCCGCCTGGGCGCCTCGTGCGACTGGGAGCGCGAGCGCTTCACGATGGACGAAGGCCTTTCGCGCGTCGTCACTGACGTTTTTGTGCGTCTGCACGAGCAGGGCCTGATCTACCGTGGAAAGCGCCTCGTGAACTGGGATCCGGTTCTGCAGACCGCCGTTTCCGACCTGGAAGTCGAATCGCGCGAGGAGCAGGGCGAGCTGTGGCACATACGCTACCCGTTCGCGGACCGCGAAGGCCATCTCGTGGTCGCGACGACGCGGCCCGAAACCATGCTGGGCGACGTGGCCGTGGCGGTTCACCCCGACGACGAGCGCTATCGCCATTTGATCGGCGCGCGCATCGCGCTGCCCCTGACCAAGCGCATCATCCCGGTCATCGCCGACACCTATGTCGACCCGGCTTTCGGTACGGGCTGCGTCAAGATCACCCCTGCGCACGACTTCAACGACTACCAGGTCGGGCAGCGCCACAAGCTCGCGCCGATCAATATCTTCACGCTTGATGCACGGGTAAACGAGAACGCGCCCGAGCGCTACCGCGGACTCGACCGCGTCGAGGCGCGCAAGCTCGTGGTCGCAGACCTTCAGCGTTACGCGCTGATCGACGAGATCAAGCCGCACAAG
>JBKJKJ010000284.1:0-31023 GCA_046597455.1 Burkholderiales bacterium
GTTGCGCCAGCGTACGTCGCACCGCGTTGCGCGGCACCGTGAACCGGCGCGCGAGCTCGCGCTCGGTAGGCAGGCGCGCGCCCGGCGCGAGCTTGCCTTCGGCGGCTGCATTGACGATGTAGTCGCGGATGCGGCGCGCGCCCGTGCGCGCCGTCTCGCGATTTGCTGGTGCCGCCATATTCACCGCCCGAATCGCCGCCATGAATCCAGATGCATTGTGTGCGTTTGAACCAATTCCGTCAATTGGTTCAATTCGTTGACAATTGGTTCATCGACGCCTAGCATCGTCGTCCACGAAGCGGCTGGGTCAAAAGCTGCGCATCACGCAAAACCCTCTGGAGGAGCATGTCGCATCCGGTCAAGCTCGGCCTTATCTCGGAAGGCACCAACACGTGGCCGCTGTATGTGGCGCAGGCGCGCGGGTTTTTCCAGCGTGCAGGGGTGGACGTCGCAGTCACCCTGACCGGCTCCTCGGTCACGCAGCAGGAAGAACTGATCAGCGGCGGTTTCGACATCGGATTCCAGCAAGCCGATCACGTCGTTCGCGCCGTCGAGCACGGCGCGGACCTTTTCATTTTCATGCCGCACGGTCACGCCCCCGACTTATCGCTGATCGCGGCCCCCGGAACGACGGACATCGCGCAGTTGCGGGGCCGACACATCGCCGTGGACGGCGCACGCACCGGGTATGCGCTGCTGCTGCGGCGATTGCTGTCGCAGTCCGGGCTCACCGAGGCGGAAATCCTGTTCAAGGAGTTCGGAGGCTCGCACGAGCGCTATGACGCGCTGAAAAGCGGCGCGGCAGCCGCGAGCCTGCTCAACCCGCCTTTCGATGTGAAGCTTGCCGCTGACGGTTACGCCGTCCTTGCCCGCATCAACGAATGTTTCCCGACCTATCCCGGCTCGGTGATGGCGGCACGCCGGGCGTGGGCCCGCGACAACGAGGCAGCGGTTATCGGTTTCATACGCGCTCACGATGCGGCCTACGCCTGGCTCCAGGACCCGGCGAACGCTACCGACGCACTGAGCCTGCTCCCGGCGCGACTTCAGATCGCGCCGCAGGCCGCGACGGCGGCGCTGCACGGCTACTCGACACGCGCGCGTCCGCAGATGAGCGACGAGGCCCTGCAACAGGTGATCGACATCGTGTGGCAGGCCGAGGGCCGAGCGCCGCCCAAAGGCGCGCCGGATCGGTACATGGACCTCTCGTACATGAAGCGGGCGCTGGCCGCACGGAAGGCGTAGGAGCTTGTCGGACTTGCGATGCGACAAGCTCCTTATGCAAACCGGCCGGCCGAATTGAAGCCGGAAACATGTTTTGAGGCATTTTGAAATGATATTTTGTAGACACCCGGCCGGTTTTGCTTTTAGCAGCCTGTCCCGACTGGTCAGTCCGACAGGCTGCTAGAAGTGGCTACCATCAAACCAACTCGCGATCCCCGTGTCGACGCTGCGATTGCTCACTGGGCTCCGCGCTTCGTCGCGAACGGCGTGCCGCTGAGCGACTTCCAGGAAGTAACCGCGCAGGTCGAGCGCTGGGACGACTGGTGCAGCGCATGGTCGCGGCGCGCTGCCCTGCACGAGACGCTCGGGAACGATGCGCTGGCGGTGGGCTATCGCCTGTCTGCAAGCGAGCACCTGACGCGCGCGGCCGTGTGCTATCACTTCGCGAAGTTCGTTTTCGTTCACGATTACGGGCAGATGCGAGCGGCCCATGAGAAAGCGGTGGCCTGCCGTAACGCTGCGCTGGCGTATCTCGATCCGCCGGGCGAACGCGTGGAAATTCAGTACGCGGGCACGCGCCTCTACGGCATATTGCGCAAGCCCCGTGGCGTCGATCGCCCGCCCATCGTCATCATGTGCATGGGGCTCGATTCGGCTAAGGAAGAAATGGAGACCTACGAATCGATTTTTCTCGCACGCGGGATGGCTACGCTTGCGTTCGACGGTCCCGGACAGGGGGAAGCCGAGTACGAGTTGCGCATACGCGGCGATTACGAAGCGCCGGTGAAAAGCGTCGTCGACTGGGTGGAAACGCGTGGCGACATCGACTCGGATCGAATCGGGCTGTGGGGTGTGTCGCTCGGCGGCTATTACGCTCCGCGCGCGGCGGCATTCGAAAAGCGCGTCAAGGCATGCGTCTCGCTCTCAGGCCCTTACGACTGGTCGGCGATCTGGCCGCAGATGAACGAGCTCACGCGTGAAGCTTTTCGCGTGCGCGCGAAATGCGCGACGCTCGATGAGGCGCGTGCTTATGGCGCCAACCTGACTCTGAACGGTGTCGCTTCGAAAATCACCTGTCCTCTGTTCATCGTCGCGGGCAAGCAAGACCGCATCGTGCCGTGGCAGGACAGCGAGCGTCTGGCCCGCGAGGCGGGCGGTGCCGTCGAGCTCCTGCTCATCGAGGAGGGCAATCACGTTGCCAACAATCGCGGTTACCGCTACCGCGCGCAGTCGGCTGACTGGATGGCGGACAGGCTCGGGCTGGCGCGACGCTGAAGAACGGCAGAATCTGCGCGAAAGGCAGTCAGGCTTTTTAATTCGATCTGGACTACAGCGAGGAGTCATCTTGAACTTTGCAAGCCTCAGTGCCGGCACGGCGATCGCGATCGCCACGGTGTGTGCTGCCCCGGCCCACGCGCAGCAGCAGAAATTTCCGTCGAAACCGATACGCATGGTCGTGCCGTTTTCCGCGGGCAGCCAGACCGACATCCTCGCCCGGCTCCTCGGCCAGAAGATGAACGAGAACTGGGGGCAGCAGGTCGTGATCGACAACCGCCCGAGCGCCGGGGGCACGATCGCGGCAGGGATCGTGGCGAGCGCACCGGCCGACGGGCACACGCTGATGGTTCACTCCGTGGGTCACGCCATCAATGCCTCGCTCTATAGCCGCCTTTCGTTCGATACGCTTCGTGATTTCGCAGGCGTATCGCAGATCGCGAGCGTTCCGAATGTCCTCGTGGTCTCGAACACCCTCGGCGTGAAATCGGTCAAGGACCTGATCGCGCTGGCGAAGCAGAAACCCGGCGCCATCAACTTCGGCTCGGCGGGCATCGGCAGCGGCACCCATATCAACGGTGAGCAGTTCAAAGTCGCCGCGGCGATCGACGTCGTCCACATCCCCTACAAGGGAACACCCGAAGCGCTCACCGACACGATGACGGGGCGCATCCACTTATTTTTCTCGCCGCTCGTGCCGGCACTGCCTTTCATCAGGGAAGGCCGGCTCGTGGCGCTTGCCGTGAGCACCTCGGCCCGGTCGCCGGTCCTGCCCGACGTGCCGACCGTCGCCGAGGCTGCACTCCCGGGTTTCGAATACGACCAGTGGTACGGGATGCTCGCACCGCGCGCCACGCCCAAGCCCGTGCTCGACCAGATTTCGAAGGAAGTCGCCCGCATTCTGGATTTACCCGATGTGCGCAAGACTTTCCAGACCCAGGGTGCGGTGGCCAAGCCCAGCACGCCTGAGCAGTTCGACGCATTCATACGCGCCGAGATCACCAAACTCGCGAAAGTGATCAAGGCTGCTGGCGCCAAAGCGGATTAGGCCCCGCGTTTCCGGCGTCCATGATCGAGCGCCAGCCGCGCTCGATCAAGACCGGGCGCGGACGTTACGTCGCAAACCTGTTTACACGCCGTCAAGGCGCACACCATGACTACTGCAGCAGCGAAAGACAAGCGGGTCGAAATCGCGATCCACAACTGGGCCCCGCGCTTCGTCTCCGCGGGGGTGCCGCTCGCGGATTTCAACGAGGTGACTGCGGCAATCACGCACTGGGACGAGTGGTGTGCGGTGTGGTCGAAGCGCGCCGCGGTCCACGAAAAACTCGGCCGTGACGCCCTCGCCGCAGGCTATACCCTTTCGGCAGCCGCACACCTGACCAGAGCTTCCCTTTGCTATCACTTCGGCAAGTTCATGTTCGTGCACAAGCTCGACGAGATGCGCCGCGCACACGCTAAGGTGGTGGAGTGCCGCAATCTGGCGCTGCCGCATCTCGATCCGCCCGGGGAACGTGTTGCGATTCCGTACGAAGGGCGGCAGCTTTACGGCATCCTGCGCCGGCCTCATGGGGCGCAGCGTGCCGCAGTGGTGGTGATGTGCGTCGGGCTGGACTCGACCAAGGAAGAGCTCGACGTCTACGAAAATATCTTTCTCGAACGCGGCATGGCGACGCTGGCTTTCGATGGTCCGGGCCAGGGCGAAGCCGAGTACGACATGCCGATCCGGGGCGACTATGAAGCGCCGGTGAAGGCCGTGATCGACTATATCGAGACTCGGGATGATCTCGATCCTGATCGGGTCGGCGTGATGGGCGTTTCGCTGGGCGGCTATTACGCAGCGCGGGCTGCGGCGTTCGATAAACGCATCGCGGCGTGTCTGTCGTTCTCCGGACCCTATTCATGGGTCGAGATATTCGAAGGCCGAAACGAGCTTTCACGCGAAGCTTTTCGTGTGCGCAGCCACAGCAAAACGATGGACGAGGCGCGGGAGAAAGCCAGAACGCTGACGCTCGAGGGTGCCGCGATGAACATCACGTGCCCCATCTACATCGTGGCAGGCGAGCTCGACCGGCTCACCCCGCCGGCCAATGCGCAGCGCATCGCCGCCGAAGTGTCGGGCCCCAAGGTCCTCGATATCATTAAAGGCGGGAATCACGTGGTGAATAACCGCCGCTACATGTACCAGACGCAGAGTGCGGACTGGCTGACGCGGCAACTCGGTGTGACTACAGTCTGAGGATGGCAATGCAATCAGCAACACGAATTACAGTCGCGGCGCTGTTCGTGGCGTCGGTCCCCAACGCGCAGGTCTGGGCTGCGGAAGCCACGTACCCGTCGCGGCCGATCCGGCTCATCCTGCCCAATCAGGCAGGCAGCGCCAACGACACCATTAACCGCATCGTCGGGGTGCGCATGGGCGAGCTGCTGGGCCATTCGATCGTGATCGACAACCGGCCGGGCGCCGGGGGGTTGATTGGGATGGAGACTGCGGCGCAAGCGCTGCCCGACGGATACACGCTGGCGGCGATTTCGCCGACCACCCACGCCATCAATCCGCAGATACAGCCCAAGCTGACCTACCGGCCCTTCGACGACTTTGCCCCCATTTCGCCGATCGCGATCTCGCGTAACGTGCTGGTGGTCCACCCCGGCGTGCCTGCACAGAGCGTCAAGGAATTGATCGCGCTCGCCAAGGCGCGTCCCGGTTCGCTCAACATGGCCTCTTCGGGTTCAGGCTCGCAAAGTCACCTCTCGGGCGTGCTGTTCAACGTCATGGCCGGCATCGACGCGATGCACGTGCCCTACAAAGGCGCCGGCGGTTCGGTGAATGCGATCGTGAGCGGTGAGGCGCAATACACCATCAACCCGGCGCCCGCGGTGATGCAGCATGTGCGGTCGGGGCGCATGCGTGCCCTGGGCGTGAGCGGGACCCGGCGCATGGCCGAGCTGCCCCAGGTGCCGACCATCGCGGAGGCCGGCGTGCCCGGTTACACCGTGAGCGCGTGGTTCGGTCTGGCTGCGCCGCGTGCTACCCCCAAGGCTGTGATCGCCAGGCTGCACCAGGCGGTGGTCGCTACGGCGGCCACCCCCGATATAGAAGCGCAACTCGTCAAGATCGGCGCTGAGCCCTTCACCATGACACCGGATGCTTTTGCGAAATTCATGCGCGAAGAATATGAGCGCTTCAAGCCCGCGGTGCGCGCGGCGAAACTCACAATTCAGTAAACAAGGAGAGCGACCATGGCACGCATCAGTTATGTCGACCCGGCGACCCTGAACGACCCGGAAGCGCGGGGCTGGCTGGAAAAAGCGATCGCGGGCGGCAAGCCCGGACCTGAGAACCAGGCGATACGGGCCCACCAGCCTGACGTCATGCGCTCGTTCACGCTCACGCGCGACTGGATCTACCACCGCGGGGTGGTGGAGAAGGATCTGAAAGAGCTGCTGCGTGGATTCATCGCGTTCAGTCTCGACTGCGGCTACTGAGTGCGCCAGGGTGCTGTCCGGTCCGGACAGCCGGTCGAAGACAAGTCGGCGGATTTTGCGCGTTTCGAGACCTCGGAGCGCTATACCGAGCGCGAAAAGATCGCACTGCGCTACGCAAGTGCAATCATGTGGAATCCGGCGGACGCCGAGGATGCGATGTGGACCGATCTGCATCGCGAATTCACCGAGCCCGAGTTGGTCGAGATGGGCTACTGGGTCGGCTTTACCTTTGGCGGGCAGCGCTGGCTGCACACGCTCAACACCCGCCAGGGCGAGCTCGATGCATTCCTCAGCGAGCGCGGTGCCGCCGGGGCAGAGAAGACGGGCTGAAGCAGTCCTTCGATGTGGAAACACGCGACGAGAGCGCATGAGAACGACGGCCATCACTGCATGTTGCGTAGGCGTGCTCGCTGCGGTGGGTGCGCATGCGGAACAGTCCGACACCTATCCTGCGCGCTCGGTGCGCATCGTGACGGGTTCAGTCGGCAGCACGTCGGACCAGATCGCCCGTTTCACCGTGCAGAAGCTCACCGAGCGACTGGGCCAGCAGTTCATCGTCGACAATCGCGCGGGCGCAGCCGAAACGATCGGCACCGATATCGTCGTCAAGGCGGCGCCGGACGGTCACACCCTCACCGTGGCACTGCCGGAACGCACGTCTCAGCAATGTCGCTCTTCATTCCGTAAAAAAGGCCAAAACGTTGGATACCTCTGCTACCCATAAAGACCCCCGCGTCGAAGCCGCGATATCGCACTGGGCGCCGCGCTTCGTCATCAACGGGGTGCCGCTGACCGATTTCCAGGAAGTCACTGCGGGCATCGAGCGCTGGGAAGACTGGTGCAGCGCGTGGAGCGCACGCGCCGCGATACACGAAGATCTGGGCAACAAGGCGCATGCGGAGGGTTTCGGTCTCTCGGCAGCCGACCACTGGACGCGGGCGGCGGTGTGCTACCACTTCGGCAAGTTTCTCTTCGTCAACGACATGGCGCAGTTGAAGCAGGCGCACGCCAAATCGGTCCAGTGCCGCAATCGCGCACTGCCGCTACTGCGGCCCCCTGGCGAGCGTGTGGCAATCCCCTATGAAGGCAAGCAGCTCTTCGGCAATCTGCGCAAACCCGTCGGCGTCGACACGCCCCCGGTGGTGGTGATGTGCATGGGTCTCGATTCGGCCAAGGAGGAGATGGACGATTACGAGAATCGGTTCCTGAAGCGGGGCGTGGCGACACTCGCTTTCGACGGGCCGGGTCAGGGTGAAGCCGAGTACGACTTCCCGATCTGCCCCGAGTATGAAAAGCCGGTCGGCGCGGTGATCGACTATCTCCAGACCCGATCGGACGTCGATACCTCGCGCATCGGCATCTGGGGTGTGTCCCTGGGGGGTTATTACGCGCCGCGCGCCGCGGCGTTCGAAAAGCGCATCAAAGCCTGCGTGGCGCTTTCGGGCGCCTACGAGCGCAAGCCCACTTTCGAAGGCCGACCGATCATCAACGTCGAAGCGTTCCGTGTGCGCTCGCACAGCATCAACCTGGAAGAGGCGAGCAAGACGGCCGTGCGCATGACGCTGCGCGGGCACGCAAAAAACATCACGTGCCCCATTTACATCGTGGCCGGCACCAAAGACCGGCTGACCTCCCCCGACGAAGCGCGCAGGCTCGCCGCGGAAGTATCCGGTCCGTGCGTGCTGTCGGTGATCGAAGGCGGCAATCATGTGGTAAACAACCTGTGGTATCAGTACCGCGATCAGACCGCGGACTGGATGGCGACCCAGCTCGGCGCGGCGCGCGCCGGCTCGCGCAAATAACCGAAGGATCCGTCATGGCAACGAAAAAGAAACGCACCGAACCGAAACACTTCTAGTCTGCGGACATCGACCCCCGCAAACGGGTCTCGGAAGCGCCGGATGTGCTTTTCGACCCCGCTGATCCGGGGCACCAGTGGGAGCGGCCGCTGCAGTCGCCCGGGCGCATGGCGGTCGACTTCGAAGAGCGGGTCAACTTCCGGCGGCTGCACGATTACCGTCTCGCACGCACCCGCAACGCGCTGTCGAAGTCCGGTCTCGGGGCCCTGCTGACGTTCGATCAGTACAACATCCGCTACATCTCGAGCACCGTCATCGGCGAATGGGCGCGCGACAAGCTCACGCGCTGGTGCCTGCTGACCGGCAACGGTGAGCCGTGGGTCTGGGACTTCGGATCGGCCGCACGCCACCACAAGATTTACGCACCGTGGCTGCCCAAGAACCACTGTCTCGCCGGCCTGGCCGGCCTGCGCGGGGCGGTGTCGCCGCGAGTGGGGCTGTTCGAGCAGATGGCGCAGGAGATCAAGGACGTCCTGGTGCAGGAAGGGGTGGCCGACATGCCGCTCGGCATCGATGTCGTCGAGCCGCCTTTCCTTTTCGCCTTGCAGAAGCTCGGGATTGAAGTCCGCGACGGCCAGCAGGTCATGCTCGACGCGCGCGAGATCAAGAGCCACGACGAAATCTCGCTGCTCAATACCGCGGCGGCGATGGGCGACGGCGTCTACCAGGACATCTTCGAGGCGCTCAAGCCCGGCGTTCGGGAAAACGAGATTGTCGCCATGGCGACCAAACGGCTTTACGAAATGGGCTCCGACTGCGTCGAAGCGATCAATGCGATCGCCGGCGAGCGCTGCAGCCCGCACCCGCACAATTTCACCGACCGCATGATCCGCCCCGGTGACCAGGCGTTTTTCGACATCATCCAGTCGTACATGGGTTACCGCACGTGCTATTACCGCACGTTCACCGTCGGCTCCGCGACCCGGTCGCAGCACGATGCCTACAAGAAAGCGCGACAGTGGATGGACGATGCGATCGCCATGCTCAAGCCCGGCGTCTCGACCGACAAGGTGGCGAAAGCTTTTCCGAAATGCACCGAGATCGGATTCGAAACCGAAATGTCGGCATTCGGGCTGAACTTCTGTCACGGCCTGGGTCTGGGCCTGCACGAGCGGCCGCTGATCTCACGGCTCAACTCGTTCAAGGACCCCTACGAGCTCAAGGCCGGGATGGTTTTCGCGGTGGAGACTTTCTGCCCTGCGAGCGACGGCGTTTCGGCCGCGCGCATCGAGGAAGAAGTGGTGCTTACGCCCAAAGGCGCGCAAGTGATCACGCTCTTCCCGGCGCAGGAGCTTCCGATAGCGAACAAATACTAGAAGCGCGAGCAACCAACCTCACGCACTTGGAGCGACATGGACACTTCAGTGAAACGAAAGAAGGCCGCAACGCCGCAGATCGAGATCGGCCAGGAAACACGGACCGAACTGTATCGCCAGCAGCTCGAGCTTCGCTACTGCGAGAAGCGCGCATACGATCTGTTCCTGCAGAACCTGATCAAGGGCACGAGCCATCTGTCGCTCGGGCAGGAGGCGATCGCTGCCGGCTTCGGCGTCGCGATGCGCCCGGACGACTGGACGTTCTGCACGTATCGCGGCCACGCGCACACGCTCGCGCGCGGTGCTTCGATGACCGGCGTCCTCGGCGAGCTCATGGGGCGCGAATGCGGCCTGCTGGGCGGCAAAGGCGGCTCGATGCACCTGACCGATGTCGATCACGGCGCGATGGGCTCCTACGCGATCATCGGCGCGCATCTGCCCGTCGCGGCAGGGGCGGCGTGGAGCGCGCAGTACCGGGGAACCGAGCAGGTGGCGGTGTGCTTCTTCGGAGACGGCACGACGAACATCGGCGCTTTCCACGAAGCGCTCAACATGTCGGTGGTGTGGAAGCTTCCCGTGATCTTCGTGTGCGAGAACAACCTTTACATGGAGTACACCCCGATCAGCGCGGTGACCGCGGTCGAGCACCCTGCGGCGGATCGCGCATCGGCGTACGGGCTCGAGCGCATCGTGATCGACGGCAACGACGCCGACGAGGTCTACACGACTGCGGCCAAATACATGGAGCGCGCGCGCAAAGGCGGAGGCCCGGCGCTGATCGAAGCGATGACTTATCGCCACAGCGGGCACTCCCGCGCCGATCCGGGCCAGTACCGCCCGGCAGGCGAGCTCGAAAGCTGGTTGAAGCGCGACCCGCTCGACATGTATCGCCGCCGGCTGCTGGAGCTGGGCTTTGCGGAAGCGACACTGAAGGATATGGAAGCCGAAGCAATGAGAAAAGTGGATGAAGCCACCGAGGCGGCGAAAGCCTCTTCGGTGCCGTCGCTCGATGCGATCGACAAGGATGTGTGGGCTGACGGGAGCACAGCATGGCGGAACTGACTTATCGCGACGCCGTTGCGGCGGGCATCGCGCAGGAGATGGCGCGCGACGAGCGCGTGGTTTTTCTGGGCGAAGACATTGGTGCCGCGGGCGGGGTGTTCAAGGCCACGGTCGGACTGTTCGAACGATTCGGGCCCAAGCGCGTGCGCGACACGCCGATCTCGGAGCAGGCCATTCTCGGGGCCGCCATGGGTGCGGCGATGACGGGTCTGAGGCCCATCGCGGAAATCATGTTTTCCGATTTTCTTGCGGTGTGCTGGGACCTCGTGGCGAACGAGATCGCCAAGACGCGCTACATGACCAACGGGCAGATTTCGCTGCCGCTCGTAATCCGCACCGCGAACGGTGCAGGCTCGCGGTTCGGCGCCCAGCACTCGCAGGCGGTCGAAAACTGGGCGATGGCGATCCCCGGAATCAAGGTGGTCGCACCGGCATTCCCGGCTGACGTCAAAGGCCTGCTCGCGGCCGCAATCCGCGATCCCGATCCGGTGCTCTTCTTCGAGCAGAAGTCGCTCTATTCGATGAAAGGCGAAGTGCCGGACGGCGAGTATGTCGATGAGCTCGGCAAGGCGAAGGTCCTCAGATCGGGCAAGGACTGCACGATCGTGGCGCTCGCATCCATGGTGCACAAGTCACTGGACGCGGCCGCGATCCTGGAAAAAGAGCACGGCATCTCGTGCACGGTGGTCGATGTGCGCTCGCTGGTGCCCCTCGATACGCAGACCATCCTGTCGGAGATCTGCAAAACGGGCCGCCTCGTGACGGTCGAAGAGAATCCGCGTCTGTGCGGGTGGGGCGCGGAGATCGCCTCGATCGCGGCGGACGAATGTTTCTGGAGCCTCGACGGTCCGATCATCCGCATCACGACGCCGCACATTCCGCTGCCTTCGGCGGACCGGCTCGAGGACGCGACGATTCCATCCGTGGAGCGGATCGTGAGGGAGATACGGGAGAAGATCGACTAGTGAAGCGTAACATTAGAACCGGTAATAACTTACCGGTGAGCGACGGCCGCGCTCCCGAGCGGGCGGCCGTTACGAACCTCACTCTCGAAGTCCCCGATAAAGGCCACTCGTGACCCCGTTCACACGCATGGCGTTGGCGTTGGGCCTGTGTCTTGCGGCCGCGGCCGCAGCCACAGTGGCCGTCGCCGCCGACTCGGCCGATCTCGTGCTCGTCAACGGTAAGATCGTGACCGTCGATGAGCGCTTCGCCATCGCACAGGCCATCGCGATCAAAGGCGAGCGCATCGTCGCGGTGGGGACGACGGCCGATGTGCGCAAGCTCGCCGGCGCCCAGGCGAAAGTCATCGATCTGCGGGGCCGCACGGTCATCCCCGGTCTCATCGACAATCATGCGCACTGGATACGCGCTGCCGAGCACGACGAGCTGCGTTTCGACGGCGTGACCTCGCGCCGGCAGGCTTTACAGATGCTGGCCGAGCGGGTGAAGGCCGCACGTGCGGGCGAGTGGATCGCGGTGCTCGGGGGCTGGTCCGAGGAGCAGTTCACCGACGACGCGCGCGGTTTCCCGCTCGCCGAGCTCGATCGCATCGCACCTCACAACCCGGTGGTGCTGCAGGCGATCTACCGCCACAGTTACCTCAATACCGCGGCGCTGAAAGCCGCGAACATCGACGCGGCCACGCCTGACCCGCGCAACGGAAAAATCGAAAAGGCCTCCGACGGCAGCCTGACCGGCCTGGTGAGCGGCGCCGGCGGTGTGGCTTTCGTGGCCGCCAAAATCCCGCTGCCTGATACCGCGACGTGGATGCGTCAGACCCGCAAGCTCGTGAGCAGCCTCAACGCGATGGGCATCACCGCCTGGCTGGACGCGGGTGGGCGGGGCATGGGCGCGAAACACTACGAGACGTATCGCGAGCTCGCGAGCCGCGGCGAGCTGGATGCGCGGGTGTTCTGGACCACCATCCGCCAGCCCGCAACGCCGGCACAGGTCGACGCAGTGCTCGCCGAGATCCCACAACAAAAGCCTTTCGGCGGCAGCGATTACTTCGACCAGATCGGCTGGGGCGAGTCGGTCTACGCGCCGCTCACCACGCAGCTCCTGAATCCAGCGAGCAATACCCGGCCCGAAGACCTCGCGCAGATGCGTCGCATCCTGGTCGCACTGGCGCAGCACGGCCTGTATCTGAATTCTCACGTCGAAATGTCTGCTGCCATCGACGCCTTCCTGGACGTCTATGAAGACGTGAACAAGGCCGCGCCCTTCAAAGGGCTGCGCTGGTCGTTCTCTCATCTCGACCAGGTCAGCGCGGCGCAGCTCGAGCGCATGAAGCGCCTCGCCATGAGTGCGCAGATACACAGCCGGCCGCTGATTCAGGGCGCCCTCATGCACAAAGCGCACGGGGAGCGCGCGTGGGACATGCCGCCTTTCAGGCGCGTGCAGGACAGCGGAGTCACGTGGGGGCTGGGTTCCGATGCGACCGCGGTCACCCCGTCCAATCCCTTCTACACGCTGTGGTTTGCGGTGACCGGCAAAATGATCGGCGGCCGGCAGGTGAACCGCCAGACGATCACGCGGGAAGAGGCGTTGATCGCCCATACCCGCAGTAACGCCTACATCGTGTTCCAGGAAGCGAACCTGGGCTCGATCCGGCCGGGGCGCTACGCCGACCTGCTCGTGCTCGACCGCGACTACCTCACGGTCGCAGCGGACGAGATCAAGGACATCACGCCCATCATGACCCTGGTCGGCGGGCGCATCGTGTATGAGCGGCGCTGATGGGCTCGAGGGCGATCGCCAGCCGGCGGTCCGAACGCGTCACCGATCGCCCGGTTCGCACGAAGCGCGAACGTTCGACTAACGTAATCAGTGTGAAGGCTTCAGCAAACCTATGAACGTAATCATGCCGCAGCTCGGCGAGACCGTCGCCGAAGGTGTCGTCACGAAGTGGTACAAGAAAGTCGGCGATGTCGTGAAAGCCGACGACATCCTTTTCGACGTCGAGACCGACAAGGTCAGCACGGAGATTCCCGCGCAGGCCAACGGGGTCGTCGCCGAAATTCTGGTGGCTGAAGGCGTGACGGCGAAAGTCGGTGACCGGCTTGCAGTCATCCGGGAAAGCGGGGCGCCTGCGGCCTCGCCGGGCGCGCCCGGCGTGCATCCAGCCACCGCAGTGACCGCGGATGGCGCGGGAGCGCAGCGCATCAACCCGACGGCCGAGCACGCGCCGCAGATCGTCAAGCCGCCCCTCGTGCCCGGAGACGGCGCACAGGGTCGGCTCTCGCCCGTCGTGCGCAAGCTCGTCGCCGAGCACGCGCTCGACGTGAACCAGATCGTCGGCACCGGCCGCGAAGGGCGCATCACGCGCGATGATGTGATCGAGCACGTCGCAAAACGCGCTCGGCAGACCGAGTCGTCGACTGTGTCGGCTGCGACACGCCCGCCTGCCGGACGCGTCGAGCCCACCCCGTCGAGCCCCCAGGCGTCCCTCGGCGTCGCCGGACAATCGCTGCCGCTCAATCCCGTTCGCAAGCGCGTCGCCGAGAACATGGCGAAGTCGTGGACCACCGTTCCGCACGTGCTGCAGGTAGCCGAGGCCGATTTTTACCGCATCGATCAGGCTCGGCGCGAAGCGGCTCCCGCGTGGAAAGAACGTGAGGGCTACAGCCTGACGTATCTTCCTTTTATCGTTCGCGCGGTATCGATCGCCCTGGGGCGTTATCCGAAGCTCAACGCTGTTTTCGGCGCAGACCGCATCACGCTGCAGCGGCGCATCAATATTGGAATCGCTGTCGACATGAACTTCGAAGGTCTCATCGTGCCCGTGGTGAAAGACGTGCCGAACAAGTCATTGCCGCAGATCGCGCGCGAGATCAACGATCTCGCTGCGCGGGCAAGAGCGGGCAAGTTGAAACCCGATGAGCTTTCCGAAGGCACTTACACGATCACGAACAACGGCGCTTACGGCACCGTCATCACCGCGCCGATCATCAACCAACCGCAGGTCGCCATACTCTCGACCGATGCGGTTCGCAAGAAACCGGTCGTGATCGAAGCCCCTGAAGGCGACAGCATCGCGATCCGTCCGGTCGGCGTGCTCGCGCAAAGCTTCGACCACCGCGCAATCGACGGCGCTTACGCCGCGGCTTTCCTGCGCGAGTTAAAGCTCATCATCGAGACGCGTCACTGGGCTCAGGATCTGCAGGCCTAGACACTTATCGTCAACTCACTGGAAATCGATTCATCATGTCTACACACCCTGATTCGGCACTCGTCGATACCGAGTGGCTGAGCGAGCACCTCGACGATCCGCAGGTTCGAGTCATCGAAATCGCCGGCATGGGCCAGGAACAGTTGCAGGCGTATTCGGCAGGCCATATTCCCGGGGCGTTGGGGTGGGACTGGAAACCCATGCTCTGGGATAGTCACAGCCGCGACTTTCCTGCGCCTGAGGACTTCGCGCGACGTCTCGGCGCTGCCGGGATCGGCAACGACACGACAGTCGTTTTCTATGGCGAGCCCGTGCAGTTCGGGATTTACGCGTGGTGGGCCTTTACCTATTGCGGGCACCCGAACGTCAAAGTGCTCGACGGCGGACGACACCGCTGGCAGGCCGAAGGCCGCGCGCTCGAAACGCAGACGCCGCGTGCGCCTGCGCCCGTGACCTATACGCCGGTGAAACGCAGCGAAGCGATGCGCATGGGCCGCGAGGCCGTGCTGGCCGCGCTCGGCCGGCACGGGCAAGTGATACTCGATGGGCGCTCGGCAGAAGAGTACCGCGGCGAGCGGGTGGGGGCGCCCGGCAACCCTGATACCGGTGCCCTGCGCTATGGGCGCATACCGGGCGCCAAGCACCTCATGTTCGAGGAGCTGCTCAATGCCGACAAGACCTTCAAACCGCGAGCAGACTTGCAGCGCGCGCTCGATGCGAGAGGCGCGGCACGCGGGCACGACGTGATCACGTACTGCCGCATGAGCCATCGCGCCACCGTCCTGTATTTCGCGCTCACCGAGCTGCTGGGTTACGACAAGGTGCGGGTATACGACGGCTCGTGGACCGAATGGGGCAATCTGGTGGGCGTGCCCGTCGAGCGGTAAAGCGGCGCCCCGCAGTGTGGGCCCCTCAAAAAGGGCTGGCTGCGGCGCGCGACACTGAATTCAATGAATTTCGAAAGGACAGCAATGGCAAACATGAAACAACACAAGCTCGGCTGGATCGGCATCGGCCGCATGGGTTACGCGATGGCCGAGCGACTCGCCAAATCGGGCTGCGACATTTCGGTCTGGAACCGGACGCGATCCAAAGCCGAGCCGCTCGCCCAGTCCGGTGCGAAAGTCGTCGATGCGCTCCCCGATCTCGCCGCGTGCGACATCGTGTTTACGATGGTTTCCACCGGCAAGGACGTGAAGGAGGTCCTGTTCGGCGCGAATGGCGTCATGTCGAAAGGTCAGGCGCCCAAAATCGTCGTCGACAGCACTTCGATCTCGCTCGAGGAATCGGCCGAGATCCGCGAGAAGCTCGCTGCCAAAGGGGTGAAATTCCTCGCCTCGCCCGTTTCCGGCAACGCCAAGGTGATCAAGGCCGGCAAGCTGACGGTCGTCGCCTCGGGCCCTCAGGACGCATTCGATGCGGTTTCGCCGTATCTCGCGGCCATCGGGCAAGGCGTATCGTACGTCGGCGACGGCGAGCTTTCGCGCATCGCCAAGATCTGCCACAACGTGATGCTCGGCGTGGTGATCCAGAATCTCTGTGAGATCACGGTCCTCGCCGAGAAGGCGGGAATGAAGCGCCACGCGTTCCTCGACTTCCTCAACAAGAGCGTGATGGGCTCGATGTTCACGACCTACAAGACCCCGGCGCTGTCGAACCTCGATTTCCACGTGACGTTCACGCCGGAGCTGTTGCGCAAGGACATCGACCTGGGCCTGAATGCCGGCAAGACCTACGGCGTGCCGATGCCGCTCACTTCGCTCACGCGCGACCTCGTGCAGACGCTGATCGGTCACGGATACAGCGACCAGGATTTCTCTACGCTGCTCCTGCTTCAGGCCAAGGCATCCGGGATAGAGCTCAAGTCCGAGAACGTCGACATCAGCGACGGGTTGTAGCGGCTGAAGTCGGACTCGACATGACCCTGAACCTGGAACCGAGGCTCGCGACGCTCGTCGATGAGCAGCCTTTCCCCCGCTTCACGGATGACGAGTTTGCCCGCCGGCGTACGGCACTCATCGGCGCGATGCAAAAAGCGCAGGTCGATCATCTCGTCGTGTGCGGCGAGCAGCGCGTAGGCTCAGGCGTGGCATGGATCACCGGATGGCCCGCGACGACCGAGGCCCTGGTCATCGTCAGCGCAAGTGAAAAAAACCTCATGTTCATGGAGTGGTACAACCACTTCCCACTCGCTTCGCGCATGGTGCGGCACACCGACGTGAAATGGGGCGAGCACGCGGGGATCGCCAAAGTCATCGACGAGCTGCAGCGGCGCGGCGCGAAACGCGTGGGCTTCATGGGCCCGCTTTCGTATCGCAAAGGCCGGCAGCTCGAAAGCGCTTTCGAAGCGCTGGTGGAAATGAACCGCGAGTATGTCGAGCTGCGTCTGACAAAAACGCCCGAGGAGCTCGACTGGCTGCGCGTGGGCGCCGCCTACAGCGATGCGGCAATCGAAGCGCTGCGCCATGAGTTGCGCCCCGGGCTCACCGAGCGCGACCTGTGGGACGTCACCGAGCGCGCTTACACGCGGCACGGCGGGACCACGCAGATTCATTACTTCGGGGTCACGTCGATGGCGAAACCCGATTGTTGCGTGCCGCGCCAGTTCCCCGAGAACCGCACGGTGCAAACGGGAGACTGCGTATTCTGCGAAATCAGCGGCAGCTTCGGCGACTATCCCGGCCAGGTCCTGCGCACGTTCACCGTGGGTGCCGATCCGACGCCGCTCTACCGCGATTTGTACGCGACAGCCGAGGCGGCTTTCGATGCAATCGCGGCGGTCCTGCGGCCGGGGGCCACGCCACAGCAGATCATCGACGTGTCGGGGGTCATCGAAAAAGCCGGTTTCACCACCTGCGACGACATCCTGCACGGTTACGGCGGCGGTTACTTCCCGCCGGTGCTCGGCAGCCAGAGCCGCCCCGCAGGCCGGATTCCGGACATTACCCTGCAGGCGGGCATGACCGTCGTCGTACAGCCGAACGTGATCACCCGAGACCAGCGCGCCGGTGTCCAGGTGGGCGAGCTGGTGCATATCACCTCGCATGGCTTCGAGCGCCTGCACAAAGCGCCTCGTGCGCTGTTCCGTACCGCGTAGGACCGTAGCGTCGCTTGCTGTTGAAGTGGGCGAGAATACCGGGCGGGCAAACCTCACGCCGGACGTGAGAAGCTCGCAGCCCGATAACCACACCCAACGCAATGCACACTATGCACACCTATCCGATAGGCCAAAATCGATGAAAGCAGAAGAGCAGCCCATGGCCCACGAAGCAGCCGACGCTGCCCCCCTTCCACTGGCGGGCATCCGCATTCTCGAGGTGGGACATACGCTGATGCGGCCGTGGTGCTCCATGGTGCTGGCTGATCTCGGCGCCGACGTCATCAAGGTGGAGCCGCCCGAAGGCGACCGCACGCGCGCCAACGTCGGTTTCGGTTCGGCGCTTTTTCCTGTGTTCAATCGCAACAAGCGCAGTCTGTGCATCGATCTGAAAAGCGAAGCCGGCAAAGCGGTATTCGGAAAAGTGGTGGCCACGGCTGACGCCCTCATCGAAAATTTCGCGCCTGGCGCGATGGACCGGCTCGGTCTGGGCTACGGGGCGCTTTCGAAAGCGCATCCCCGGCTGGTGTACTGCAGTCTCAAGGGTTTTCTGAGCGGCCCTTACGAAAAGCGCGCGGCGCTCGACGAGATCGTGCAGTACATGGGAGGCCTCGCCTACATGACCGGACCCAGCGGCAAGCCGCTGCGTGCAGGCGCCTCTGTGGTCGACATCATGCGCGGCATGTTCGGCGCGCTGGGTATCATGGCCGCCCTGCGCGAGCGCGATCGCACCGGCCGCGGCCAGCTCGTCCAGAGCGCGCTTTTTGAATCCACTGCTTTTCTCGTGGCTCAGCACATGGGGCAGGAAGCGTTGACGGGGAAAGCGCCGCCGCCAATGCCCGAGAAAGCAAGCTCGTGGGCGGTGTACGACCCGTTCCAGACCGCCGATGGCAAAACTGTTTTCGTCGGACTGACCAGCGACAATCACTGGCGTGCGTTCTGCAACGAATTCGGCGTGGAAGACATGCTTGCGGATCCGGCGCTCAAGTCCAATCCGCAGCGTGCGCAACAGCGCGCGAAAATCATGCCCGTCGTCACCGCCAAGTTTGCGGCTGAGCCTTTCGAGTCGCTCGTCGCCAAGCTCGAGCGTCTCAATATTCCGTTCGGTCCGCTGGCGAAGCCGGGAGACCTCTTCGATGATCCGCAGTTGAATCACGGCGGGGGCATGCTCGATACCCTGTTGCCGACAGGCAAGCGCGCGAAGATCCCGGGACTCCCGCTCGAGATGGCGGGGCGCAAGACGCGCATTCGCCACCAGCCGCCGGAAATGGGCAGCCATACGCGGGCGGTGCTGGGGGAGTCCGGTTATCCCGAGGCCGAGATCGATAGTCTCATTGCGCAGGGTACGGTCACGGCGAAGGACGTCTGATGGAACGACTCTGTATTCGCTTCGTCACTGCCGTGCTCGCGACGTGCGCATTCTCAGCCGGGGCGGCGGAGCGTCCGTATCCGACGAAGCCCATCAGGCTCATCGTGCCGTACGCGCCGGGCGGCGGCAATGACACGATGGCGCGTGCCATCGGCAACAAGCTCACCGAGACGTGGGGTCAGCAGGTCATCATCGACAATCGTCCGGGGGCCAACGGCCTGGTCGCGGGCGAGATGGCAGCGAAGGCTGCACCCGACGGATACACCCTGTTCATGGCGAACATCGGCAGTCATGCCATCAACCCTGCGTTGTACAAAAAGATCCCGTATGACCCGGTGAACGACTTCGCGCCGGTATCGCTGCTCGGCACGACCACGAACGTGCTCGTGGTGCATCCCTCCACGCCGGTGAAGTCGCTCAAGGAGCTCATCGCGTATGCCAAAGCGAAGGACGGGCAGGTCACGTACGGGTCGAACGGCAGCGGTAGCTCGCAGCATCTGGCCGGCGCGCTTTTCGGCAGCACGTTCGGCCTGAAGCTCATTCACGTGCCGTACAAAGGCACCGGTCCCATGATGAACGATCTGGTGGGCGGGCAGATCGGCATGTGTTTCGCCAACATGCTCGCCGTCATGCCGCACGTGCGCTCCAAGCGTCTCGTGCCGATCGCGGTGTCTTCGCTCACCCGCACGGCCGCGCTGCCCGATGTGCCCGCCGTCGCCGAGCTTGCCCCGGGTTTCGAAGCGATGTCGTGGTGGGGCGTGGTGACGACGAAAGGCGCCCCCGCGTCGACGGTCGCCGCGTTGAACGGTGCGATCGTGAAAGCCCTTCAGTCCAGCGACATGCAGGCTTTCATGGCCAACCTCGGCGCCGAGCCGCGTGCCACGACACCCAGGGAGTTCGACACGTTCATCCGGTCCGAGCTCACGAAATGGGCGAAGGTCGTCAGGGAATCAGGCGCGCGCGTGGATTAGTGGAGCGTAACATTAGAACCGGTAGCAACTACCGGTGAGCGACGGGCCCGCTCCCGAGTGGGCGGCCGTTGCGAACGTTACTCTCGACTTCACTGATACAAGCCACTAGTGCGGGGCAGGCGCGCCCAGGCTCGCGCGCACGAAAGCCGGATCGAATATCCGATCGGCCATCACCTGACAGCGCATCATCAGCCGCGGCTCGTCGGGCCCGTAGTCGGGAACCGCATTGTGCAGCGTGCCGATGTGGTCCCACATGAGCACGTCGCGCTCGGTCCAGCTGTGGGTATAGATGTATTTCGACTGGAGCTGGTGCTCGAACAGCACCTTCAGCACGCGCTCGCTTTCGGCTTCGTCGAGCTCGTTGATGCGTATGGCGTAGCCCGGGTTGCAATACAGGACCTGACGCCCGGTGACGGGATGGGTCAGGAACACCGGATGGACTGAGGGCGGCCGCTTCGCGAGCTGCTCCTGGGTGAGCGCGGGACGGATGCTGCCCGGGCGCTGGCGCATGGCTTCCCAGAATTTGTTGAAGTCGTGCGTGGCCGTTGCATCCCTGAGCCGGTCTTTGAGCGCCGCGTCGAGGTCCTCGTACGCGGCGTGCATGTTTGCGAACTGGGTGTCTCCGAGCACTTTGCCGTTGCGGCGCGGGACTTTTACCGCGTAGAGCACGTTCGCGAAGCCGACCGTTTTGTTGTACGTCATGTCGGTATGCCAGTCCTGCCCCGCGTCGGCGAGACCCATGGGCTGGCCGTTTTCGATGACGTTCGAAAGGATGCCGACTTCGGGCATGCCGGGAACGCCCAGCTTGCCCGTGACCGAGCTTTGCAGACCGCCGAAGCGCTGCGAGAAATCGCGCAGCGTGTGCGGGTCGAGCTGCTGGTCGGGAAAGCGCAGCACGCCGTGACGGCCGAGCGCGGCGATGATCGCTGCGAAGTCGCGATCCGTCAGCGGCTGCGAAAGATCGACGCCGGTCACGGTTGCGCCGAGTGTCTGTCCGGTCGGTCGTATGGACGCCATGCCTGTCTCCTCGAATGCGGTGCGGGTGCGTATCGCGCGAGGCCGCTTTCGTGTTGCCGATGCGCTGCACGCCTGCTCGCTATTCTATAGGTTGGCGCCGCGTCATTCGACTGCAACGTGCGTTTTGCCTCAGCGATGCGTGACGGGATGTGTCTCACCTGCGGGGGCGCTTTCTTGACACCCGGCGCAGCCGGGCAACATACTCGTTGCGCCCCGCAACTCGTCGGACCTGGTCGGCGCCTCAGCGCCGCGCGCCACAGAACAACGCTGTGTAGCGGAACCCCGCCGGGGACCCGCTGAAGGGAGCACCATGCGAGCCAAGCGTCTGGGAATCGGTGTGGCGATCGTACTCGCCGTCGGCATCGTGGTCACTGTGTACCTGTCGAACTACACTTGGGAACGTGCACGTTCGAGCGTCGATTGCGCGTATCTGCTGTTCGACGGGCCTCGTCCGATCGGCGAGACGCGTGAGGGGCGCTTTCTGGGCAAAGTACAGGCCAGTACGGCACGCTGCCGCGGCGGCGATTACGCGGTGCAGTTCCTCGACACCCCGTGGGCGGACTGGGCGAATTACTGGGGCACCGGCGACGAGTCGTCCCGGTTCAAGACCCGACTCGAGCAGTTTTCCAAACACCTGGGTCCCAACGACCGCGGCATCGACGGTGCGTTGATCGATCTCGAGTACCAGCGCCTCGAGCTCATCAAGTTCAACCTGCACGATCCCAATACCTACGAGGATTACGTCAAAGGCCGAGACGGCAAGCCGGGCCCGGTGCTGACGGTGTGGAAAGCAATGCGGCTCGGTCCTGAGGCCGCGGAATATCGGGCGATCGGCGGGGACGGCGAGCAGGCGTGCACAGGCGATCTCATCCGGCACCGCACCCTCACCGGAATCTGCAACGATGTCTTCAATCCCCGCATGGGCTCGACCGGAATGGCCTTCGCGCGCAACGTGGAGTTCGCGGAAACGTTTCCCGACCGGGGCGGCACGCCCGAGCAGCGCAATCGTCACGGCGATCGCCTGAGTCTGCTCAAGCCCGATCCGCAGGTGATCAGCCGCAAGCTCTTCACGCGTGACCAGAGCGCGCCGGAGAAGTGCAATGCGGGACGGGGGCTCGACGGCAGCCCGGCCGATGCCCATTGCGATTACCAGAAAGCGCCGTTCTTCAACGTGCTCGCCGCATTCTGGATCCAGTTCATGACGCACGACTGGTTCGGCCATCTCGAGGAAGGGCGTAACGGGGCGGCCGAAATGAAAGTCGGCTGCGAGACCCAGCGCGTCAACAACGTCGAGCAGCCGCTCAGCGCCGACGACGCGAAACGCCTGGGCTGCCGCAAAGGCGATCGCATGCCGGGCGCGCTGCTCGCCGAATCGGGTAATCCCGGCACGTTCTCGCATGGCGGCCGCGATCACCTGCGCAGGCCGCCTTCGACGACGCGCAACACCAACACCGCGTGGTGGGACGCATCCCAGATCTACGGCTACGACGAGGTCTCCCGCAAGCGCGTGAAGCGCGACCCGGCCGACACCGCGAAGCTGCTGCTGCAGCCGGTCGGCAATCGCCCGGGCGCCGGTGAGAAGCAGGGTTACCTGCCGCTGCTGCAGACGTGCGAAGGCGCTGCAGGTCGTGCCGGTTGCCAGGCCGACCCGATGAATCCGCTGTGGCGGGGTCAGGAGGCGACGGCGTTTCCGGACAACTGGACAATCGGGATGAGCTTCTACCACAACGTCTTTGCGCGCGAGCATAACGCGTTCGTCAGCGAATTTCGCCGGCGCGCGGCGCTCGACCCCGACGGCGACAGCGGACTTCGCAATCCCGGGCAGCCGAACCGCAGGATGGCCAACCGCCAGGTGACCGCCGACGAGCTGTTTGAGGCGGCCCGTCTGGTGATCGCTGCAGAGATCGCCAAGATCCACACCATCGAATGGACCACCCAGTTGTTGTACGGCGAGCCGCTGTTTCGCGGGATGAACGCGAACTGGGGCGGCTTTTTCGAGGGCAAGGATAAAGTGGAGAGCGCGCTCCAGATCGTCATGAAGAAGCTGCGCGAATCGGGAGACGAGAAGAAAGCGAACCAGTGGTATTCGGTGTTCGCCGCAGGACCGGGCATCGTCGGTTACGGCAGCCAGCAGTATGGCGACATCTCCAACCTGAAAGGGGTCAACGGCGGGATCAATCACTTCGGTTCGCCGTTCAACTTTCCCGAGGAGTTCGTCACGGTCTATCGCCTGCACCCGCTCGTTCCCGATCTCATCGAATACCGCGAATGGGACCAGGATGCGAACAAGGTGAAGCAGGCGATCCCGCTGGTGTCGACTTTCCGCGCGCCGGCGACCGAGGCGATGCGCACGCACGGGCTCGCCAACCTGGCGCTCAGCATGGGCCGCCAGCGCCTCGGGGCGCTCACCCTGAGGAACCATCCGGCGTTCCTGCAGAATGTTCCGATGCCGCATCTGAATTCGGAAACCCGAGCGATAGACGTGGCGGCTCTGGACATCATTCGCGATCGCGAGCGTGGCATCCCGCGCTTCAACGAATTTCGCCGGCAGTACGGCCTGCAGTCGCTGCGCAGCTTCGACGATTTCGTCGACACGCGTCCGAACGTGAGCCCCGAAGCCCGCGCCAGGCAGAAGGAGATGATGAAAGTGGTGCGGGAGGTCTACGGTCAGCATCGCTGCGACGACAGCAAAGTCATCACGCGCACGCAGCTCATGAACGGCAAGCCGATCACCGATTGTCTCGGACATCCCGACGGCACGATGGTCGACAACGTCGAAGATCTCGACGTGATTGTCGGCTGGCTGTCCGAATTCGTGCGGCCGCACGGTTACGCGATTTCGGAGACCCAGTTCGTGGTCTTCATCCTGAACGCATCGCGTCGGCTTTTCAGCGATCGTTTCTTCACTTCGAGCTTCCGGCCGGAGTTCTATACCAGGCTCGGCTTCGACTGGGTCAACGACAATGGCCCCGATGGGAAAGTGCTCGAGAAAGGCAAGTCCAACGGTCACGAAATACCGGTCTCGCCGCTCAAGCGCGTGCTGCTCAGAACCGTCCCCGAGCTAAAGGGCGAGCTCGAGCACGTCGTCAACGCCTTCGACCCGTGGGCACGCGACCGCGGCGAATACTATTCACTCGAATGGAAACCGCGCGCTGACGCGCGCTCCGACGTATCATTCGCACGCTAGTGGCCTGTATCAGTGATTTCGAGAGTAACGTTCGCAACGGCCGCCCGCTCGGGCGCGGGCCCGTCGCTCACCGCTAAGTTGCTACCCGTTCTAACGTTACGCTCCACTAGTATTCTCCGGCTAACCGCAGCGCGCAGGTCCGGCCCGGTGCGCCCCGAACTTCAGGACAGGAGGGTTGGATGAGCCAGAAGATCACCACCGCGCTGAGCGTCAACGGCCGGCGCCATTCGGTCACGGCCGATGCAGACACCCCGCTCCTGTGGGTGTTGCGCGAGCATCTGAAGCTCACCGGCACCAAGTTCGGGTGTGGGGTCGGCCAGTGCGGCGCGTGCACGGTCCACATCGATGGCAAGCCCACGCAATCGTGCCTGCATCCGCTGAAGGATGTCGCCGGCCGTAGCGTGACGACGATCGAAGGCCTGTCGCCCGGAGCGCCCCATCCTCTGCAAAAAGCGTGGGTTGCCGAACAGGTGCCGCAGTGCGGTTACTGCCAGTCCGGGCAGATCATGCGCGCGGCGGGGCTGCTCAAGGAAAATGCGCGCCCGACCCGCGAGCAGATCGTCGAATACATGAGCCCGAATATCTGCCGCTGCGGTACCTATGTGCGCATCGTGAAGGCGATCGAGCGTGCGGCGAAGGAGGTAGTGTGAAAAGACCTACGTTGCTTCCTGCTACGCAGGGCATTGAGGGCGAGCTTATGCGGCTATCGCCGCTGGATCCTGAGCCTACGTTGCTTCCTGCTGCGCAGGGCATGGAGGGCGGGCTGATGCGGCTATCGCCGCTGGATTCAGATCCTACGTTGCTTGCCGCTGCGCAGGGCATTGAGGGCGGGCTTACGCGGCTGGCACCGCTGGATCGCGAGCCTACGCTGCGGCCCGCTTCGCCGGGGCGCCGGCGTTTCATGATCGGGGCTGCGGGGCTGACTTTCGGCATCGCCGTCGGCGATCTTGCCGGAGTGGCGAACGCTGCTTCCGGGCCGGCAGCCAAACAGACGGTCATGAACGCGTGGGTCACGCTGTCCACGGACGGCACGGTATACATCATGTCGCCGGCGACCGAAATGGGGCAGGGCTCGCTGACCTCGATTCCGGTCATCCTCGCCGATGAGATGGACGCCGACTGGAGCCGCGTCAAGCTCGTTCCCGCGCCGCCGATCGACAAGATCTACGGCAATCCGCGGTTCGGCAACGCGATGTATACCGCGGGCAGCGCGACGGTCACCGGCTATTTCACGCTCATGCGCCAGTTCGGCGCACAAGTCCGTTACGTGCTGGTGCAGAATGCGGCGAGCCACTGGAAAGTGCCCGCCGCAGAGCTGACCACCGAGCCCGGCTTCGTCCTGCACGCCAAATCGGGCCGCAGACTGGCGTACGGCGAGATCGCCGCGTTTGCGACGATCCCTGAGAACGCGCCCGAAGTGATACTCGAGGCCGTGGACAAAGCAAGCTTCCGGCTGATCGGCCGCGATCTGGGCCGTGTCGATGTCCCGGGCAAGACGAATGGAACCGCGCAATACAGCATCGACGTGCAGCTACCCGGCATGATTTACGGCGCGATCCTGCGCGAGCCTGTCGAAGGCGCAGCACCGGAGCGCGTTGACGATGCCGCAGCCCGCGGTATGGACGGCGTCATCGCCATCGTTCCGCTCAAGTACGGCGTGGGCGTGCTGGCGGACGCGCCGTGGACGGCGTTCAAGGCGAAGGGCGCGCTCAAGGTCGTCTGGAGCCGCAAGGCCAGAGGCTGGGGGCATTCGAGCGAAAAAACGTTCGATGTGTTTGCAGCAATCGCGCGCGATCCCAGTCGCAAAGGTGTGGCCTGGGAAACCAAAGGCGACGTGGAAGGCGCGATGAAGCGCGCCGCCAGGGTCTTCGAAAGCGAATACCGGGCGGATTACGCCTATCACGCCCAGATGGAGCCGCTCAATTCGGTCGCCGCAGTGTCGCCGTCAGGCGATGCAGTGGAAATCTGGTGCGGAACCCAGAGCCAGACCACTGCCGTGACTGCGGTTGCCAAGGCGCTGGGTATTGCGGAATCGAAAGTAAAGTTCAACGGCATGCTGATGGGCGGCGGATTCGGGCGACGCGGGCATCGGGACGTCGAATTCATTGTCGACTCGGCGCTCATGTCCAAAGCGGCAGGCCGCCCCGTGAAAGTGCTTTGGACCCGTGAGGACGACGTACACCAGGGCCGCTTCCGGCCGATCTACGTGAACAGGCTGCGCGCGGGTCTGGATGCGTCCGGACAGATCATCGCCTGGCATCACCGCGTCGTATGCGACCGTGTCCTGGCCTTCATGGACCCGGTTCGCTATTCGAGCTCGAAAGGCCGCGACAATATCGCGATGCGCGGCACCGAGATTCCCACGTACGACATCGCGGACCGGCTCGCCGAAGGTTTGCAGGAAGATACCGGCATGCGCACGTCTCCGCTGCGCGCCATAGGCGTGGGGCAGAATGCTTTCGCGAACGAAGTGTTCATGGACGAAATCGCGGAGAAGCTGAAACAGGACCCGGTCGAATTCCGCCTGCGACACCTGAAGCAGGCCCCGCGCGCGCGTCATGTGGTCGAGGAGGTCGCGCGCATGGCGCGGTGGGGCACGAAGCGCGCAGGACGCGGACTCGGCTTCGCCTATCTCGACTACAGCGGCACCCAGGTTGCAGGGGTCGCCGAAGTCTCCGTGGATCGGCAATCCGGCGCGATCAAGGTGCATCGCTTCTGGTGCGCGATCGATTGCGGCGTCGCCGTCCAGCCCGACAACATCGTTGCACAGACCGAAAGCTCGATTGTCTACGGCCTCGGACTTGCGCTCACCGAGCGCATCACCATCGAGGACGGCGTGGTGCAGCAGTCGAACTTCTACGATTATCACGTGCCTCGCATGAAAGACGTTCCGGAGCTGGAGATCAAGCTCATCCAGACGCCGAACCATCCCACCGGTGCGGGCCAGATGGCGACGCCGCTGGTCGCACCTGCGATATCGAATGCGGTCTATCAGCTGACCGGTTTGCGGCTGCGCCACCAGCCCATGCTGGGTGAGCGCGTGCTGCAGGCGTCGCGCTGAGCGTGATGAAGTGACGCGTGATGCGGTGGTGAAGTGATGGAGTGATGGAGTGATGGAGTGATGCTGGGATGAAGTGATGAAGAAATGCGGTGGTGCGGTCAGTCGCGTCGGCTACCGCTACCGCCACCGCGTCACGATTCCATGGGCTAGGAGCTTGTCGGACTTGCGATGCGACAAGCTCCTTATGCAAAACCGGACAGCCGAATTGAAGTCGAAAACATGCTGTTGAGAATTTTTGAAATCATATTTTGCGGCAATCGTCCGGTTTTGCTTTAGCAGCCTGTCCCGACTGATAAGTCCGACAGGCTGCTAGAATCGAGGCATGAAACACGGCAACACGCACGCGCGCTGCGACATTGTCGTGCTCGTCGATGAAGAGGTCGGCGAGATCAACGCGGCAGGGCGGTTCGTCGTTGAGCGCGGCACCATGGAGTCTCAGGTGGTGCGCATGCTCGAAGCGGCGCGCCGCAGCATCTGCGTCGTTCCCTTCGATCCGAAAATCACGCCGACGATCGATGCCTTGCGGCGGCTCAAGCCGCGCCTGGTTTTCAATCTGACCGAATGGCTCGCGGGCGACCGGCGTTTCGACTCGGCTATCGCCGGCATGCTCGAGATGATGAAGCTGCGCTACACGGGCGCCGGCCCCGACGGCATGCAGCTCGCGCGCGACAAGGTGATTGCGAAACAGGTCGTGGCCGATCTGGGCGTCGCGGTCGCAGCCCATACGATCGTGAACGGGCGGCGTCCTGTCCTCGGCGCGCTGACGTTTCCGTTGATCGTGAAGCCGCAGTTCGGCGATGGTTCGGACGAGATCGGGGACCGCGCGCTGGTGCGCAGCGAGCGCGCGCTGCTGCTGCGGGTGAAGACTTTACGCAAGCGCAGCCACGCGCCGCTCCTGTGCGAGGAATTCGTCGCAGGCCGCGATCTCTTTGTCGCTCTGCTCGGCAATCGGCCGCAAGTGATGCCGCCGCTCGAACTCGTGATCGGACGCCAGGGGCCGCGCGCGCCCCGGTTCGCGACGGCGCGGGTGAAGCACGACGCGCCGTACCGCACGCGCTGGCGGATCCATTACCGGGAAGCGAAGCTCCCGGCGCAGGTCATGGCGCGGATCGAGGAGGCGAGCCGGGGCATCTTTCGCGAGCTCAAGCTCCGCGACTACGCTCGCATCGATTATCGGCTCACGCCCGATAACGGCCTGGTTTTTCTGGAAGCCAACCCCAACCCGGATCTCACGCGCCACACGTTCGGGCGCAACCGCTGTTTCGCCGGCGTGGCCTATCCCGAGCTGATTTCGACGATCGTCGAGTCTGCGCTCGCGCGACCGCGCTGATCGCAGGTGATTGTTCCGGGGTCGATAAGCGCACTGCGGGGCGTTTACGCTCCGCGCTCACCCGCTTATCGCCTGGTCTGCATCCGCCTCAATTCCGCCACCGCCCCTTCACGCTCGATGAACGTTAGCGGGCACGCGGTTTCCGCCTCATGGAGGAGTCGCGCCGCCGGCTCCCGCGCACCGCGCAGGATGTGCCAGTGCGCGACATAGAAGCTGGCTTCGCATTGCAGGCCGCGCTGGCGCGTGAGGTCGGGATGCGCAGCGGCCCGCATTACGGCGTCTGGCGCGGCATGGCCTAGATACAGCCCGACGACCGCACTGGGCCATACGCCTCCC
This sequence comes from Burkholderiales bacterium, assembly GCA_046597455.1. GTDB lineage: Bacteria > Pseudomonadota > Gammaproteobacteria > Burkholderiales > SG8-41 > JAQGMV01. The sequence continues at coordinate 28,768 of JBKJKJ010000284.1, forward strand.
CCGCTGGTGCCCGCGTCCTGGGCCAACGTCTTTTCGCCCGGAATGTCGGCGCGCTTGCGGGCGAGGAAAAGCCACAACGCGGAGTAGATGCTCGGCTCGAGCTGATGCGCACGGTAGAAATCGGACGCCGCCGGCATGAATTCGCCTGCATAAAAGCGCGCGCGGCCACGCCCGAAGTACGACGCAGACGAGCGCGCATCGATCCGCACCGCCTCTTCGTAGTCGGCGAGCGCGCGCCTGTAATCGCCTTTGGCAGTCCACTCCGCGGCGCGCCCGATATAGCCGTTCGCGTCGCGCGGGGTCAGCGTGAGCATGGCGTTGTAATCGGTGATGGCGCGCTCAGGCTCACCCTTGCTGGACCACGCCAGGGCACGATTGTAGAGAGCCAGTGCGAATTTGGGTTCGAGCTCGAGTGCGAGATTGAAATCGGCGATGGCGCGCTCGGGATTGCCCTGGTTGGTCCATTCGGTGCCGCGCGAGTAATACGCTTTGGCCAGGGCGGGGCGCTCGAGGCCGCCGAATTCGATCAGTCGGGTGCAGGCTTGAATCGCAGCCGCGGGGTCGCCGGGGGCAATCGCGCCGCATTGCGGCTCCTTCGCCGCGGCGCACGCGAGCGTGCTTGCCGCAGCGAGCAGCACGGTTGCCACACAGGCTTTCCAGGATCGCATCAGGATTCCGCAGTGATGGCCGTCGCTTCGAAGGTCAGGTTTCAGTTCCGGCCCGCTGGCTTGCCCACCATTGCCTGAGCCAGCCCGTGTTGCCGCCGAGCTCGACGAGCTCGAGCAGCGTGTCGGGAATCGGTGGGTACTCGCGCTGGATGTCGCGCGTGCGGTTGATAAAGAAACCGTTTCCAAAATCGACTTCGAGCTCGTCGCCGGTTTCACACATCTCGAGCACGTTCACGCAGTCCGTCATCACGCGCAGCCCACAACCCACGGCCGCGCGGTAAGCGAGAAATGGCATCGATTCGCACACGAGGCCCAGACCGAGCGCCTGCATGGCGATGTAGCCGTTCATTTTCGGGCCCATGCCAAAGTTGCGCCCGGCCACGATGATGTCGCCGGGCCTGCAGCGTTCGTGATAGCCCGGGTCGGTCTCCTCGAACAGATGGGGAATGATGTCTTTCGGGTCGAAGTGGCGTCCGACGATTAGACGGTTCGGCACGACGCCGCCCGGATGAGGCACGTCGTGGCCGAGCTTGTAGCAGCGCCCCTGGAGCTTCCACTGGAATGGTTCGGTCATTTCGTTCGCAAATCCTCAACCGCCGATAGATACCGATGAACCTCTCACGCGGGCGCGAGCTCGCGCGCATCGATAATGACGCCGGCGACAGCGGAAGCCGCGACGGTGGCCGGGCTGCCGAGATAGAGCTTCGCATCGCGGGCGCCGAAGCGGCCCATGTTGTTGTTCGCCGCGGTCGAGATCGACGCCTCCCCAGAGTGTACGGGGCCGACGACGGCGTCGTTGCACGGTCCGCAGCCGGCGGGAAGCATGACTGCGCCTGCCTCGATGAAAGCCTGCAGCACACCGTCGCCGGCCATGCGCCGCGTCGAGTGTTCGGAGCCCGGTGCAATGAACATTCGCACGTGAGGCGCGAGCCGCCGTCCTTTGAGTATCGCTGCTGCCGCCTGCATGTCCTCATACATGCTCGAACCGCACGAACCGAGGAACACGTGATCGATTTTCGTTCCCGCCACTTCACGCAGGTCCACGGCGTGCTGGACACCGCCGGGCAGCGCGATCTGGGGTTCGAGTGCACTCACGTCGAGCTCGAGGTCGGCGTCGTAATGCGCGTCCACGTCGGCGTAGAGCGGGGTAAATGGCCGCTGCGCCCGGGACTTTGCCTGATCGAGTATCGCCCTCGATGGCGGAACGAACACGCCGTAGGCGCGCATTTCGGTGGGGCTGGAGCACAGTGCCGTGCGCGAAGCGAGGTCGAACTGATCGAGGTCCCCGGCATATTCGAGCACGCGGTAGTCGAGATCAGCGTTCAGCGCGCCCTCATCGAGCAGGGCGGCGATGCGAAAGCCCACATCGCGCGCATGCACCCCCGGCCTGAGCTGACCCCTGATGCGCAGGCGCACCGTCTTCGGCACCATCACCCAGTTGGTTCCGGTCGCGAGCACGCGGCTGATTTCTGTGCCCATGCGAAAGCCGAACGCACCGATCGCCCCGGCATTGGTGCTGTGGCGGTCGTTGTCGAAATAGAACATGCCGGGCAGGAGCATGCCCGTTTCCATGGGGAAGACGTGACCG
>JBKJKJ010000349.1:0-4362 GCA_046597455.1 Burkholderiales bacterium
CGCGCCAAGCTCGAGACGCTGATGGATTCGCTCAGGGAGCACTTCGGGACGGCGGCGCAGTTCGACGATCCCAAAGGCGGCATTTTCCTCTGGGTCAAGCTCCCCGACAGCGTCGACACGATGAAGCTCTACGAGCCTGCGCTCGCGGCGGGGGTGGCGATCAATCCGGGACCCCAGTGGTCGGTGAACGCAGATCACAGCCGCAGCAGATTGCGCCTGTGTTTTGCAAGCCCGAGCCACGAGGAAATCCACCAGGGCGTCGCGGCCCTCGCCGAAGTGTGCCGCCGGGATTTCGGGTTGCCGGCGCCTGGCGCGTAGCCCGGCATTCGACTTTCTCGAGCGCCTCGGGATTGCTTCGCACCGCGTGCCTAGCAGTGACAGTTCAAAGTCAACGAGGGGTCACTCAGGTAAACGTCGGTGCGGTGCTCAGGTGAAATAAAGCCTGAATGCAGTTTCCCCGCTGATGATCCGTCGCATGTTTGCATCGGGCACCCATTGCCTGAAACTTGAGATGGCATCCTCGTAGCGCATCGAATCTTCGAACGCCGCGAAAGGCCAGTCGCTGCCCCACAGCAAACGCTCCGGTCCGGCGTGGGCCAGCAACGCTCTCGCACAGTCCTGCGCGACCTGCGGCGACTCGAGCCGGTAACCCGCCGAAAGCTTGACCCACGTACGGCCATTGTCCACGGCCCGCATCATCGCCTGGAAGCCTTCGCACGCCGCACCCTTGCCGCGCTGCGGGTGACCGAAATGGTCGATGACGAGCTTCACGCCCGTGGCCTGCAGCGTAGCGATGGGGCCAGCCAGCAGATCAGCCGTCTGGTTGATGTGCACGTGCCAATCGAGATCGCGCACGCGGCGGAACAACTTCTGATACTCCGGTGTCGTGATATCGGGCAGGTTTTTCACGTTGCGCCACTGAAGGCGGATACCCACCACGCCATCGTCTTTCATCATGCGCATCACATACGGGTCGATCGTGGGTCTGACGATGGCCGTGGTTCGCAGACGCTTGTGCCTGCGCGTGGCTTCGATCGAGTATTCGTTGTAATCATCGAACAGGCTTGCTGCGGAGAGCACCGCATATTTCACCCCGTGCCGGTCCAGCGTGTCGATGTACTGATCGATGGTCGCGTCCGCGGGCGGCTTGTGCCACGCCGTCGCGGAAAGCGGCATATCGGTCGTGTAGACGTGCGCGTGGCTGTCGACCAGCGGCGCATCGAGCGAGGGGTCTTGTGTCATGGGGAAGATGATGCAGTGATGGAACAGGTTGGACGGCGCGCGCTAGCTTAAAGGGGTTTGGTGCAGGCGACAACGCCGAAGGCGGTTTGACCGCAGGAAAGCCCCTGCGTATAAGTTGCTGATATGACGAACAAGGGTGGTGTTATGAGCTCATCGGGGCAAAACCTCGCGGATGCGTTGCGCATTCACGGCAATCTGTCGCTGCTGGAAATGGCCCCGGTGTTACTGGCGGTTGAAGATTCTTATCGCGGCCAGGCGAGAATCGAGCACGGAAGCGTGATGGCGCTCTGGGGCAAAGCGAGCGATCTCGCCAGCTTAAGCTCAGTCGGCCAGGCGGACGTTGCAACGAATTCTGAAACACAGGCGCTACGCGCCTCCGTCGACAACCCGGATCTGCGATTCATTTTCACCGTCGCCGAATGCCCGTACCGAATCGTGGCTCGGCGCTCTGCGGGAATCTCCACGCTAGCGGACCTGCGCGGCAAGCGCGTGGGAACCCAGCTCGAGTCATCGGGTGAGTATTTTCTGGACAGCATGCTGCGCACGGTCGGCCTCACGGCTGAAGACGTCGTCCGCGTGCCTTTCATGGCCAAGACCCCGGCGCCCCTGACACTGCTGCCGGAGGCGTTGCGCAGCGGAACGCTGGACGCGGTAGCGCTGTGGGAACCGCAGGTCCAGCGCGCAAAGCTGGCGATCGGGAGCGACGCCATCGAGTTTCGGGATCCTGCCGTTTACAACGAGAAATTCAATCTGTGCACCACACAGGCGAATCTCGACGATCCCCGCCTGCGGCCGCGGATCGTGGCTTTCGTGCGATCGCTCGCTGCAGCCGCGCAGCGCCTGAAAGATGAGCCCGAGGTCGGCTGGCGACTGGTCTCACGAGCGGCGGGGCTGGACATCGAAACCGTCAGCAGCTCGTGGCCTTACCTCGAATTCCCGGGCACGCTGGCAACCGATCTGCTCGATATCTTCGAAAAGCAGGATGTGTGGATTGCAAAAGTGCAGGGACGCAAGCCGCGCACGCGTCAGGCGCTGTCGGAGCTCATCGACGACAGCGTGATGCGCGAAGCGCTCGCAACCTGACCGCTACTGCACTTTAAGATTGAGCGCGCGGATCACCTTACCCCAGCGCAGCATTTCGGATTCGATCGTACGTCCGAATTCCTCCGGGGTGCTCAGCGCAATCTCCACCGCCACGTTGCGCATCGCTTCGACGGCACTCGGCGCACGCATCGTCTTGTGCACTTCGGCATTGAGCTTGTCGATGATCGCGCGCGGCGTGCGCGCCGGGGCAAGCAGTCCCAGAACGGCGTCCGCGCGAAAACCGGGTACACCCGCCTCGGCAATCGTGGGGATTTCGGGTGCAGACGCCGAGCGCTTCGCACTGGCAATGCCCAACGCGCGCAGCCGCCCGCTCTGAATGTGAGGCTTTACCGTCAGCGCATTGCCGAAGACCAGCGCAGTCTCGCCGGAAAGCACCGCCAGTAGCGCCGGTCCGGCGCCTTTATACGGAATTTCACGAAGCTTCACGCCGGCCATCTGGTTGAACAACTCCGCCGTCAGATGCGCCGAGCTTCCGCTGCCGCCTGAACCGTAGCCGATCTGATCCGGCTGCGTCTTCGCGAGCGCAATGAGCTCTTTCACGTTACGCACCGGCAGCGACGGATTGACGACCAGGACATAAGGTGACAGTGCGACCATCGACACCGGCGCAAAATCGCGCACGGTGTCGTAAGGCAACTTCGAATACAGGCTCGGATTCGCCGAGTGCGGGCTGGACACGAACAGCAGGGTGTAGCCATCCGCCGGGGCGCGCGCGACGATTTCCGTGCCGATAATGGCGTTGGCACCACCCCGGTTGTCCACGACGACCTGCCGATTCATCGATTCGGACATGCCCGCGGCAAGATAGCGTGCGATGACATCCGTGCCGCCGCCCGGCGCGAAAGGCACCACCATGCGCAAAGGCTTGGTGGGATACGTCTGAGCACACACCACCCCTGCGGCACCGCATGCGAGGGCCGCAGCGGCCGTGAACTGCGCGATAAATCTGAGCATGGGCCAGCGTCGCCTGTTCTGTTGGAAAAGTCACACGCATCTTACAGTGCCCCGAGGATGACGTGAGATTCGGGAACGCTGCGTGTCAGGCCGACGACCTCGTACGCGCAAACGGCGCCAACGGCGTTTCTTCGCAAGCACATTTCAGTGCAGTCACGCTGTTTATCGGGGCGCGGGACGGACGGCGAGGCGCGGTGCGCGTAGCGCTTCGAGCGCGAACGACGCGACACTCGAGCGCGGCTTCTCTAATTCTTTAATTCTTTAGTTCCGGGCGGCGCCTCGGTTATGATCTCCCGGAACACTCAACCTGTCGTGGAGGAAGCTCTCATGCCCGATACCATCCGCATGCGCGTCATTGGTGCCGGCGCCAATACGCGCAAGTTCCACATTCCGAACCTGAAGAAAATCGAAGGCGTCCAGATCGCGGCGGTGGCGAACCGCACGCGCGCCTCGTCGGAACGCGCAGCCGGGGAGCTCGGCATCGCGCGTGCGCACGACAACTGGCAGGACCTCGTGAACGATTCGGCAATCGACGCGGTGGTCATCGGGACCTGGCCTTACCTGCACTGCCCGGCGACACTGGCCGCGCTCGCGTCGGGCAAGCACGTCCTCACCGAGGCGCGCGTCGCGATGAACGCCACCGAAGCGCGGCAGATGCTCGCCGCCTCGCGGATACGGCCGGACCTCGTCGCCCAGGTCGTCCCGGGTCCGAGCACGTTCGCGGCCGACCCGATGGTGATGCAGTTGCTGGCCGAGGGCTACATCGGCGAGTTGCAGTCGATCGACCTGCGCGTCTCGACCGGGCTCCTGAACAGCGAGGCGCCGATGCACTGGCGCATGAAACGCGATTACTCCGGCATGAACATCATGTCGATGGGCATCTGGTACGAGTGCCTCTCGCGCTGGGTCGGGCCGGCGAAAGCGGTCATGGCCCGCACGCGAATCGCGGTCCCGTACCGTCTGGACGAGGAACGCGGTGAGCGGCGCGCGGTCGACGTGCCCGATCACGTGGAGGTGCTGGCGGATCTGGCGAACGGCGCGATCGCGCGGATGCACTGGAGC
>JBKJKJ010000518.1:0-19808 GCA_046597455.1 Burkholderiales bacterium
ATCACCCCATCACCGCATCACCCCATCACCCCAATCCTGGTGCCCGGTATCAGTGAAGTCGAGAGTCACGTTCGCAACAGCCGCCCGCTCGGGAGCGGGCCCGTCGCTCACCGGTAAGTTGCTACCGGTTCTAACGTTACGCTCCACTACTCGACTTTGATGTTGGCCGACCTGATGATCTTGCCCAGCTTCTTCGTCTCGGCGTCGATGTGGGCGGCGAAAGCCTCCGGTGTGCTCGAGGTCGCGATGATCCCGGCGTCCAGGAGGCGTGTCTTCACCTCCGGCGCCGCCAGTGCTTTTGCGGTCTCGGCGTGCAGGCGCGCCACGATCTCCCGCGGTGTTCCGGCCGGGGCGAAAAGGCCATACCAGTTGTTCACCTCGAAACCTTTCAGGCCGCCTTCGGCCATCGTCGGGATCTGCGGCAAACGCTCGTAGCGCTGGTTGCCCGTCATGGCGATCGCCCGGATGCGGTTGCCCTGGATCGCGCCGATGGCGGTCGATACCGTCGAGAACACGACCTGAATCTGACCCGCGACCAGGTCGAGCATTGCAGGTGCGCCCCCTTTGTATGGGATGTGCACCATTTTCACGCCAGCCATGACGTTGAAGATCTCGCCGGCCAGATGATCGGTCGCGCCCGGACCCGACGAACCGAAGTTGAGTTGCCCCGGATTCTGCTTCGCGACCGCGATGAACTCCTTCACCGTCTTCGCCGGGAGCGAGGGATGAACCACCAGCACGTTGAGGGCATTGGCGATCTGGCCGATCGGCGCGAGGTCCTTTTGCGGGTCGTAAGGCATTTTGCTGTACAGGCTGGGATTGACCGCGATGTTGCCGACCGTGCCGAGCACGATCGTATAGCCGTCGGGGGGAGACTTGGCGGCGAGATCGACGCCGACCATGCCGCCGGCCCCGCCGCGGTTGTCGACGATGACCGGATGCCCGAGGGCGCTCGTGAGCCTGGGGACGATGGCGCGGGCGGTGATGTCGGCGCCCCCACCCGGTGCGAACGGGCTGATCAGCCGGATCGGTTTGGAGGGCCACGTCTGCGCGTGACCGGCCGCAGTTACAAAGGCCAGCGTGGTTGCGGCGAGGAGTTTCAGGGTTTTGGACATGGGTCTCTTCGGAGGGTTGTTAGTTGAGGCCTGAGTGTAGCGTGCGAAATCGCAGGATGGGCGCTGTGCACTACCGGGGATCACGGTGCCCGCTCGTGGGGCGCGCTGACGCGAGATGCAGTGATGCAGTGATGCAGTGATGGAGTGCGATGACCAACCGTTGAACTTCCGGTTGCGTTGAAGGCCCTCACGGTGTGATGGCGTCAGCCCCATCACTTCATCACTGCATCACTGCATCACTTCATGACCTCTTCACCGTATCACGAGCTGCACGACAGCGCCGAGCATCCCGGGCGGTTGCGTGCCCATTCGGGTCTGCGCTCGGCGAGGTCGTCGTGCTCAGGCTGCTCGTCGTAAGGGCGCTCCAGGACCATCATCAACCGATCGAGCACTGACGAATCGTCCTGCTCGAGCGCATCGATGGCAAGCTGGGCGAGGTAATTGCGCAGCACGTATTTCGGATTGGCGCGATTCATGCGTTCGATACGTTCCGTCAACGAAACGCCGTCCTGCTGCGCACGCGCGATGTAGCGCCGCAGCCACGCCGCCATTGCGCTTGCATGCCCGGGCTCGAAAGCATCGTCGGTGTAGAACGCGCGGCGCAGCGGTTCGATGAGCGCAGCGTCGCTCGCGTTCGCGTCGAGCGGCACGGTGGCGAGCCCGCGAAAAAACAGCGTCATGTCGGTCTCGACCTGCTGCAGCACTTCGAAACAGTCGTTCGCGAGTTTCTCGTCGTCCTCGCCGTGCAGGTGCGTCAGCCCGAGCTTGGCGCTCAGCATGTCCGCAAAGGTTTTCACATAGGTGTCGCCGTAGGCGCCCAGCGCTTTTTCCAAGGGTTCCTTGTCGCCGACCAGCGGAATCAGCGCGTTCGCGAGCTGCACGAGGTTCCACAGCGCGATCTGCGGCTGGTTGCCGTAGCAGTAGCGGCGGCCTTGCGCATCAGTCGTATTGGGTGTCCAGCCCGGGTCGTAGCCTTCGAGCCAGCCGTAAGGGCCATAGTCGATGGTGAGGCCGAGGATCGACATGTTGTCGGTATTCATCACCCCGTGCACGAAGCCCACGCGCATCCAGTGCGCGATCGTGAGCGCGGTGCGCCGGCAGATCTCCTCGAACCACGAGGCGTAGACTGCCGGGGATGGTGCGCCGAGCTCGGGATAATGCGTGGCGATCACGTAATCGGCGAGCCGCTTTAAGAGATCGGTTTCCTGCTGCGCGGCGAGAATCTGGAAGTTGCCGAAGCGCACGAACGTCGGCGCGACCCGGCAGACGATGGCGCCGGGCTCGACCTGCGGCCGGCCGTCATAAAACATGTCGCGCACGACGCCGTCACCGGTGGCGACGAGGCTGAGCGCACGCGTCGTCGGGACTCCCAGATAATGCATCGCTTCGCTGCAGATGAATTCGCGCACCGACGAGCGCAGCACCGCTCGCCCGTCGGCCGTTCGGGAGTAGGGTGTCCTGCCCGCACCTTTGAGCTGAAGCTCGTAACGGTTGCCGCCCGCGCCGATCACTTCCGCCAGCGTGATCGCCCGGCCGTCGCCCAGTTGTGCTGCCCAGTTTCCGAACTGGTGCCCGCCGTAGCGCGCGGCATACGGTTTCATCCCTGGAAGTACCTTATTGCCTCCCAGGACTGTCGCCTCGATTCCAATCGGTGAATCGGGGGGCGCGATGCCGAGAAGATCACCAACCGCCGGCGCCCACGCGAGCAGCTTCGGCGCAGCGACCGGAGTGGGGTCGACGCGGCTATACGCCGCGTGCCGCACCTGGCGCGGCACGTTGTCGTGCATCGGGTCCCCCGGCAACGCGCTGACCAGCGTGTTTTCGAACGTGGCCCCCTGCAAAGGGCGCACGCGAGCGGACGCCACCTTGGGCACGGCACTACTCGCGGCGGGTGCGGGTGGGCTCACGGAACTCCTGCAAGTAAAATGAAGAATGTCCCCGGTAGGACATGTGTCGCGCCGGCTGCGTTCACCCCCCGCCGCGAACGCGGGTGCAGCCAGGGGGGGCGCGAGACCGTCAGCGACGCAAGCGCAATGCCTGCGTTATTCGACCTTGATGCCGTTGTCGCTCACCACGTGCGACCATTTTTTCACCTCTTCTTCGATGAAGCGCTGGTATTCCGCAGGCGACTTGCTCACGACGACCGACATGAGCGCTTTGGAAAGCTGCTCTTTCATTTCCGGCGTTTCCATCGTTTTGACGACGGTCGCGTGGATCTGGTTGAGCAGGGGTTTGGGCACTTTCGCCGGCGCGAAAAGCCCGTTCCAGGCGTTGGTGCCGATTCCCGGAAAACCCGCCTCGGTCATGGTGGGCACATCCGGAAGCTCGGCGCGCCGCGTCGGCCACGTCGTCGCCAGCGCTTTCATGCGCCCGGCGCGGATATGGGCAATCGTCGAGGCCAGATTGACCATGATGAGCTGGACTTCACCGGTGAGGATGCCGGTGACCATCCCCGCGCCACCCGTCTTGTACGGGACGTGCGTCAACTGGATGTTCGCGGCTTTGGCGAAGCGTGCAGCGTCGAGATGCGGATAAGTGCCGATGCCGGCCGAGCCGTAGTTGAGCTTGCCGGCGTTCTTTTTCGCGTAATCGATGAATTCCTTCAGGTTCGCGGCGGGTACCGATGGCGGCACCGCGTACACATGGGGAAGCTCGATGAGATTGGTAACCCCGATCAGGTCGCGCGAAGGTTTGATGGTGAGGGTATTGGCGAATGTGGTCTCGTTGATCGCGTTCGTCGAGACGTTGCCCACCAGCAGGGTATAGCCATCCGGGCTCGCTTTGGCCGCAACTTCGAGCGCGATATTGCCTGAGGCGCCCGAGCGGTTATCGACGACGACGCCCACGCCCCAGACCTCGTTGAGCCGCGTCGCCAGCTGTCGCGCGATGATATCGGTGGCGCCGCCCGGTGCGTATGGCACGAGCAGCCTCACCGGCCGCTGCGGAAACGCGTCCGACTTGTGTGCATCCGCGGCCATCACCGGCAACGGCAAAGCGAGCAAAGCAGCGACTAGCACCTTCTTGAAAGCCATCGTTCCTCCTCACGTCGTTTTAGAATCGTATTGGTACGTTGAAGCCTGAAAGTTAAAAAAACGCCCCGTGGCTTTCACCACGGGGCGTTTTTGAGGCACGCCGACTTACGGACGGCCGAACGTTCTGCTGCGGCGGATCGATCCGCTGTTCGAGCATTGCAGGTCGGTGGTGCCTAGATGGTCTCGCACGGGATCACCTCCTTTTCAAAGTTTGCCAGCGGGCATGTTACCAACAAATTGCGGCGTGTTGTATCGCTGTGCATGACGCAGTGCGGAAAACGCCGCCTTGCGGAGACCTGCTTAACACCCCGTTCGTCCTGAGTGGGCGCCTCCCGCCAACGGTCGAAAGGGGAACGGCGGCTTCAATGCGCCCGGAGGCGGGCGTGACGGCGCTACAGCATCGGGTCGCCGTGGCCCGTCGCCACGCCGGCATCGGCGACGAGCGAAGCCTGTGTTCCCAGGTAGAGTGGAACGCCGAGCTCGTGCGCGAGCTCGAGCACGAGATGCAGGTCTTTTCTCATGTTCGGCGGCGTGACGTCCGGCGCCGTGGGCTTGAGCATGTTCTTCCAGCGGGGCCCGAGATCGTCCCACAGCCCGAGCACTGCGCTGTCAGCGATCCCGTCGCGCAGAATGCCTTTCATCACCGAGGGCTCGACGCCTGCGGCAATGCCGAGTGACAGACCTTCGAGCAGTGCCACCACGTTCAGGCTGAACACGAGTTGATGTGCGAGCTTGGCCGACTGGCCGGCGCCGACGTCGCCCGCACGCGTGATGTGGGTCGCAAAGGCGTGCAACACTGGCAGCGCGCGGTCGAGGACGCTCTGCCGGCCGCCGATCATCACGCTGAGCGTGCCTTCGCGCGCAGCGAGATAGCCGCCGGAAATCGGCGCATCGAGCGTCTCTCAGCCTTGAGCGGCGAGCGCCGCGGCGATCCGCTGCACCGGTCCGGGTCCGAGCGTGCTGCACACGATGAGCGTGGTACCGGGTTGAAGCGCGCTCAGAACGCCGCCGGTGCCGCACACCACCTCGTCGGTCTGCGCTTCGTCCGCGACGAGGCTGATGATGTGCTCGCTGCGCGCGGCGACCTCGGCCGGCGAGGCGCAGGCCGTTGCCCCTGTGCTGGCGAGGGCTGTCATGGGCTCGTCACGCACATCGAACACCGCCACATCGAAGCCCTTGCCGATAAGCCGTTCCGCCACCGGGCTGCCGAGTACGCCCAGGCCTATGACACCGACGCGAGTTTTCATTGGCGTTCAGTGATGCAGTGGTGTGAGTGTGGAGAGTCGGCAGACGTTTGCCGTTCTTCGGTCCGCGCGATTGAAGAGGGCACGGCTGGGCGCCTGTAACGATGTCACCTTGTCATCTCCTGGCATGAGGCATCGCGTTGCAGCCGCGCGGTCAGGTCCGGCGGCGTGCCGGCAGGCGCCAGCATGCCGTACCATGTGGCCGTTGCGAAATCCTTGATGCCGGATTCCATCAGGGTCGGGATCCCGGGGGCGAGCGGGGAGCGCACGGCGGTGGTGTTGGCGAGCGCGCGCAGCTTGCCCGTTTTCACGTGAGGCACCGCGACGGGCAGGTTGCCGAACATGATCGGAATCTGCCCGCCCATCGTGTCCGCAAGCGCCGGATTCTCGCCTTTGTAGGGCACGTGGGTCATGCGGATGCCGAGCCGAGCGCTGAGCAGCTCACCCGCCATGTGCGGTGACGAGCCGATTCCGCCCGAACCGAAAGTCAGCTGGGTCCCCGGCCGCTTTGCGAGCGCGACGAATTCGGAAAACGATTTCGCGGGGAAAGACGGATGCACCACCATCAGCAGCGGCGTGGAGCCGAGCAGCGTGACCGGGGCGAAGTCTTTCATCGTATCGTATGGTGCTTTGCCGTAAAGCGCAGGCGCGACGGCGAGGCTCGTCTGCGGCGACACCAGGATCGTATAACCGTCAGGCGGCTTTTGCGACCAGGTCCGCGCCGATCATTCCGCTCGCACCGGGCCGGTTGTCGACGATCACGTTTTGTCCCCACGCATCCGTGAGGCGCTGCGCGAGTATGCGCGTGAACACGTCGGTCGTTCCGCCCGGCGCGAGGCCGACGATGACGCGCACCGATTTGGCGGGATAGGTCTGTGCCGTTGCTGTCATGGCGCCGGGCATGGCGCCAACTGCGATCAACAGCGCCAGGGTGGTTTTTAGTTTCATGGGTTTCCTGTGGGTTGCGGTGCAGTGAGTGGGGGTAACCAGGTGGAGACGGGGCCGGACGCGAGGTGTTCAGTCATTCCACTTTTATCCCCGCCTCCCGTATCACTTTCCCCCACATTTCCATTTCGCGTGCGAGATGCCGGCGCAGGTCGTCGGGTGTGCCCGTCAACGGCTCGGATCCCTGGCTGATCAGGCGCTCGCGCATCTCAGGCTCGCGGATGCTCGCCGTGATTTCGGTATTGAGCTTCGTGACGATCGCCTGCGGCGTCTTTCCGGGCGCGAACACGCCGAACCAGCCCACGGCATGAAAGCCCGGGACGCCGCCCTCGGCAAACGTGGGCACATCGGGAAAGACCACGGAGCGTTTCGCGCTCGTGACGCCCAGGGCCCGCAAGGCACCGGTCCTGATGTAAGGCGAGAGGGTCACGACGTTGTCGATGACGACGTGCAGCCGGCCGCCCAGGACGTCGGGCATCATCGCGCCCGTGCCTTTATACGGCACGTACAGCATGTCGAAACCGGCCGAACGCTTCAGGAGCTCGCCCGCGAGGCGCTGCAGCGAAGCCGGAGTCGAGGCGGCGAAGTTGAGCTTGCCCGGATTCGCTTTCGCATGGACGATCAGCTCCGCGAGCGTCCTGATGGGCAGCGTGGACTGGACCACGAGCACGTAGGGTGACGTGCCGACGAGGGCGACGGGGGCGAGGTCCCTGCGCAGATCGAACGGTAGCTTGGGGTACAGGGTGGCGAGGGTTCCGAATGAGCCCGCGGCCATGATGAGGGTGTATCCGTCGGGCTGCGAATTGGCTGCGAGCTGGATGCCGATGATGCCGTTGGCGCCCGGGCGATTGTCGACCACGACCTGCTGCCCCACGCGCTCGGTCAGCCGGCTCGCCACCAGGCGTCCCATGATGTCGGTCGTGCCGCCTGCGGGAAGGCCGACGATCATGCGGATCGGCCGCTGCGGATAACTCTGCGCGGCTGCGCAGGTGCAGCACGCTGCCAGCAGCGCGGCCGCCGCCAGGTGTCGCGTCCCCGTCATATCCCATCCCCTCGTGATCAGTTCGACCGCATCGTAAACCAACGCGAGAACTTGCGCGGCGTTACCTGTCGAGCTCGGGGTAATGCCTGAAGACGCCGCGGTCGTTGAACGGCATGCGCCGGGGCGACTTCAGATAGGCGGCAATATTCGGCCGTGCCGCGATCCGATCGCAAAGCGCCATCAATCCCGGGTAGTTGGGCGCGGCGCGCTCGAGCGCTTTGGGAAACGAGAACCGCAGGCCCTCTATCAACTGGAAGACCGACAAATCGACGTATGAAACGGCGCTGCCTGCCATGACGCCACGCGCGTTCGCATCGACCACGCGCTCGAAATAGCCGAGGAATTTGGGCACGCGCTCAGCGAGGAAGTGCCCGGTATGCGCGATCGCTTCGGCTTTCTGGTCGTCGTAGAACAACCCGTGCGCGATCGGGTGGTGCGTGTCCTGTATCTCCTTCACCAGGTCCGCGACCGTGAGCTGGAGCTGGTGCGCCCACAGCCGGCCTGCTTCATCGCCGGGTGCAAGGCCGAGCTTCGGACCGAGGTATTGAAGAATGTTCGCAGTCTGGCCGATCACGATGTCGCCATGCCGCAGGAAAGGTGGGGCGAAAGGCGGATGCTCGATTCCCGCGTCCTTCATGAGCGTCATCATCGCGTCCGTGCCCATGCCGGGCCCGGATTCGCGCGCGACATCGACATAATCGGCGAGCGCATCCTCGAGCGCGAGCCGCACGAATTCGCCGCGGCCCGGATTGGATGCATGATAGTAGAGCTCGTAGCGCATCGCGTATCCCTCGTCTCAGCAACGAAAGCGCATGGTAACGCACGCCGGGAGCCGCGGAGCGCCCGCTGCGCCGCGAATCAGGATGCGAGCGGAAGGGAAGTCTCGTGCGTTGCGCGCGAGAGTATGTTTTCCAGTGCATGCACCGAGACGGGTTTCACGACGTGCTCGTCGAAACCCGCCTCCCGCGATTGCCGCCGGCTTTCTTCGGTACCGTAACCGGTAAGTGCCACGAACCGTGTGCCACGTTTCGCGGCAGGCTTCAACAGACGCACGACCTGGTATCCGTCCATCCCGGGCAGGCCGATATCGAGTAGGACGAGATCGGGTTCGAACGCGGGCGCGAGCGTCAAAGCGGTTTCCCCGTCATGCGCGACTTCGATGTGATGGCCCAGCAGCCGTATCAACTGTGCAACCGATTGCGCCGCATCCTGGTTGTCGTCGACGATGAGAACCTTGAGCGCCGCCGGCGGCGCGCAGCGCCGGGTCGGCTCCTGTTGTGCAGCCGCGCTGATTACGGCGTGCGTGGTGAGCGGAAGGCGAACGCAGAACGTGCTGCCTTTCCCGGCGCCCTCGCTTTCGGCCGTGACGCGGCCGCCGTGCAGCTCGACCAGCGTACGCACGAGCGTAAGACCGATCCCCAGACCGCCCTGCGAGCGGTCGAGGGACACCGGCGCCTGCGTGAAAAGATCGAAGATCCGGGGTAGCACGTCAGCGGAGATGCCGATGCCGTTGTCCCGCAGGCGAATCACCGCTTCGTCGCCATCGCGCTGAATCGACAGCGCGAGCCGCCCCCCGCGCTCGGTATACTTAGACGCGTTGTTAAGCAGGTTCCCGAAGACCTGGGCAAGACGCACGCGGTCCGCGTTGACTGTCAGTCCCTCGTCGTCGAACGAGATCTCGAGCGTGTGCTGCTGTGCTTCGAGCAGCGGGCGGCTCTCGTCCACGGCGTGTTCGAGCACTTCCCGCAGCACGATCGGCTCGCGCAGCAGCGCGATGCGGCCCCGGCTCACGCGCGACACGTCGAGCAGGTCATCCACCAGTCTCGCCAGCTGGTCGGTCTGGCGTCCCATAACGTCGAGGAGGGTTTTGCGCGCGTCGCCCTCCAGCCCGTGACGACGCAGCAGCTCGATCGAAGTGACGAGCGGCGCGAGCGGGTTGCGCAACTCGTGACCCAGCATTGCGAGAAATTCGTCTTTGCGGCGCTGCTCGTTGCGGAGCTCGGCGTTGAGCCTGGACGCTTCGGCTCGCGCAGCCTCGAGACCTGCCGCCAGCGTCTGCGCGCGATCCGTGGCTTCCCTGGCCGCAGCGGCTTCGGCTCTGGCGAGGACCGCGTCCTGCTCGGCGGCGAGCGTTGCCGCCAGCAGGGGCAGCATGTTTTCAATGATCGCAAGCTCGCTCGGCACTGCCTTGCCGCCGATCAGGATGAGCGCGGTTCCGTCTACGACGATTGCCACCGCACCACGCTGCAAGGCCTCCAGGTCAACCTCGCCTTCGTGACGGCCCGGCGCGGCGCAGCGTTTGATGAAGCTGCGCCATGTGCGTCCGCCGTGGAGGGTCTGCGGCATTCCCGGTGCGGGAATCAACATTCCCAGCGCAGGGTCGCGCACGAAGAGGAGGACGATTTCTACGCCAAGCTCAAGCGCGAGCCCGCGGGCCGCGTCTGCGCGGGTGGCACGATTCCTGAGCTGCAGCCCGTGCTCGCGCGTGACGGTGTCGGGCACGCCGCTATTCCGGCAGCACGCACACCACGGCGGTGCAGTTATGGAAACCGCCGAACTGTCCTTCGGCGCGCGCGATCTGCCCGTAAGTATTGCAGCCGACGAAGCCGGCAGGGCTTAAGAGGTCTGCGCACGCCTTCAACTCGTGGTCGAAGCTGCGTCCTAGACGCATGCGGGTGGCCACGCAGTCGAATACGAGGGCGGCGCCGGGACGTCGCCCGCCGAGGCCTTCCAGCGCAGAGCGCGTCGCCTGCTCGGCTGCAAGCACGGCGGACGCTGCGGACGTTTTCATGATGCGCACGATGGCGCCGTGGGGAATCGCGGCCGCACACGACACGGAGCCGTCGGGATTGACGCCGAGCGGGACGCGAAGCCGGTAGACGCCCTCGACTTCGATGCCGAGGATGTTGTGCAGGAAAAAAGGCAGCGGGTCGGCGAGGTTCAGCGTCTGGCCCGTCGTTTCGGCGTGGTCCTCGAACGCCTGCACCGCCGGCATGCCATTCAGGCTGATGAGGCGTGAACCCTCCACTTCAGTGACCCGATAGCCTTCACCGGCCGGTATCCAGCCGTGGGATACCCCGACTCCAAGCGGATGCAGGGACAGTATTTCCAATGCGACGATGGCGTCGGTGATGGCTTCACGACCGGCAAAGACGTGCGTTTTCTGAAAACGGCCGTCATCTCCCGCGCCGCCGCCGAAGAACCGGTAATTGCCCCGGGTGGCGAGGGTAAGCTCTTCGACCACCGCATCGGTATGGCCCGCGAGCGCGTCGGTCATGACGAGCGCAGATCGATAGGGCATGGCCGAATCGATGCTGCCGCGGAACGTGGAGGCGACGCTGCGGGCGGCAGCAACCGGATCGCGGCTCAGGGCCCGCCCCACGCCCAGCGCGAATCGCAGGTCCTGCGACCGTAGGGCCATCGCCGAGACGTAACCCTCTCCACCCGAGCTGTGCGTAAATTCGCCCGCGGAAGAAGAGCCCACGATGACTTCGGTGCCGCCCGTGTCGGCCAGGGACTGGAGCAGCCGCGGATAGTCGTGTTGGGCCGATGCGAACACCATGATCGCGTCGGCGGCCGCGCCATTGAATCCTTTGCGGATCGTCTGACCGAGCTCGGCGCCCGCTTCGCTGCTGTCTTTTAGGTTGGTGAGGGTCGTAACGGACTGGGTCATGCGGGCCTTGCTGCGGGTGATGGAGCTGGTTATTTCAAAGCGGCACCGGGTGGCGCGACGAAGCCGTTTGCAGCAAGGCCTGTACCCGATGCTCCCCGTGGCGATTCGGTCTCCCCGCACCACCGGCGGGGGGGCGGCGATGAATGGCCCCGGAGGCGACGCGCGTTACTCGGCTTTCACGTTGGCGGCTTTCGCGATCCTGGTGATTTTCGCGATTTCGCGCTTGATGTATTCCCCGAACTGGTCGGGCGTGCCGGCCATCACTTCGAATCCCTGGGCGGTGAGCGCAGCTTTCACGTCCGGCAGCGCGAGGACTTTCGCGGTTTCAGCGTTCATGCGCGACACGACCGCGGGCGGCGTTGCGGCGGGCGCGAGCAGGCCGAACCACGAGAGCATTTCGAAACCAGGCAGCGTTTCAGCCACCGTCGGCACGCCGGGCATCATGCTGGAACGCTTCGCCGTCGTCACCGCCAGCGCTTTCACCCTGCCGGATTTGACGTGCGGCTGGATGCCGGTCACCGTCGCGAACATCACCGACACCTCTCCCGCCAGAAGCCCGGTGATTGCCGGAGTCGTGCCTTTGTAGGGCACATGGACCATGTCGATACCGCCCATGGTCTTGAGCAGCTCGCCCGACAGGTGGTGCGTGCTGCCGTTGCCCGCGGACGCGTAATTGAGCTGACCGGGCTTCGACTTGGCCAGCGCGATGAGCTGCTTCACGTTTGTGACCGGCAACGACGGATGCACGCTCAGCACGTACGGCGTTGCGGCGGCGAATATGATGGGCGAGAAATCCTTCACCGCATCGTACGGAAGCTTGGCATATAAGGCCGGGTTCGCGCCGTGCGTGGAATTGTTGGCCATGAAAAGGGTATAGCCGTCGGGCGGCGCTTTGGCCGCGATGTCGGTGCCGAGCGTGCCGCCCGCGCCGGGGCGGGCTTCGATGACGATCGGCTGGCCGAGCCCTTCCTGCAGCTTGTTGCCGATGATGCGGCTCACGACGTCGGTGGCGCTGCCGGGTGCCTGTGCGATGATGATGCGTATCGGCTTGGCGGGATACGTCTGCGCCTGGGTGGATTGAATCGCCAGTGCCGAGAGCGCCGCACAGGCCAGAAGAGAGGCCGGATTTCGCATCGTTAGTGTTCCTCGAGTTTTTTTGGGTGCGACATGTTACACCGCCATCCCTGCCGCATACGCCGAGGACCACGCCCACTGGAAGTTGTAGCCGCCGAGCCAGCCGGTGACGTCGACCACTTCGCCGATGAAATACAGCCCCGGCACGGCTCGCACTTCCATCGTCTGCTGCGACAGGGCGCCGGTATCCACGCCGCCCAGCGTGACTTCCGCTTTGGCGTATCCGAGCGTCCCTGAAGGCTGAATCTTCCAGGCTTTGAGGGTCGCGATCATGCCCTCAATCGCAGCATTCGACACCTGTGCGAGCGGCAGAGCCCACCCGTGCGTCTGCGCAAAGCTTTGCGCGAAACGCCGCGGCAGGAATTCGGCGAGCAGCGCGGCTGGGCTGCGGGGGTCGTGCCGGTTCGATGCGAGCCACGCCCGCACTTCGCTCACGTTCATGTCAGGCAGGAGGTCGAGCGCCACCGCACCCCGCGCCTCGGCGTGCTGCCAGTACGTAGACACCTGCAGGATGGCCGGCCCGGATAATCCACGATGCGTGACCAGCGCGGCTTCGCGGAAAGGCGGGAATTTCGCGCCGCGCGGAATTTCGGTGCACGATGCGATGGCCTCGAACGAGGTTCCCGAAAGCGATCCGAACTGCGCAAGCCATTCGGGCGGCGCGGCGAGCGGCACGAGCGCGGGTTTGGGCGGCACGACCGGCAGGCCGAACTGTTCCGCGACGTGATAGCCCAACGGCGTCGCACCGGTCTTGGGTATCGACAACCCACCGGTCGCGATCACGACCGCGGACGTGCGGTACGTGCCCTTCGAGGTGCTCACGTCGAATCGTGCGCCCGGGACCTCACTGCTCGTGTCCAGACGCGTCAGACGCTCGACGCTGGCCGGCATCGCCCACTGCACGCCGCCCGTATCGCACTCTGACCTGAGCATTTCGATGATCTGCTTCGCGCTCTCGTCGCAGAACAGCTGCCCCAGCGTTTTCTCGTGATAACGGATGCCGTGACGCTCGACGAGCGCGACGAAATCGCGTGCGGTGTAGCGGGCGAGGGCGGAGCGCGAAAAGTGCGGGTTACGGGAGAGGAAAGCCTCGGGCCGGGTGTGTAGGTTGGTGAAATTGCAGTGGCCGCCGCCCGAGATTCGAATTTTCTCGCCGAGCGTGGGCGCGTGATCGACGAGCAGCACGCGCAGCCCGCGTTGTGCGGCGACGCTCGCGCACATCATGCCAGCCGCACCGGCGCCTATGATCACCACATCGAAATCCACGCCGCGCTCGCTTCGGGGAGAGGGCGCGCATGATACCGCACAGGCGGGGTATACCGCCGCACGCTGCCCGCTTCCTGTGTGGGTGCTGCGCTACACTCGTGGGCTCACTGGGAGGATGACATGACGCAACGCTTATCCGGCATTTCCGACGACGAGGCTGCAGGCCCCGCGAAGGCGCTCTTCGATTCTTCGAACCGGCTTCTGGGCAGGACCGCCAATCTGATGCGCGTACTCGCACACAGCCCTGATCTGGCCAAATGGTTTCTGGGCCTGGTCGCAGCGGTGCGCCAGCCCAGTGCCGGCGCCGTATCGGACGTGCGCCTGCGCAACCTCGCTGTTCTCAAAACGTCGACCGTCAACGGCTGCCGCTACTGAACGGAGCACAATCGAGTGCTTGGTCAAGCACTGGGACTGACGGACGCGGAATTCGATGCGCTCCAGGACGACGATTACCGGCAGAGCGCGCTTTTCAACGCGCGCGAGAAAGCCGCGCTGTGGTGGGCCGAGGCGATGACTCGCAACACGGCGAAGAGCGACGATGCGGTATGGGCCGAAATGCGCCGGCACTTCACCGATGCCGAAATCGTCGAGATCTCCCTGGCCTCGGGCCTTTTCAACATGATCAACCGGCTCAACGACTCATTTCGAACCGAGCTCGAATCGGAGGCCTACAACCGCAGGCAGCACGGTGCGGTGAAGGTGAGCGTCGATGCGCTGAACGAATACGCGTGCACGATTTGCCGCGGCGGTTCGCCGTAGGCATGTCATCGGGCACGCGGCTGTAACTCTAACCCCCCTCTCCCGCCGGGCGCTTCAGCGCTTTGCGTCGCGCTTTGAGTGGTACCGGCACGCCGCTGCCGTGGCGGCGTGCGGCGCCGATATTCCTGCCAGACCTCCTGCGAAGCTCTCAAGTCGGGCCCCTGTAGTGCCGTAACGAGGGTTCGAGTTGCCCGAGCCCGCGGAGGGGTTTTTCCCCCGCCTCAGGGCGATTCGCGCAGTGCCCGCCGCGAGGTCACGGAAACATGACCGGGCCGGCGCCAGGCTGCGCTACGTGTTGGGGATGTCATGAGATTGTTCGGCCGCCTGAATCTGGGCGCCAAGTTCACGCTGCTGCTCGCCCTGGTGTTCATTGCGGGCATGGCACTGAGCTGGTTCGCACTGTCCCAAGCGCTTCAAGGCAAAGCCGAGCGAGAGGTCGTCTCGAAGGCGCAGATCCTGCTGAAGACCATGAACTCGGTGCGCCAGTACACCACCGAGAACATCAACCCGCACTTCAAGCCGCTGATCGACCCGAAGGGCGATTTCATCAGCGAGACGGTTCCCGGCTACTCGGCGCTTCAGGTTTTCGAGTATTTCCGCAAAGACAAGGAATATCGTGACTTCCGCTACAAGGAGGCCACGCTCAATCCGACCAATCCGCTGAACAAGGCCGACGCCTTCGAGGCCACGGTGGTCGAGCGCTTCCGCAGGGAGCCCAAGCTGGCCGAGCAGACCGGGTTTCACCAGGTCGAAGGCAGCAGCGTGTTCTTCACCGCACGCCCGATCCGCATCAAGTCCGCCAGCTGCCTCGAATGCCACAGCGTGCCGTCCGTGGCGCCGGCGAGCATGGTGCGGCGTTACGGCACGGCCAACGGCTTCGGCTGGCAAATGAACGAGGTCGTCGGCTCCCAGATCGTCTACGTGCCGGCCGGGGCGGTATTTTCGGCCGGCCAGCACAGCGCCCTGCTGGTCAGCGGCATCTTCGTGGCGATATTCGCGCTCGCCGCGCTGGCAATAACGGTGTTCTTCCGCCGGGTGGTCGTGCGCCCGTTGGGGGGGCTTGCCGCCGCCACCCGCGCCTTGAGCCGCGGCAACCTGAGCAGCGATGCGCACGGCGAAGCGAAGACAGGCGCAATCAGCCCCGAGAGGCCGGCGCGCGGCGACGAGATCGGTCAGCTCGCCGAAGGTTTCGATTTCATGACGCGCGAAGTCTATTCGCGCGAGGAGCGCCTGCGTCAGGCACGCGCCGACGTGGCGCGCAGCGAAGCGCATTTCAGGTCGCTCATCGAACACGCTTCGGACGCGGTCATGGTGCTCGATGCCGATCTGAGCGTTCGTTATGCCAGCCCGTCGGTGCACCGCGTTCTGGGTTTCGCGCCCGAGGCGGTCATCGGCAAGTCTCCGCTCTGGTGCGTCGACGAAAGCGACGCCGCTGCGATGCGCCAGGCGCTCGAAGCGACTGTGGCGAAATCGGGTGTGGGACAGGCGTTCGAGTTTCGCTCCGCCGCCGGCGGCGAGCCGAGATACCTCGAAGCCACCGTCGCAAACATGCTGGACAACCCGGCGGTCGAAGGCATCGTCGTCAACATGCGCGATGTCACCGAGCGCCGTCGTGCGGAGGGTCTCACGCGCGAGAAGATCCGTGCGGAGCAGGCGAGCCAGCTCAAAAGTCAGTTCCTCGCCAACATGAGTCACGAGATCCGCACGCCGATGAACGGGATCCTGGGGATGAGCGAGCTCCTCCTGGCTACCGATATCGGCGAGAAGCCGCGGCGCTTCGCGCACGCCATCCATCGCTCGGGCGAAGCGCTGCTGGGCATCATCAACGACATCCTCGATTTCTCGAAGATCGAAGCCGGCAAGCTCGAAGTCGAATGCATCCCGCTCGATCTGCACGAGCTCGTGCAGGAGGTCGCTGAGCTGCTGGCCGATCGCGCCCATGGCAAGGGACTCGAGCTCGCGTGCCACATCGACGCCGACGTGCCGCGACGCATCCACGGCGACCCGGTCCGGCTGCGCCAGGTACTGATCAATCTCACGAGCAACGCCGTGAAGTTCACGGAGGACGGCGAAGTCGTGGTGAAAGTCGAGGTCGAGCCTGCGGCCGACTCCCGGCACATCGCGGGTGCGTGCGCCCTCCGGTTTTCGGTAGCGGACACGGGAATCGGGCTCGATCCGACCAAGGTGGGCTCGCTGTTCCAGTCGTTTACCCAGGCGGACAGCTCGACGACACGCAAGTACGGCGGCACCGGACTGGGTCTGGCGATATCGAAACAGCTCGTCGAGCTGATGGGGGGCGCGATCGGGTATCAGCGCAATCAGGGCCGCGGGTCGTGCTTTCATTTCACCCTGGGTTCCACCATTGCCGAAGACACGCCTTCCGCAGCGGGCGCAAAAGCCGAGGTGCTGACGGACCTGCGCGTTCTCATTGCAGAAGACAACGCCACCAATCGCGCGATCCTGGAGGCGCAGGCTGAAGGCTGGGGCGTGCGCTATGGCAGCGCCGTGGACGGCGTCGAAGCGCTGGACATGCTGCGTATCGCCGCCGCCGGGAGCGCCCCCTACGACCTCGCCATCATCGACATGAAAATGCCGCGCATGAACGGCCTCGAGCTCGCGGGCGCGATCCGGTCCGACCCGGCGATCTGCGGCGTGCGGGTCATCATGTTGAGCTCGGTCATGTCGACCCACGAGGTCGCGTCGGCGCGGGAGGCGGGCGTCGTGAACTATCTGAGCAAGCCGGTGCGCCAGGCCGACCTGCGACACGCGGTGCTGGCCGCCGCGGGTCTTCCTGCGAAAGCCGCCGCAGCCGTGAACGCGCACGAAGCGTATCCGCCGATCGACGCGCGCGTGCTCCTCGCCGAAGACAACATCGTGAACCAGGAGCTCGCGGTCGAAATGTTGCGATCGCTGGGCTGCGAAATCGAAGTGGCGAAGAACGGGAATGAAGTCGTCGCGGCTGTCGAAGCCGGTGGCTTCGATGTCATCCTCATGGACTGCCAGATGCCCGAGCTCGACGGCTTCGAGGCGACGCGCATGCTGCGCAAGATGCGCACGACTTCTACCGATGGCCGCAGACGCATTCCGATCGTTGCGGTTACGGCGAACGCGATGGAAGGCGACCGCGAGCGCTGTCTGGCTGCCGGCATGGACGACTATCTCGCCAAGCCGTTCACCCGCGGGCAGCTATGGAACATGCTGATGAAATGGGCCGGAAGCGGCCATGCGCAACTTCCTGCGGAACCTGCTCCCGCGCTGCCGCCCGCGGCTCGCGCGGCAACGCTCGATCCGGTGTCTCTCGCCAACATTCGCGCGCTGCAGCGCGCGGGCGCACCGGACCTGCTGTCCCGAATCGTCGCGCTCTATCTCGAAGAGGCGCCGCAACTCGCGCAGGCGATGCGCAGCGCGGTCGTGAATCAGGACCTCGCCGCGCTGCTGCGCGACTCGCACAAGCTCAAGTCGAGCAGCGCCAACCTGGGGGCGATGAAGCTTGCCGAGATGTGCAAGGCGGTCGAGGTCGAAGCGCGTGCCGGGCGCCTGGTGGATGCTGCGCACATCGCCCTGATCGAACGCGAATACGGGCGGGTCGTGGCCGCGCTTCCGGGGCCCGCCGCGTGAGCGATATAGCCGTGAACCCGGGCGACGTGGCGGCATCCGCTACGGCACCGCTCGTGCTGATCGTGGACGACGACCGCACGATCAGGCTGCTCGCGCGCGTCACGCTCGAGCAGGACGGTTTCAGAGTGGAGGAGGCCGCCGATGGCGAGGCCGGCGTGGAGGCTTACGCACGGCTGCGACCCGCAATCGTCCTGCTCGACGTGCAGATGCCGGTGCTCGACGGTTTTCTCGCCTGCGCTGCATTGCGCAAGCTCGACGGCGGCGACCACGTACCCGTCCTGATGATGACCGGACTCGACGATTCCGGTTCGATCAACCGCGCTTATGAAGTCGGTGCAACCGACTTCCTCGCCAAACCGATCGCGTGGCCGATGCTCGGCCATCGCGTTCGCTATCTGCTGCGCGCGAACCGCGCTTTCCTCGATCTCACCCAGAGCCAGGCGCGGCTCGTCAACGCGCAGCGCATCGCGCAGCTCGGACATTGGGATTGGGACCTGCCGTCGGACGAGGTGGAATGCTCCGACGAGATCTATCGCATCCTCGGCCTCGACCGTGGGAATCTTGCGCATACGTCGAGGTCGCTCGCCGAGACCCTGCATCCGGACGACCGGCTGCCCCTCAAAGACGCGATCCGCGCGATGCTGCGCGACAAGGCGCCGTTGAACATCGATCTTCGCGTCGTGCACCCCGACGGCACGTTACGCGTCGTGCACCAGCAGGGCGAAGTCAGTTACGGCGCCGACGGTAGAGCGGTGCACGTGCAGGGTACGGTGCAGGACATCACCGAGCGCAAGAATGCCGCAGAGCGAATTCGCCAGCTCGCGCTGTATGACAGCCTGACCGGCCTGCCTAACCGTTACCTGTTCAAGGAGCAGCTCAGCCACGCGGTTGCGAGCGCGAGGCGCACATCCCAGGTGCTGGTCATGCTGTCGCTCGACCTCGATCGCTTCAAGCGAGTCAACGACACGCTCGGCCACGAAGGCGGCGACCTGCTGCTCAAGGAAGCCGCGGATCGCCTGGCACGGTCGCTGCGGCCGACGGACTACGTCGCGCGGGACGAGGCCGACGTGATCAGCCACAGCATCGGGCGCCCGGGTGGCGACGAGTTCACTGTCCTGCTCCCGGTCAAGCGAGCGCAGGATGGTGCGACAGTCGCACGACGCATACTGGAGGCCATCGCGCAGCCTTTCACCATCGGCGCGAACGATATCGTGGTGAGCGCAAGCATCGGAATTGCGATCTATCCGCTGGATGGCGGCGACGCCGACAGCCTGCTGAAACGCCGACACGGCCATGCATTTCGCGAAGGAGCAGGGCAAGAACAACTGCCAGTATTACAACGGCACGATGAACGCCAGTGCTGTCGAGCGTCTGTCGCTCGAAAGCAAGCTGCACCACGCCCTGGAGCGTGCCGAGTTCAGCCTGTTCTATCAGCCCAAGGTCGACACGCATACCGGCAGTATCGTCGGCGCCGAAGCGTTGATCCGCTGGCGCCACCCGGAGCTCGGTCTGGTGTCGCCGGGTGAATTCATCCCCCTTGCCGAAGAGACGGGGCTCATCATCCCGATTGGCGAATGGGTGCTGCGCAGCGCGTGCGCACAGATCCGGGCGTGGCGGATAGCGGGGCTGGCGCCGATACCCGTTGCGGTCAATATCTCGGCCAAGCAGTTTCACCAGCAGGACATTGCCGAAGCGGTGACGCGCGCGCTGCGTGAGTACGAGGTGGATCCGCGCCTCCTCGACATCGAAATCACCGAGACCACTGCCATGCACAATGCGCAGGCGACGAGCAGGACGCTGCACGACCTGAAAGCCATCGGTGTTCGCATCGCAATCGATGACTTCGGCACCGGCTACTCCAGCCTGAGTTACCTGAACCGTTTCCCGATTGATCGGCTCAAGGTGGATCAGTCTTTCGTGCGCGGGATGCTCTCCAGCGAAAACGACGCGGCCATCGTGCGCGCCGTCATCACTCTCGCG
>JBKJKJ010000576.1:0-6641 GCA_046597455.1 Burkholderiales bacterium
GTGGTCAACATGCTGGACGACGGCGTGGACGTGGGTGTGCGCATTGGCGAGTTGCCCGACTCATCGATGCTGGCGACCCGGGTCGGCCAGGTGCGGCGTGTCATATGTGCGGCTCCGAGCTACCTGCAGGCGCATGGCACACCATCGCACCCCGACGATCTGAGCCAGCATGTGGTTGTGCTGGCCAGCGCCGTGACACCTGCGCCGCAGGGGCGCCTGGTCGAGAATGGCGCGCCCCGAATCGTGCAACTGCAGCCGCGCATGACCACGACGACGAACGATTCCGCGGTCGCCGCGGCCGTGGCCGGCTTCGGCGTCACGCGGCTGATGTCCTATCAGGTGGCGGGCGAACTCGCGGCGGGGAAGTTGAAGAAGGTTCTGTCGGAGTATGAGGAAGCGCCGCTGCCGGTCCATGTGATTCATCGGGAGGGCCGGCATGGATCGGCGAAGGTCAGGAGTTTCGTGGATCTGGCGGTTGAGAAACTCCGGGCTGACACGGCGCTCAACTGACGTCGTTCTGAAGTCATGCCACCACGAAAGCGTAGTACGCGAAATCGTAATAGTCGGGGTTGCCGCGTCCGGGGAAGTTGAATCCGCGAGGGTCGGAGTCGGAATCTTCACGCGACGAATAAGACCGTCTTGGGTTTCACTGGGAAAACAGCACCCTCGTTAGACCCTGCACCCGCTCCTGGAATGGACATAGCGTATTTGCTATAATTGATCATGAACTGGAGCGTGTCCTTCTGCAGCCCCGCGCTCGAGAGGAGATACTTGAACTCCCGGCGGGGTTCGTCGCCCGTTTCCTTCGTTACGCCGAGCGCATGGAAATATACGGGCCCGACCGGGGCATGCCGCACAGGCGGGCTATGGGAGAAGGGCTTTTCGAGATGCGACTTAAGGCGGCCGAAGGCATCTCCCCGGTGTTCTATTGCACGCTGATCGGACGGCGGATCCTGATGTTGCACCAGTTCACGAAGAAATCGGAGAAAACACCCCCAAAGGAACTGGCGATCGCGCGCAAGCGCATGAAAGAGGCAAAGGATGCGGAACGGTCTTAAACGGTTTAAGGCGAGAGCCTTGGCTCGGCCCGACGTGCGTCGCGAGTATGACGCGCTCAGCGAGGAGTTCGAGCTCCTGGACGAGATACTGAAAGCCCGTGTCGAAGCCGGGCTGACGCAGGCCGAGCTTGCTGAGCGAATCGGCACCACCCAGTCTGCGGTAGCGCGTCTGGAATCGGCGATTGGGAAGCATTCTCCCTCCATCGCGACCCTAAGGCGCTACGCCTCTGCGCTGGGTTACCGGCTCCAGGTCCGGCTGGTGAAGGAGAAGGGTCTACCTACGCGCTCACCCCGGCCGCGCGGAAAAGTGACGCGCGCCGGTTAGCGCGGACGCTTAGTTGTCATGAGACAGCCGTGCGATTAGCGATGCTGAGAAGATCGTTTGGGGAGACCGCCGGCACAGTGCGCCCGCTCAGGGCGAACAGGCTAGATCACGCTCACGATGATGTTCACCGCCAGCGCCAGGATCGCGATGTTGAAAAAGAAACTCAGCACGCTGTGTATGAGGGTGAGCCGCCGCATGTTGTGCGCCGTGATGTCCACGTCCGACACCTGTGACGTCATGCCCACCACGAAAGCGTAGTACGCGAAGTCGTAATAGTCGGGGTTGCCGCGTCCGGGGAAGTTGAGTCCGCGAGGGTCGGAGTCGGGATCCTGGTGCGAGGAATAAAACCGTCTTGCGTAGTGGAAGCTGTAGAGGGTGTGAATCAGGAACCACGAGGACAGGAGCGCGATCACCGACAAGGCGACGTGCCATCCTTTCTCCCAGCCTTCCAGGTCTTTGGCTTCACCGAGCAGCGAAGCGATGGCGGCGATGCTGGCGAACGCGGCGACGAGCACCACGACGAAGATGCCGAAAGCGGCGACATCCTGGGCGCGGGCATGCAGGCGGGTTTCAGTCGGGTCGGACCTGACGATCAGCGCCCACACCAGGAGCAGATAGGCGACCGCGCCGGTATCCCAGGGCACCAGGAACCGCAGCCCGAGGCTCCAGTCAGCCGGCTGGACGGCGAACGTTATCGCCGCAGCCCCCAGTGCGAGGCCGAACCGCTGCATGACGCCGAGACGCTCGATGAGCGATTGTTTCTTCTTCATTGCGTGAGCTCATGTGTGTGCATCGAATCCCGGATGCGCATTCTATTTTTTCGGCGCGCGTTGCGCGAACCGCAGTACGTGGGTCGCCAGAAGCGTCTCGATCAGGAAGCACAGCAGCGCGAGGATGAAGCTCACGAGCCCGCCGAGGAATGTCCACGGCAGCAGCACCTCGGTGCGCGGGGACTTCAACTCTCCCAGGAACAGCGTCACCACCGTCGCCCCGATGAGCGTGGCCGATATGATCAGCAGTGCGATCGCGGCATTGACGATCGAGCCGCGCGTACGCGCCCGATCGAGCTCGGCGTAGGCGTCGTCCTCGTTCGCCGCCGTTCCCGCAGTCAGGCGTTCCTCGACGTCACGCGCGCGGTCGACGATTCTCGCCAAGCGTGTCGCCAGCGCACCGATCAGCGCCGCCACTGCCGTGAGCAGGAATACCGGTGCGACCGCCAGCTGGATCGCGTTGAGCGCTGCACTGTGTTCCATGAATGGCCGGATCTTCTGCGTCGAAGGTAAGATATCCGCATTGTTCCATCTTTATCGCGGAGAGTACAGCTCATGTCCAAGCGCTGGAAGAAACGGCCGGAAGGCTCGAACTGGGGTGAGTTCGGCGAAGACGACCAGCGCGGGCGGCTGAACCTGCTCACACCTGAGCGGCGCTTGCGCGCACTCGATGAAGTGAAGACCGGGCAGCTTTTCTGCCTGTCCCATCCCCTCGACCGGCCGGGTGGCAACTTTCTCAATGCGTTCCGGCATCCACCGGTGTTCCATCCGGTGACGCGCGACGGGGAGCTTTATTTCAATGCCGCTGCGGAGAACAAGGACCCTCGATATACCGACGTCGGATCGGACGAAGCCGTGATGCTCTATTCGCAGTATTCGACACACTGGGACTCGTTCGCGCACAAGGGCACGCGCTTCGATGCAGACGGCGACGGCGTGCCCGAAAACGTCTCATACAACGGCTATCGGGTGGTCGATGCGAACGGGCGCGGACTCCAGGGCGAGCTGGGCGCGGTGGCGCTGTCGGTCGCGGAAATGGCCGAGAACGGCGTACAGGGCCGTGCGGTGATGATCGATCTGCGCCATCATTTCGGCGACGCGCGCACCGAGGTCACCTGGGAGATGCTCGAGCGCGTCATGAAAGACGACGCGGTGACGGTGGAAAAAGGCGACATCGTGTGCCTGCACACCGGTCTGGGCCAGCTCATACGCGACGCGCAGGGCAAGCTCGATGCGTCAATCCGCACGCAATGCTCGGTGCTCGACGGCCTCGACAAGCGCCTCCTCGAATGGGTTGCCGACAGCGGGCTCGCCGCGATTGCCGCGGACAACCTCGCCGTCGAGCGTTCTTCCACGCTGGGCGCCGATCCGCGCATGCCCCACCGCGGCCCGCAACTGCCGCTGCACGAACACTGCCTCGTCAAGCTGGGCATACACCTGGGCGAGCTGTGGTACCTGACCGAGCTTGCCGCGTGGCTGCGCGACAACCGGCGCAGCCGATTTCTGCTCACCGCACCGCCACTGCGCCTGCCGGGGGCGGTGGGCTCGCCGGTGACGCCCATCGCGACGGTGTAATCTCAGGGCTCGGTCTCTGCAGCAGCAAAGGAAAACTCCCATGTCAGGCACACCGCATTTCCTGGATGCAAGCGTCGTTCACTACGAGTGGAACAACGCGATCGCGTCGCGGCTCACGATCGAACCGGGCGATACCGTTGTTTTCGAGACGCGCGATGCGTCCGACGAGTTCTATTCCCCGCGCTCGACGCACGAAGACGTGATGCGTCGCGTGTTCAAAGGCCACCCGCTGACCGGGCCGGTGCGCATCCGCGGTGCGCAGCCGGGCGACGTGCTTGCCGTGGAGATCATCGAAGTCGCGCCGCGTGCCTCTTTCGGCTGGACCAACGTGCGGCCGGGACGCGGGCTTCTGCCCGAGAGCGAGTTCAGCCGTCCTTTCCTCCAGATATGGGATGTGTCCGACGGCCGGTTCGCCCGCGGCATGCGCGACATCGCGGTGCCGCTCGAGCCTTTCCCAGGCGTGATGGGTGTGGCGCTCGACGATGCGGGAAGCCATCACACGGCGCCGCCGCGCAAGAACGGCGGCAACATGGACATCAAACAGCTCACTGCGGGCGCGACTGTATTCCTGCCGGTGTGGGTTGAAGGCGCGCTCTTCAGCGTGGGCGACGCACACGGCGCGCAGGGCGACGGCGAAGTGTGCATCACGGCGGTGGAGATGAACGCGCGCATCACGCTCAAATTCGAGCTGCTGGCGGGCCGCAGCATGACCGAGCCGCAACTGCGGACCCGGGGCGGCATTGCGCGCGCGACCAGCGGTCCGCACTATGCGACCACCGCGCACGGCACAGACCTTTACGAGTGCGCCCGCCAGGCGGTGCGCCACATGATCGATCATCTCGTGCGCGAGAGGGGCCTGACCCGCGAAGAAGCGTACATCCTGTGCAGCGTCGCGGTCGACCTCAAGGTGAGCGAGATCGTCGATGCCCCCAACTGGATCATTTCGGCGTTTCTGCCCGAGATGATCTTCGGCGACCGATAAACGACTGGAGTATTCATCATGGCGCGTCTGAGTTACGTCGATCCGGCCACCATCACCGATCCGCAAATCCGCGAGTGGCTGGACGAAGCCGTGCGCGAAGGCCGGCCCGGTCCCGAGAACCAGGCGATCCGTGCCCATCACCCCGACGTGATGCGCTCTTTCACGCTCACGCGGAAAACGCTTTTTGACAACGGCGCGGGCGTGCTCGAGCACGAGCTGAAGGAGCTCACGCGCGCGTACATCGCCTACACCGTCGAATGCCGTTACTGAAGTAACCAGGGAACCGCGCGGTCCGCGCGAGATGCCGACAGCCGGATGGCCGAGCTGATGCAATACGAGAAGTCGGAGCGCTTCACGCCGCGTGAGAAAGTCGCGCTGCGCTACGCCGATGCGATCATGTACGATCCTGCGCAGGCCGACGATGTGCTGTGGGCGGCGCTGCACAAGGAGTTCACCCAGCCCGAGCTGGTCGAGCTCGGGTACTGGGTCGGATTCACCTTCGGCGGCCAGCGCTGGCTCAAGACGCTGGGCGCGGTGCAGGGCGAGTTTGCGGCAGAAATCAAGGCGCGAAGCCGCAGCAAGCCCGACGTTGCCGCGCGAGCCCCGGCAGGTGGCAAAAAAAGTGCGGCCGGCCGTAAACCGACGGAAAGCCGGGCCCGACGCGGCCGCTGACCAGGCGTTGCGCCCGGGCGTCCGATGGCGCCGGGCCTTCCCATCCGGCCTGCCCGCTTTATGCACGCGGCATGGCACAATCGAAGCCTGTCGATCAAGGTCTCGCAGAAGACATCCGGTCGGTTCCCTCAGCTGTAACTCGACAAGTCGTCGCGCCGGTACTACAACGGCCATGTAATGAACCAACAGCACCACTCAGAGAGGACTCACCATGAAACGCTGGCCCGCCATGACCGCAGCATTGGTTCTCGTCGCATTGACCGCTCTCGGCTGTGCGACACAGGGTCCGCCCGGAACAGGCTGGATCACGCTGCTCGACGGCTCCGCCGCCAGCCTGAGCAACTGGACCCAGTCGGGCGACGCTGCGAACTGGCGCTCCGAGGGCGGCGTCATCGTGGCCGACAAGGGCGGCAAAGGCAGCAGCCAGCTCGTCACGAAAGGTTCTTACAAGGATTTCCAGATCTGGGCCGAGTTCTGGGCGGCTGATGACACGAATAGCGGCATCTTCATCCGGATCACCAACCCCAAGGACATCGGATCGAAGAATTCGTACGAGGTGAATATCTATGACCAGCGTCCCGATCCGAGTTACGGCACGGGCGCGATCGTCAACTTCTCGAAAGTGGATCCGATGCCCAAGGCCGGCGGCAAGTGGAACACTTTTCTCATCACCGCCAAAGGCCCGAACCTGGTCGTGGTCATGAACGGCGTCGAGACCGCGAACATCAACAACAGCCAGTTTCCGGCCGGGCCGTTCTCGCTGCAGTTCGGCGGCGGTAAAAGCGGACCGATCAAGTTTCGCAAAGTGATGGTGAAACCGCTGTAGCGTGGTGCGCGGACGGTGCGAGGGCGACGGCAAGTGAGTCATCGCGAGGCGCCGGCAGAGGCGCCGTGGCGATCCCGTGGCGCACGCGACCCGTGGCTCCCACGGCGGGCAAGACGCTTTTAGTTTGCAACGCCCGCACCTCCGATGCGCTGCAAGGCACGCCCCAACTGTCAGGCACCCATGAAGACACAGCCCTCGGTAATCGTTGCAATCCTGATCGGCCTGTCCGCCGGCTGCGCTGTCGCGCAGTCCTATCCGGTGAAAGCGATTCGCATGATCGTTCCCGCAGGGCCTGGCGGAGGCGTCGACACGATTGCGCGCTTCGTCGGAACGCCGCTCGCTGCGGCGCTGGGCCAGCCGGTCGTGATGGAGAACCGTCCAGGCGCAGGCACCATGGTCGCCTCCGAGCTCACGGCCAGGTCGCCGCCCGATG
>JBKJKJ010000607.1:0-8275 GCA_046597455.1 Burkholderiales bacterium
CTCGGAAAGCAAGCGGGCGGCTGCAGCGCTGATGGAAAGCGAAGAGCGGTTCCGCCAGCTCGCTCACTACGACAGTCTCACCCGGCTTCCCAACCGCGCGCTTTTCTACGACCGCCTGGCCCACGGCATCGCCCAGGCCCGGCGCCAGCACTGGATCCTTGCCGTTCTCTTCGTCGACGTGGACCGGTTCAAGAACGTCAACGACACCTTCGGACACCTTGCCGGCGACCAGCTCCTGAAGCAGATTTCGCAGCGCCTCTCGGAGTGCGTGCGCAGCGATGACACCGTGGGCCGTCTTTCCGGCGACGAGTTCGCCATCGTGCTCTCGCGTCTGGCTACGCCCGCGGACGCGGCGGTCGTGGCCGAGAAGATCGTCGAAATGCTCAACCAGCCGTTCGAGCTGGAGGGCGCAGAGCTCTTCGTCACATCGAGCATCGGGATCACGGTATTCCCGATCGACAGCACCGATCAGGACACGCTCATCCGCAACGCCGACGTGGCGATGTACCGCGCCAAGGAGCGGGGCCGCAACAACTACCAGTTCTACACGTCCGAGATGAACAGGCGTACGCGCGAAATGCTCAACATGGAAAGTGAGCTGCGACGCGCGCTCGAACGCGACGAGCTCGTGCTGCACTACCAGCCGAAAGTGAACCTTGCAGGCGGGCAGATCACCGGCGTCGAAGCACTGCTGCGCTGGCGCCACCCCGAGCGCGGCCTCGTGCCGCCGGGGGACTTCATACCGCTGCTCGAAGAGACCGGGCTCATCGTGCAGGCGGGCGACTGGGTGCTGGGCGCGGTATGCGATCAGATCAAGGCGTGGCAGCGCGCAGGAATCCGGCCGGTTCCGGTCGCAATCAACCTTTCCGCCCGGCAGTTTCTCGCGCCCGACCTGGCGGGAACGATCAAGCGCGTGCTGGAAGCGAAGGGCGTATCGCCAGAGCTGGTCGAGGTGGAGATTACCGAAAGCTCGATCATGGCCAATGCCGAAGAGGGGATACGCACGCTCGAATACCTGCAGGCGCTCGGCGTCCAGACTGCAATCGACGATTTCGGAACGGGTTATTCGAGCCTGGCCTACCTCAAGCGGTTTCCGCTGTGGGCGCTGAAGGTCGACCGCTCGTTCGTGAACGACATTACGACCGATCCCGACGACGCGGCGATCACGCAGGCCGTCATCTCGATGGCCCACAGTCTGAAGCTCAGGGTGATCGCCGAAGGCGTAGAGACATCCGAGCAGCTCGAGTTTCTGCGCCAGGCCGGCTGCGACGAAATCCAGGGTTATCTGTTTTCGAGACCGGTCCCCGGCGACGAATGCGGTGTGCTGCTCACCCGCGGGGTCATCGAGCGTAGTTAGTTAGGCTCGAGCCCGGATCAACCCCGTCGCCGCGCCGGCCAATCAGGCCGGCATCCTGAACGCGTGTCATGGCGAGGCGCCTCAAGGGCGACTCTTGAACGAACTC
This sequence comes from Burkholderiales bacterium, assembly GCA_046597455.1. Lineage (GTDB taxonomy): Bacteria > Pseudomonadota > Gammaproteobacteria > Burkholderiales > SG8-41 > JAQGMV01. Next base: position 1,464 of record JBKJKJ010000607.1, read on the forward strand.
AGGACACGCCAGCGTCGAATCGAAAGACCAGCGACGGCGCCTCCATGCGGTCGCGTGGCTTGCGGATGCGCTCGACCATCGCCAGCGCATAAGGCGCGGACTCGAGCAGTATCGTCATCTGGCGCTCATTCAGGTTCAGTCCCGCCCTTCGCGCCATCTCCTCGACATGAGCGACCGTCGCGGCATCGAGGTCCGGCCTGACCGGCTCGTTGCCTGGATTGACGACTGGCGCGACAGTGCCGGGCTCGAGCTTCGGGTGCTGCTGGTGCCAGCCGGTCGCCTGCTGGTAGGCGTGTCCGACTTTCATCACGCGGGCATCGTCGAAAGGCCTGCCGATGATCTGCATCCCCAGCGGCAGTCCCGACTTCGAGTAGCCGGCGCACAACACCAGTGCCGGGCTGCGGGCGACATTGGAAGGCGTAAACACGTTCGAGCGCTTCCAGAAATTGAGCGTCCGGTGCGCATCGAGTCGCGGGGCGGGCCCGAAGCCGCAGGTGAGCAATACGTCGTACTTTTCATAGAGCGGCTTCATTTCGGCCATGTAGCGGCGATGCTCGCGCAGCGCCTGCACGTAATCGACCGACTGGAACAGACACGCGGGGAGCGCACGCCCGAGGAAGTCGCGTCCGAAGTCGCCCGGTCGCGCGATGAGGTCCTTGTGGTGGATGGAAAAAAGCTCGCTTTCCGCGATGACCACCTTGATGTCGAGCCCGTCCATCATCGGCCGCGCACGGGCATCTTCGACTATTGCGCCCAGGCTGCGGAATACGCCGATGGCGTCTTCCATCGCCCGGCGCTGATCCTCAGGCCCCGGGAGATCCTCTTCCCAGTAATGGCGCAGCACGCCGATGCGCAGCCCTTTCACGTTGCCTGCGAGCGCTGCGCGATAGTCGGGAACACTTTGCTCGATGCTGCCCGAATCACGCGGGTCGAAACCGGCGAGTGCCTGCAGCAGGATGGCGCAGTCTTCCACGGTGCGCGCCATCGGACCGCAATGATCGAAAGTGAACGAATTGGGAATGACGCCGAACCGGCTCACCAGCCCGTAAGTCGGCATGAGGCCGGTGATGCCGCAGAACGAAGCCGGACCGCGTATGGAGCCGCCCGTATCGGACCCCAGCGCAGCGGGCACCAGACCGGCCGCGAGGGCTGCACCCGAGCCGCTCGACGAGCCTCCCGTGAAGTGTTCCAGGTTCCACGGGTTACGGGCAGGCGGCCACGGCAGATCGAAGGACGGCCCGCCATGCGCGAATTCGTGGGTCTGGAGCTTGCCCAGCAGAACCGCGCCGCCGTCCAGGAGTCGGGCGGTCGTCGCGGCATCTTCCACCGGCATGTTGCCGATGCCGACTTTCGAGCCGCCGGTGGTGGCCGTGCCTTTCGCGTCATAGATGTCCTTCAGCGCGAAGGGGATGCCGTGCAGCGGACCCCGATAGCGGCCTTGCGCGATCTGCGCCTCGGCGCGCTTCGCTGCCGCAACAGCCTGATCGGCCGTGATCGAAATGAATGCGTGGAGCTGGGGCTCCAGAGTCTCGATTCGCGCGAGCAGCGATTCGGTGAGCTCCACGGGCGAGAGCTTGCGCTCGCGGATGAGATCCGCGGTCCGGGCGAGCGTGAGATAGTGCAGTTCGGATGTCATGGGTGTCCTGTCGGCTCTGATCGGGGCGGGTTGTGCGTCGGCGTGCGGCGCGGTGGTGACGATAGAATAACCGGTTCGATTCACCGGAGGATAGTTCCATGACCCCGCGCAGCACAGGCCCGATACACACCCGCCGCTGGCGCGCGCAGCGCTGGCTCGTCGACAACGTGATCCGCTCGGTCGGAATCGACTGGGATCAGCCGCGCTCTGTCAGCTACAACGCTCCGTGCGGACCTGAAGCGAACGCCGATTTCGCCGCGATCCGCGAGCGCGTAAAAAAATATGCCGACATTTCACCGGCGTTCGAAGCCGCCGCGAGGCGCCGCGAAGCGAAGGCGAGAGCGGCGGCGCAGGCGAACGAGCGGGTGACGGCGCGTCAGAACTACTTCATTGCGGCAGTCCAGTATGCCGCCTCGCAATGGCCCTACGACGAAAACAATCAGAAGAACCTCGAGCTCAACCAGCGCAAGCGCGAGTGCTACACGTGCTACGCGCATTTCGCGGATCACGTTGTGGAGCAGGCGTGGATCCCGTTTCGGGACACCGCACTGCCGGGCTGGCTGCATTTGCCGCCGGGTTACGAATGCGGCCGCATTCCCGCCGTGGTGTCGATTCCCGGCATGGACGGTTTCAAGGAGGCGAGTGTCGCGATGTACGGGGACCGCTGGCTTTCGCGCGGCATCGCGGTGCTGAGCGTGGAGGGTCCCGGCCAGTACGAAAGTGCGGTGCTGGGAATACACGTCAGCATGGACAACTGGATCGAAGCGGGGCGCGCGATCATGGACTGGATGCGCGGGCGTGTGGAAGTGGACGCCGCGCGCATCGGCGTCGCCGGGCAAAGCTTCGGCAGTTTTTTCGCGACGATCGCGTGCGCGAACGACCCGCGGTACGCCGCCTGCGCCGTCGCCGCCACGTGCCTGGAGCCGGGTTTCCAAACCATTTTCGAGGAGGCGTCGCCCACGTTCAAGCAGCGTTTCATGTACATGTCAGGCTATGACGACGAGGACGCTTTCGACGAGTTCGTCAAAACCCTCACCTGGGAAGGCCACGCCGAAAACATACGCGCGCCGTATCTGTGCGTAGCCGGTGAAATGGACGAGCTCTCACCGCTGGCGCATACCGAGCGTTTCATGGCGACGCTCGATTGCCCCCGGCAACTCGTCGTCTACCAGGACTGCAGGCACTCGGTCGGCAGCGTCCCTTCGACGAATCTCGGCCCCACCCCGCAGGGCCTCGTCGCAGACTGGATGCATGCCCGGCTCGAAGGCATGCCGTTCGCGAGCGAGCGATGGTTCGTGCAGGCGGGCGGGCAGGTCGTACGAACACCGCTTTGATGGACTGCGTGTAAGGCGATGGCTCACGGACGACGGAATTTTCGAAATCTCCAGTAAGGGCTGGCGCGCAATCGCGACCAAAGCGGGACACGTGCAGCGATATCCGCGCAACGCGTGCCGAACCGCAGCGACCCTGACAACCTGAGCTACTGGAGACCGACATGATCAAGCACATGAAATCAGCGACCATGGTGGGCGTACTCGTGCTGGCCGGTATTGCGGCGTCCGCCGCGAATGCTGCGCCTGGCGGGAACACCGACTTTCCCGACCTGTTCTGGTCCGCGTTGATGATGAAAGCCATGGACCGCAACAACGACGGGATGGTGAGTCGGGATGAGTTCATTTCGTACATGAGCGCGCAATTCGACAGGATGGACCAGAACAAGGATCGCATGCTCACGGCGAAGGAATTTATGGACAAGAAGATGATGGCGACCACGTTTCCGTCTTCCGCAAGCGAGCACGGGCCTGCGCGCTGAGACGCGCCGGATGAGCGTCGAAAACCCGATCCGGCATCTCGCGTGATCGTGCAGGCGGCGCATGTGCGCTGCCTGTTCTATCTGGCGCTCCGGGGTGAAGACGAGGACCATCCGGGCGGGGGCAGGCGTGCGGCGTGTTGCGCCGGACGCGCAGCTTCATCGCTTGTCGTGGTCGTCGGATTTCGCGTAGGCGGCGAGGGCTTTGCGAATGAACTCGAACTGCGTTTTGACCTTCCTGCATGCGTCACACACGGTGAGATGCAGCAGCAGTGCGGTCCTCTCGGCGAAGCCGAGGTCCCGGTCCTGCCCGGCCGATATCAGTCGGCTTGCTTCCTTGCAGGTGAGCCTCATGAACCGGCTCCCGTGTCGCGGTCATCGAACCAGCGCTTCTCAAGGCACGCTCGCAATGACATGCGCGCGCGATAGATGAGGACCCAGCAGTTGTTCGATGTGATTCCGAGGTCGCTGCATATCTCTTCGGTGCTCACGCCCATCACTTCGCGCATCGTGAAGACGCGCGCTGTAACCTTAGGCAACGCCTCGAGGCAGCGCTCGAGCACCTCGAAGAACTGGCTTTGCGTGAGCGCCTGCTCGGGATTCGCCCACGCGGCGGGCGCTTCGACGTAGTGGCCGTCCGGCTTGAAAAGCGCATCGAAATCCTCCGGCGAGCGCTCGTCATCATCGACGCTCAGCGTCTGCTCGCGGCTCGTCCTGCGGAAGTGGTCGAGGATCTTGTGCCTGAGTATGCCGATCAGCCAGGTGCGGACCGACGAATCGCCTGCGAAGTGATCGGCGCCCTGAATGGCAGCGGCCAGCGCTTCCTGCACGCAGTCTTCCGCGTGGGTCTCGTTGCGTAACTGCAGCATGGCGAACTTGAACATCGCTCGCCGGTGCTCGTCGAGACTGCGGATTTCGATCGGCGGCCTGGCCGTGTCGCTCATGGACCCGCTTTCGAAAAGCGATCAGGGGGCCAATCTACCGCCTTCGATAGCACACTGCAATGGGCGGGGCCGCGCGGATGAGCGGGCGGCGGCACGCGCCCGGCGAAAAGGCAGTGCATGTCCCGAGCGCTGCGCACGAGGCCGCCGCCGCGGCGCACTTTATTCCGGCTTGATGCCCGCCGCCTTGACCACCTTCGCCCACTTCACCATCTCCGTTTTGATGAGCGCCGCAAATTCTTCAGGCGAGTTGCCCACAGGCTCGGCGCCGCTGCTGAGAAAGAGGTCTCTGACGGTCTTGTCCTGCAGAGCGCCGACGACGCCTTTGTGCAGCTTCTGTATTGCTTCGCGCGGCGTTCCCGCAGGCGCCATCAGTCCGTACCACTGCACCGCTTCGTAACCCGGCACGCCCTGCTCCGCGATGGTCGGAATGTCCGGTGCAGCTGCCGTGCGCTTTGCGCTCGTCACGCCGTATGCGCGCAACCGGCCGGCTTTGAACTGCGTGGTGCCGGTGATCATGTTGGTGACCATCAGCGGCACGTAGCCGGCGGCGACGTCGGCGATCGCCTGCGATGCGCCTTTGTACGGGACGTGCACCATTTTCAGGCCGGTCATGCTGAGAAACATTTCCATGGAAAGATGAAGATTGGATCCGGTGCCCGCGGAGGCGAATTCCAGAGTGCCGGGTCTCGCCTTCGCGAACGCGATCAGCTCTTTTATGTTTTTCGGCTGCAGCGACGGATGGCCGACGAGCACGTTCGGCAGACGCACGAAAACCGAGACCGGCGCGAAATCCTTCACCGGATCGAAAGGCAGACTCTTCTGCATCGAAGGCTGTATGGTGATGGTGCTGATCGCGGCTAGAAGCGTGTAGCCGTCGGGCGCCGATCGCGCCACCGCTTCGGAACCGATGATCGAAGCCGCGCCCGGGCGGTTGTCCACCACGATGCGCTGCCCGAGCAGCTCCCCCAGCTTCGAGGCCACGATGCGCGTGCTCGAATCGGTGCCGCCACCGGCGACCGAAGGCACGATGATGCGAATGGGCCGTGACGGATAGTCCTGTTGCGCGTGAGCGCTGGACGATGCGAGCAGTGCGACTGCTGCAAAGATGCGTAACGTTGCGCGTTTGCGCCTGGGGTCTGGTTGCACTGCGCGTGTCTCCTCGATGTCCGATGTCCGATGTCGTATGCCGCTGTTTGCCGTAACATACACCGAAAATCATTCCCCTCACGGAGCACACCCATGTCCAAACTCACCCTGGCGCAAGCCAACAAGATCATCGAACAGGCACTCGTCAAAGGGCGCGAAATGAAAGTGAAACCGCTCGGCGTGATCGTGCTCGACGACGCGGGCCATATCGTAGCGGCGCAGCGTGACGACGGCGCGAGCATGTTCCGGCTCGATGTCGCCAAAGGCAAGGCGTGGGGTGCGGTCGCCATGGGTGCTTCGAGCCGCGCGCTGGCCAAGCGCGCGAAAGACAATCCCAATTTCTTCGTGACACTCGCGGCCACGGCGGAAGGCAAGTTCCTCCCGCAGACCGGCGGCGTGCTCATCAAGACCAAAGACGGCACGATCATCGGCTCGGCGGGCGCCAGCGGCGGCACGGGCGACGAGGACGAAGCCGCGTGCGTCTACGGCATCGAACAGGCCGGCCTCGTAGCCGACGCGAAGGAATAACTTCGTAATGAATAGCAGTGAGGCGCGTCGTGCGCCTTACTGTTTCGCCAGCCCGAGCTCGGTGAGCAGGCCTTTGAGCAGCTCGTTTTCGCGTTCGAGGTGCTTGCGCGTATCCGCGCTCAGCAGGTAGTCCGCGTTCCAGAACTGCTGCTCGGTGTCTTTCTTCCACTCGTCGCTTTGCGCGAGCTTGCCGAACACCGCGTCCCAGTAAGCGACTTCAGCGGGTTTCAGTCCCCTGGGGCCCATGAACCCGCGCCAGGTGAAGAAGACCGCGTCGTATCCCTGCTCTTTCATCGTCACGAGCTCCGCCAGTGCCCCGGGCTGGCGCTGCGGTGCCGAAATCCCGAGGATTTTGAGGCGGCCGTCTTTCTGCAGCGGCAGGGTGCTTCGCGGAGAGGCGACATAGACATCGATGTGTCCGCCCAGTACCGCCGTCATGGCAGGCCCGCCGCCGGGATAGACGATGGCTTTCGCGACTTTGGGCTCGATACCGATCGATTTCAGGTACATGCTGAGCACGATGTGGTTGTGATTGCCGCGGGCAGTGGCGAAGGCGAAGCTGACCGCACCCGGGTCTTTCTTCAGCCGTGCAGTGAGCTCTTTCATCGAGGCGATGGGGGAATCGGCTTTGACCGCGAATACGACGTACTCGCGCGCGAGGATGTTGAGCGGCGTGAAGTCGGCTGAGCCCAGCTGGCTCGTGCCCATGATCTTGTTGCCGATGACTGTGGGCGAGTAGGTCGCGACA
>JBKJKJ010000059.1:0-36686 GCA_046597455.1 Burkholderiales bacterium
GAAGCACAGACTTCGAAGAGAGCTTCGTGCTTTAAATGGAGGCGGTGCGCGGAAGTTCAAGCTCCCGGGCGGCTTGCGAGTCGATTTTATCGACCCGGGCGTCTCGTTCCTCCATTCTGTTTTGCAATCCAAGTCCGCGCTAAAACGCGCCGCCCGCTCTGTTTTCGATGCGGTGGCAGGATATCCCGGATCCGCGCATCCGGCATCAACTCGTTGCGCACCCCGGCGGCAGACGTTGCACGGACCGGGGAACTCAGCCCGGCGATTTTACCTGCAGCCAGAACGTGACCGGGCCGTCGTTGACGAGGCCCACTTTCATGTCGGCGCCGAAGCGTCCTGTCTCGACAAGCCCGTGCGCGAGGCGCGCGTTCCCGACCAGGTAATCGAAGAGCCGTACACCTTCTGCCGGGGCGGCGGCCGTCGAAAACCCGGGGCGCGTGCCCGTTCGGGTATCGGCGGCAAGCGTGAACTGCGGCACAAGCAGGAGGCCGCCTTCCACGTCCCGAAGCGAAAAGTTCATCCGCCCCTCATCGTCGGCGAATACCCGGTAGCCGAGGAGGCGCTCGAGCAGACGGTCCGCTTCGCGCTCGCCATCGCCGCGCTCCACGCCGACCAGCACGAGCAATCCGGCGCCGATGGCGGCGATGCGCACACCCTCGACGCTCACGTCGGCCCGGGTCACGCGCTGGAGCAGCCCGATCACACTCGATCCCGGCAGAGTCGCGACGCTTCGCGCCGCGTGTGGACTTTTGTCATGCGCGACCGTGGAAACCTCACCCGGGTCCCGGATTTTCCAGTACCATTTCTGGCAGGGATGGTGTATGCACGCCGTAATATTATTCTAAGTTAACGCTTTTTCGTGCGAGTAACGGCATGAGCAACAGCCTGATATTCGACCCGACGCTTTCGGATGACGAGCTTCGCGGCTTCTCCCGAACCGTCGCCGAAATCGAATGGCTGACGATCATTCTGGTTTTGCTTTACCACGTCGTTTTCTCTCCCGAACCGGAAGCGGCCTTCGCACTCGCGCTCGGCACGCTGCTTTTCGGTGGCTTCATTCTCGCCTTCCGCTACCTCAACCGCACCGAAAGCAATTGGAAGCTCGCGATCGAGACGTGGGTGATGATCGCATTCATCACCTGGGTGCTGATGCACACCGGCGGCCTCGAAAGCCCGCTGGTCAATCTCTACCTGCTCGTCATCATCACCACTGCGCTAACACTCGGCAAACACGCGACCTTGCTGCAGATGGCGTTGATAGCGGCGTGTTATCTGTGGCTCTCCGAGTCCGGCGCCGTCGATTCTCCCATCGTATTCCTTGCCGGATTGCTAGCCCAGTTGGCGCCGATGATACTGGTCGCCTACGTCACCACCATGCTGTCTGCGGATATCCGGCGCGCGCTTGTGCACATCAAGACGCTGTCCGAAACGGACGAGCTCACCGGTGTGCTGAACATGCGCGCGTTTGCGACCGCGGCCGGCAGGACTTCCCGTCAGTGCGCGCGCTACAACCGCGCCTATACGGTTGTCATGATCGACTCGGACAGCCTGAAGATGGTGAACGACAGATACGGCCACCAGGCGGGCAACCGGCTGCTGCAGATGATCGTAAAATGCATACAGGCTCAGCTGCGCGAAACCGATATCGTTGCACGATACGGCGGCGACGAGTTCGTCCTGCTGCTTCCGGAAACAACCGCCGACGGCGCCGAGAAGCTCGGCGAGCGCATACGCCAGCGAGTCGAAGTCGCCATGCTTTCCACGCCCAGCCAATCCGTAGGCACCACCGTCAGCGTCGGCATTGCCAGCTATCCCGAGCACGCGAGCGATCTCGAATCCATGATCGAGCGCGCCGACCAGGCTCTATATGCCAGCAAGACTTCCGGAAAGAACCGGGTCACCGTCGCCGCCATCCGCCCTGCGGTGGCAAGCAGTATACGAACGGAGGAAAACCCGAGGGCTCCCTCCGTGACCACGCGTCTTACGGAGAATGTGCCGCTGACCGGCGAAGCGCTGAAACGTTGAGACTGGAATCTACCGATCACGGGTCGCACGCGGCTGGCGGCCGGGCCTGAAGTATGCCGTGTTGTCGTAGAAATCCTCACGTTCGTTATCGGGCCACCACCCCGGCACGCCGAGCAACGGCAGCGGTGCCAAAGACTGCGGCGTATCGAGCCGGGTCGCATCGAGAACAGCTTGCGCCGCCAGCGCATCGACGCATTCGAGCTGACGCGCCAGGGGCGCGGTCATGAAATCCGCGCCGACGAGGAGCGGCATCGCGTGCGCAGTCATGCCGATGTACGGATCGAGCGCCTTTTCGAAGAGCCCGTGTCCGAACACGAAGACCCGCGCCGCCGCAAGCACGCGCTCCCGCCTTGCCCAGAACAGGTTTTTCCAGCGGAATGTGCGCAGATCGTCGACCAGTTCGGGCTGCGTCGACACGAAGAACGCCCCGCTCTCGTCGAGCACCGTCAGCGCGTCCTGCACACGTCCACGATTCGCGCCCCTCGCGTGCGCGGCGGCCGCAGCGTGCCGCTGGTTCAACGCTGCCTTGGTGCGCGGACACGCCAGCCAGACCAGCACGTTGAACAGATCGTGCCAGCGGGCTTCAAGCACTTCGAGCTCGCCGCGCTCGTAAATGCGGGCTTCGTAACGCAGGTTCCCGTCCGGAGCGGGTGCAACGAGACGAATCGGAATTCCCCGTGCGTTGGTGAGCCCTGCCGCGGTCACCAAAGCCTGCAGCACCGGCCGCCGCGGCCAATCAGCAGCGCCCGCCAGCGCAGCACCGCCCAGCGCGAGCGGCCGCAACATCGGGGAGCGTTCCAAAAATCGAGAGTCCCAACTCATCACTGATAAAATGGCGCGCTTTCAATCTCGGTTCATCCGAGGATAACCAGAACAGGCAGTTCATGGCAGAGAAAATAGATTGCGCAGTCATAGGCGGTGGCGTGGTGGGTCTCGCCATCGCACGCAAGCTGGCAATGAGCGGGCGCGAAGTCGTCGTGCTCGAGGCCGAAGAGCACTTCGGGATCCACACCAGCTCGCGTAACTCCGAAGTCATGCACGCAGGCATTTACTATTCGACCGGTTCGCTCAAGGCGAAGCTGTGTGTTGCCGGGCGCAAGGCGCTCTACGGCTATTGCGCCGAGCACGCCGTCAACCACCGCCGCATCGGCAAAGTGATCGTCGCATGCGAGGCGTCGGAGCTGCCGGGGCTCGAGAAATACCGGGAGCAGGCGAAAATCAACGGCTGTGACGATTTGCGCCCGCTCAGCGCTGCGGAGCTCGCCGACATGGAGCCCGAAGTGCGCGGCGTCGCAGGCTTTCTGTCGCCTTCCACGGGCATCATCGATGCACACGGCCTCATGCTGGCCTACATCGGGGACATGGAAGCCCACGGCGGCGCGATCGCTTTCGCAAGCCCGGTCCTCTCCGGCGAAGTCACCAAAGACGGCATCCTGCTCGAAGTCGGCGGCGCCGAACCGATGTCACTGCTGTGTGGCACTGTCATCAATTCGGCAGGTTTTCATGCGCAAGCCGTCGCGCGCAGCATCGCCGGTGTCCCCGCAGCCAGCATTCCGGCGACCCATTATGCGATCGGCCATTACTACACGCTGTCGGGTAAAGCGCCTTTCAATCGCCTGATCTATCCCGTGGCGCGCCAGGATTGGCTCGGCGTGCACGTAACGATCGACCTCGGCGGGCAGGTCAAATTCGGCCCCGACTTCGCCTGGATAGACCGCATCGACTATCGCTTCGACGACTCGCAAGAGCACGAACAGGCTTTTTACACCGCGATCCGCCGCTACTACCCGGGCCTGAAAGACGGCGCACTGCAGCCGGGATATACCGGCATACGGCCGAAAATCCACGGTCCGGGCGAGCCGGCACCCGATTTCATGATTCAGGGGCCGCGCGACCACGGCATACCCGGCATGGTGAGCCTCTACGGCATCGAGTCGCCGGGCCTGACCTCCTCGCTCGCGATCGCGGATTACGTCGCGGAGTTGCTCGAGACCTGAAGCGCATCACAACGTAACGTCGTGCGCCTGTCACCCCATCACCCCATCACCCCACCGCCTCATCACCTCATCACGTCGTCACTTCGTCACCTCTTTATCCGCCCGGCGGGCCGCCTCCAGAAACGCGCCGAGTGCATCGACCCACGGCTGGCGCTTGAAAACGAATCCGTCGTTGTGCCCGCCGGTGATTTCCAGGAATGCCTTGGGCTCGCGCGCGGCCGCATACAGCCGCTGCCCATGTGCAAACGGGATGATGTCGTCGCCGGGGCTGTGGATGATCAACACCGGCGCATCGACTTCAGGCAGCCTGTCCAGCGTGGGGTAACGGTAGCGGCTGATGAGCCGCACCGGCAGAAAAGGATAGATCTCGGCACCCAGATCGACGGCTGATGTAAACGTCGAGGCGAGAACCAGTGCCCGCGGCGCATGCCCGGCGGCGAGCTGCGATGCGACGCCCCCGCCCAGTGACTCCCCGAACACGACGATGTCGCGCTCCGCAATGCCGCGCGTCACGGTGAGCCAGCGCCACGCCGCATCGGCATCGCGGTACGTCCCCGCCTCCGAGGGTGTGCCGCTGCTCTTGCCGTAGCCGCGATAATCGACGAGCAGCGTCGCGTAGCCCAGCGACCTGAACATGAGCGCATACGCGATCCGGTGCGAGATATTGCCCGCATTGCCGTGCAGCAGCAGCACTGCACCGCGGGGACTGGCGACAGGCACCCACCACGCATTGAGCTTCTCACCGTCTTCGGTGGCGAGTGTGAAGTCGTCGTAAGGCGCACCGAATGCGATGGGCGTGGACACGACTTCGCGTCCCATTTGCGGCAGATAGATGAGACGGTCCTGGAAGAACCAGATCAGCGCGACGATTGCGGCATACACGATAACGAAGCCGCCCAACGCTTTCACTATGAGTGACACTGCCGAAGCGGTCAAAAGAATGAACGCGAGACGCGCAATGCAGATGGGGCCGTCACCCCATCACCCACCACCTCATCACCCCATCACCCCATCACCTCGTCACCTCATCACCCCATCACCTTTTCGCCTCAATAAAGCTCCAGCGGCGGCTCATCGAGTATCGCCGCCTGCTCGCGCAGTGTGAGTATCTGATCCTGCCAGTAGCGCTGCGTGTTGAAGAAGGGAAAGCTGTTCGGAAACGCAGGATCGTCCCAGCGCTGCGCAAGCCATCCCGAATAGTGAATCAGGCGCAGCGTGCGCAGCGCCTCCACCAGCCACAGCTGCGCGGGATCGAAATCGTTGAACTCGCGATAGCCTTCCAGGACAGCGTTGAGCTGGATCTGCATCGAGGTGCGATCGCCCGCGAGCCACATCCAGATGTCCTGCACGGCGGGGCCGTTACGCGCGTCGTCCAGATCGACGAAATGCGGTCCGCCGTCCGTCCACAGAATGTTGCCGCTGTGACAATCGCCGTGCAGCCGTATGGCGCTCACCGGACCCGCACGCTCGTATGCGCGCTCGACCCGGTCGAGCACGTCTTCGACGACACTCTCGTAAGTCACGCGCAGCTCGTCGGGAACGAAATCGTGATCGAGGACGAAGCGCAAAGGCGCGCGCCCGAAGCTCTCGATATCGATCGCCGGGCGGTGCCTGAACGTGCGCAGCTTTCCATACGCGTGTATGCGGGCAATGAAGCGGCCGAGCCAGCGCAGGGTTTCGGGGTCCTCGAGCTCGGGCGTGCGCCCCGGTCTGCGCTCATAGAGCGCGAATCGATATCCGCCGTGCTCCAGCAGCGTGGCGCCGCCTCGCACCAGCGGGGCGACGACCGGCAGCTCGCCTTGTGCGAGCTCCAGGGCGTAAGCGTGTTCCTCGAGGATCGCGTCGTCAGACCAGCGGGAAGGACGGTAGAACTTCGCGACCAGCATGGCGCCGTCGTCCAGCCAGACCTGATAGACCCGGTTCTCGTAGCTGTTCAGAGCGATGAGCCGTCCATCGCAGCGATAACCGGCAGATTCGATTCCGTCGAGGATGAGCTCGGGCGTGAGTGCGTCGTAGGCAGACATGCCCGACGTTAGCACATTGCACGCGGGGCAACGTCTCATTGTCGCGCCCGCGCGACAGTGAAAACTCAGCGTGGCGTCAGGGCTGGAGCGCAGGCCCCTGGGTCATGAGCAGGCCCGAGCGTCCGGGCAGGGCTGCAGGGCGCACGCGATGACGCGGCAGCGTAGCAGTCTCCACGCCCTCGAGCACGCGTCGCATGGCGACCAGGTCGTAACCCTGCGCCGACCAGCCTTCGAGCAGGGTCTCGAGCACCGGCTTCAAGCGCATGCCTTCGAGCTCGGCGTGCAGGGTGAACACGTGGCCGTGCTCCGGCGCCTCGCGCGTGAGCCCGAGCAGGTGGGCCGCGGCGTCGGCGGGCGTGGGTCCGACCACCCCGATCAATTCGTCGAGCGTGGGCAGCGTCGTGGGCACCTGCGGGCACGCCGTTTCGCCGTTGTCCAGGACCGGCGTAAAAGGATGCGTGCCTCGCGTATCGGAGCAATAGGCGAAACCCATCCGGATTTCCGACTCGAAAGCCGCATCGTTCATCTGCCAGCCGGCCGCCCCGTGCACTTCGGGCCGCCCGCCGAATACCTCACGAAAAGCGTCGATGCCGCGCTGCATTTCGTCCTGCGTCCACTGCGCGCCGCGCGCCGCCACGAAATCCTGCCATTTCACGTGGTCGTAAGTGTGCAACCCGACTTCGAAACCCGCCGAGCGCACCGCCGTCATTTCCTGCACGCAGGCGCGGCCGATGTGAGGCCCGGGCAACAGGGTTCCATAAAGCAGCGTGCGCAGGCCGTAGTGCTCGAGCACCGAAGTTCGCGAGACCTTCGTGAGAAATCCGCGCCGGAACACGCGGCGCAGCGCCCGGCCCGTGTGGTCGGGCCCCACGCTGAAAAGGAAAGTGGCGCCCGCGCCGTGCCGCAAGAACAGCTCCGCCAGCGCGGGCACGCCCTCGCGCGTGCCGCGCAAGGTATCGACGTCGACCTTGAGTGCGAGGCGCGGCCTGGGCCGCATCATGTGCCGGCGGATCTCCGGACGCGCTCGTCAGAATTCGACCCTGCCTGGGGTGCATCGTCGATGAGCTGACGCACGCTGGGAAGCTGCGCGCGGTAATACTCGAACAGGCTCGCCAGCGTCTCTTCCATCCCTACGCGCGGCTGCCAGTGCAGATCCGCGCTGGTGGTGTCGATCTGCGGGCGCCGGTTCGTCATGTCCTGGTAACCCGAACCGTAGTACGACTCGGCCGCCACGTCGATCATCTTCACGCGGCTTGCGCTTTCGCTCCACTCGGGAAATTTACCCGCGATGGCGAGCATCATCGTCGCGATCTCACGGATCGAGTAGTTGTTGTCCGGATTGCCGATGTTATAAATGCGGCCGTTGGCGATACCGCCGGGATTGTCGATGATGGTCATCAGCGCGTTCATCGCGTCCAGAATATCGGTGAAGCTGCGCCGCTGGGCGCCCCCGTCGACGAGATGAATCTGCTCGCCGCGTGCGATGTGACCCAGGAACTGCGTAATGACGCGAGAGCTGCCCTCCTTCGCGGCATGCAGATCGTCGAGGCCGGGCCCGACCCAGTTGAACGGACGAAACAGCGTGAAGTCGAGCTTACCCGCCTGTCCGTAGGCCCACACGACCCTGTCGATCAGCTGCTTGGAACACGAATAAATCCAGCGCTGCTTGTTGATGGGCCCGAGCACGAGGTTCGACGTGTCGGCGTCGAACTTCTCGTCCTGACACATCCCGTAGACTTCCGAAGTCGACGGGAAAATGAGGCGTTTGCCCCGCTTCACGCACGCCCTGATGATCGGCAGGTTCGCCTCGAAGTCGAGCTCGAAAACCGCCAGCGGCCGGGTCACGTAATCGGCAGGTGTCGCGATCGCCACGAGCGGCAGCACGACATCGCACTTCTTCACGTGGTATTCGATCCACTCGTGATTGATCGTGATGTCGCCTTCGAAGAAGTGAAACCGCGAATTCGACCTGAACTCGTCGATACGGTCGCTATGCATGTCCATGCCGTAGACCGACCAGTCGGTGTCCGCCAGGATACGCCGCGTCAGGTGATGCCCGATGAAACCATTGACACCGAGGATGAGGATTTTTTTCATAAGCTTGCCTTTCAGCGCCCTTCCAGAGGAAGAACGCCCGTTATTGCAAATGCGGATTCGATCGCCGCGGCACCGGCAGGCGTCCCGTCGAGATCGGCTTCGATGACGCGCAGCACGCCTCCGCCGCCGCACTCGACGAAGCATGCGCCGTTTTCCACGTACATGACCGGGTCGGGTGAGCGCCGCGGCCGTTCAGGCTCGTGCGCAGTCCTGAGGATGCGCAGCGTGCGTCCGCGCACGACCGCAGACGCGCCGGGATACGGCGGGGCGACACCGCGCACGAGATCATGAATGGTTTTCGCGTCAGCGCGCCAGTCGATCGTGCCGTCTTCCGGGCGTCGCCTGCCGAAATAAGTCGCCGCCGCCGCATCCTGCGCAATCCTGGGGGCGGTGCCGGCAATGAGCGCGGGCAAACTGCGCCACAGCACGATTTCCGCCGCGAACGTAATTTTCCTGAATACCTCGAAAGCCGTATCGTCCGGCAGTATCGGCACGGCCTGCTGGTCGACGATATCGCCGGCGTCGGGCTTCCCGGTCATGTAATGCAGGGTTGCGCCGGTTTGCGTCTCGCCGCGTATCACGGCCCAGTTCACCGGCGCACGGCCCCGGTATTGCGGCAGGAGCGAGCCGTGCATGTTGAGCGCGCCGCGCGTCGCGAGCTTGAGGACGCGGCTGCCGATCATCTGGCGGCAATAGAACGAAAAAATGAAGTCCGGTGCGAGCGCCGCGATGCCATCGACGAAAGCATCATCGTTCACGTCGTCGGGCAATACGACGTCCAGCCCCTTCGATCGTGCCGTCTGAACGACACTGGCGAAAGCCGCCGCTTCGTGCGGCTCCTCGGCGTGCGCCACCACCAGCGGCACCTCGACGCCTGCGGCGAGCAAAACCGACAGGCATCGCACCCCGACATCGTGATTGGCAAATACCACCGCACGCGCCTTGCGCGTCATCGCCGAACCTCGACCCGCTCCGCGGCGGGCCGGGGGGCGTGCGCTGTGGCGGGCACTGCGGCCTGCTTCGCCTCCATGAGCTCGTGCACCACGTAGCGCGGGCGCTCGCGAACCTGTTCGTAGATACGCCCGACGTATTCGCCGAGCAAACCGATGCCGAAGAGCACGATGCCGATCAGCAGGAAAGAAATCGCGAACAGCGTGAACACCCCTTCGGCCTCAGGTCCGAGCCAGATTCGCCTGACAAAAAGATAGACCACGAAAAGACCCGACAGCAGCGACAGCGCCATTCCGAATAGCGAGAAAATGCGCAGTGGCGCCACCGAAAAACCGGTCATGAGATCGAAGCTGAGCGCCACCAGCCGCATCACCGGGTACTTCGATGTTCCCGCCGCGCGGGCTTCGTGCTCGACCTCGACTTCTGCCGGATCGCGCGCGTAACTGTATGCGAGCGCGGGTATGAAGGTATTCACTTCGCCCGAGCGCAGGATCACGTCGATGACGCGCCGGTCATACGCGCGCAGCATGCAGCCCTGGTCGCTTAGGCGAATGCGCGTGGTCCGGGCACGCAGCCAGTTGATCACACGCGAGCCGCGTTTGCGCCACCAGCTGTCGTGCCGGTCGACCCTGACGCCGCCCACGTAGTCGTGCCCGAGATCCATTTCCAAGAGCAGCTTGCCGATCTCCTCGGGCGGGTTCTGCAGGTCCGCGTCCAGTGTCACGATGCGGTTTCCGCGCGCGTGCTGGAAGCCTGCGAGTATCGCCATGTGCTGGCCGACGTTGAAAGACAGAAGCACGACACTCGTCTCTTCGGGGCGTTTCGCGAACTGCTCGCGCAGCATCTGTGGCGAGCGGTCCCGGCTGGAGTCGTCCACGAAGATGACCTCGTACGCGACGCCCAGGCTGTCGAGGGCGGGGTACAGCCGCTCGAACAGTTGCTCGAGCACCGCTTCCTCGTTGAAAACGGGTATCACCACCGAGACGAGCGCGGCCGTCATGCAGCTTTCCCGGCGCCGGCGTCACCCAGCACGCTGCGCATGGCGCTGCAGACGCGATCGACATCCGCATCGGACATGGAGGCGAAAAGCGGAAGGGTCACGGTCTCGCGGCCGATGCGCTCCGCATTTGGATACGGCTGGTCGCCGTATCCCTCACGCCGATACAGCGCCAGCTGCGGTATCGCCGGGTAATGCACGCCAATGCCGATTCCGCGCGCGTGCATACACCGTATGAAATCGGCGCGGGTCATCGTCATGCGATCGAGCGGCAGCAGCGGCGTGAACACATGCCAGCAATGGCCTTCGTCGGCGCGTGAGGGCAGAGCCGCCGGCGGATCAGCCTCCAGCCGGTCGAAGTAACGCGCGGCAAGCTGCCGGCGGCGGGCGTTGAATTCGTCAATCCTGCGCAGCTGGCCCAGACCTACCGCCGACGCCACGTCGGAGAAGTTGGATTTCCCCCCGGCCAGCTCGATATCGATGTCACCGTCGGCGGTGCGCTGTATGCCATGGAAGCGATGCAGGTCCGCGAGCTTCGCCTCGGCGGGGTCGTCGAGCACGAGCGCGCCGCCTTCGATGGTCGTCATGTTCTTGTTCGGATGAAAGCTGAACACGACCAGATCGCCGATGGCGCCGATGCGTTTGCCGTGCCAGCTCGCGCCCATCGCGTGCGCGGCATCCTCGATCACGCGCAGGCCGTGCTGCTTCGCGATCGCATAAAGGCGGTCCATGTCGACCGGACGCCCGGCGAAATGCACCGGCATGATGGCGCGGGTACGACTCGTGATCGCGGCTTCCACCTGCCCCAGATCGATGTTGCGCGTGGCGAGCTCGGCATCGACAAAGACCGGCCGCGCGCCCACCCGCAGGATCACGTTTGCGGTCGCAGCGAAGCTCATGGCTGTCGTGATGACCTCGTCACCCGCGCCGACGCCGGCGACGAGCAGCGCCACCTCCAGCGCGGCGGTCGCACTGGTAAAGGTCTTGACGACCCGTCCTCCGAAATACCCCGACAGGGCCGATTCGAACTGCGCGGTACGAGGGCCCGTCGTGATCCAGCCTGATCGCAATACCTCTGCGACCGCCGCGATGGTCTCTTCGTCCAGGCTCGGGCGTGCGAACGGCAGGTACGGCTCGGCCGGTTGCGCGAGGACCTGATCGGATGTGTGTAACTTCATGCGTATGCCTTGTGACAGACGGTTGGTAAGCGATGTTCCCCGCCCCGGGCGCGGGTGCGCCGCTCGACGCGCAGCGAAGCGACAGGGCCAGTGTACCGAATCCTGAGGGTCATCCGCCGCGTGCGCTCGCCGCGAGCAGAAACACGCCGAAGATGATCACCCCGATGCCTGCGAACCGCATCGGGGTCAGCGCTTCGCCGAAAAGCCACCACGCCGCAATTGCATTCACCACATAGCCGATCGACAACATCGGATAAGCGATGCTGACCTCCACACGGCTGAGCGCGACGATCCAGACCACGACGCTGATGACATAACACGTGAGTCCCGCGAGTATCGGTCCGGAAAACGCCAGGGCCTGCAACGCGGGGATGCTTTGGCTGTTCAGCTCGATCGGGCCCACGCGATTCGCTCCGGCCTTGAGCAGAAGCTGCGCAGCCGCGTTGAGCAGAACGCCGGTCAGTATCAGCGCGAAAGAGGCCGCATTCATGGCCGACGGACCGCCACATTGACCGTGTCCTGCCCGATGAGTGTCATCGGCACGCCGGCGGTTTCGAATTCACGATATTTCGCTTTGGTCATGACGGCTATCGCATCCTTCTCCTGGCCCCACAGCGCCAGAAAGCGCTCCACCGTCGGGACATACTTTTCGGGAGCGCGCGTAATGCCGAAATCCAGCTCGCCTCTGGATTCGACCAGCGTGACGGTGCGCTCCAGATACACCGGCAGCGACTGCGGGTACATCTGAACCACATAGACCCGCGTCGAATCGCCGAGAAACGGCTTGATCTGTCGCGCGAGCACTACGCTCGACTTGCGGGGCACGGCCTGATCGGCGCCGAGCAGCACGATCTGATGTGCGGTCATGACCATCACCGCCAGCACGATCACACCGGTTTCGACACGGAAGGTATTCGGAAGCATCCGCGCAGCCACGGCGCCCAGCCCCCACAATCCGCCTGCAATTGGCGACCAGAACGTGATGGCGTCAGGCACCTCACCACCGAATGCCTGCGGAAAGAAAGTCAGCACCCACGGCGCCGCCACGAGAAATGCACCAAAAATGATCGCCGGCCAGAACACCTGCCGCGCGACCTGCTTCGGCGTGGCCTCGCACAAAACCCGCGCGCCCAGCACGGCGAGCGCCGGGAAAATCGGCAGAATGTACGGCACCAGCTTCGACCCCGATACGCTGAAAAATCCGAATACGGCACCGCTCCAGACGGCAAGGAAGAGGAACGGCCTGAATCCCGCGCCCGCCCGGTTTTTCAGCCCGAGCCACAGTCCCGAAAGCATGGGCCACGTCCACGGCAGCGCCCCGAGCAGCACGATCGGCACGAAGAACCATACCGGTTGCCCGCGATGATGCTGGTTGGTGGTGTAGCGCGTGAAATGCTCATGAATGAAGAAAAACTGCGCGAAATCCGGATTCGCCCGCGACACCGCGACGAACCACGGCGCGCTGACGAGCAGGAACAGTGCGCCTCCGGTCAGCAGCGAGAGCCGGCTCAGGCTCGCCCAGTCGCGTGCGAGCAGAACATACGCGCCCATCGCCCCGATCGGCAGCACGAGGCCGACGAGCCCTTTGCTCAGGACGGCCAGCGCTGCGGCCAACCATGCCAGGTGCATCCACGCTTTGCGTTCGCCCGCGGAAGTGTCGTTGCGCAAACCGATCGCCACGGCGAACACGACGACCTCGAGAAAAAACGTCAATCCCATGTCGAGCGTGTTCAGATGGGCGAGCCCGAAATACAGCAAACTGCTGGCGAGCATCGCACCGGCATACACGCCTGCGCGCATCGAATGCAGGCGCCAGCCGGCGTAAAACGCGAGCATCACCCCGGCGAGGCCGCTCAGCGCACACCACAGGCGCGCGGTCCAGTTGTGCAGCCCGAACGCTTCGAACGCTGCGGCCGTGGCCCAGTACTGCAGCGCCGGCTTTTCGAAATAAAGCAGATCGTTGAGCCGCGGCGTAATCCAGTCGCCCGAGGCGACCATTTCCCGCGGAATTTCGGCATAGCGCCCTTCGTCAGGCTCCCACAGCGAGCGCTGCTCGAGCAATGCGAACCATATGACGAGGCTGATGGCGAGGGCGAGCGCCACTGCGATGAACGCCCACGCGCTACGCGGTGCCACGACACCGGATTCGTCGCCTTTCAGGTCCACGGTCGGAATTGCCGTGCCGCCGGGGGCTGGATGGGTTCGGGGCAGTTCGGGTACGCGAGACATCGGGGGTCCTTGACGGGCAGCCGCGATTATAGCGACCTGGGGCGCTCGCCGGGTTCGGAAACCCCGGCGGAACGACCGGCGGAAACACCGGGTCTTGCTGCGCAAAGTCCAGCTTGACGAAACCGCGGCAGCCGGGGGTGCACTCACTGAGCGCGCGAACCCGGCTCAGGCTTCAGAGAGCACCGCGGCCTCGAAAATGAAGCGCGCGCGCAGGCCGGCCCCGTCGGCACGATTTTCCAGCACCAGTGAGCCGGCGTGGCGCCGCACGATTTCTTCGACGATCGCCAGCCCAAGTCCGCAGCCCTCGCCCTGCGTTCCGGGGATGCGATAAAAGCGCTGGCGGACTTTATCGCGCTCGCTCTCGGATATGCCCGGGCCACGGTCTTCCACAAAAACTTCGGGTCGGGCCGCGGACACGCCCACGGTGATGAGCTTGCCGGCCGCGCCGTATCGCAACGCATTGTCGAGCAGGTTCGCCACGGCTTCGCGCAGAAGCTCCTCCTGACCGGGTATCCACACCGGTTCACCCGCACCGGCGTAGCCCAGGTCGACCCCGGCGGCAAGTGCATCGTCGATGCGGCGCTCCACCTCCTCACGCGCGATGAGATCGATATCGATGCGAGCCTGCGAGGCCCCGCCGGATTCGTTGCGATCCGCCTTGGCAAGCGTGAGGAGCTGATGCAGGGTGTGGCCCATGCGGGTCAGCGCCAGGACAGCGTCGTTGATCGCGGTCTCGTGGCGCACCGCGTCCTGTTCGCGCAACGCGAGCTCGAGTTGCACACGCAGCGACGCGAGCGGTGTGCGAAGCTGGTGCGCGGCATCGGCAATGAAGCGCTGGTTCAGCCGATGGGCTGCGGAAAGCGTCTCGATGAGATCGTTGATTTCCTGCACCAGCGGGAACACTTCCTGCGGCAGCGCGCCGTCGATGGCGATCGGGGAAAGCGGCGCGGCCGCGTGGACGCTGCGCACATCGCGAACGGCTTTTTCCATCGAGGCCATACCCGCGCCGATGCCGTACCAGATGACCGCCGCGGACGCCGTCGCAAGCAGTATCGACAACGCCACGCTGATCCACAGCACCTGGCTCGCCAGCGCATCGCGCTTGAGCCGCGTCTCCGCGATTTTCACCACGACGGGATTGCCGTGCGGCCCCGGCACCCCGACCGCCAGGATGCGCACGTGCGCATTGTTCACGGAAGCCTCGTAGTACACCGGACGCTTCCCTGCGGGCACCCTCGGCGGGGCCGGCAGCACCGCATTGCCGATCAGGTGCTCACCGCGCTCGGACATCACTTCGTAAAAAATCCGGTCGACGACGTCCCACTCCAGAATCTCCCTGGCGCCTTCGGGCAAGTCCACGGTCGCCGTGCCGTTTTCCCACTTGACGCGATTCGCCAGCGAGATCGCGGAGTCGTACAGCCACTGATCGAGCACGTTGTGCGAGAAATACTGAGCGAGACCATACGCGCACGCCCCGCCCGCGATCATGATCACGACCAGGGGACCCATGAGACGCGCCAGCAGCGCCCTGCGAATACTATGGTTCGCTGCCGCCATGTGTCAGCTCCTCGATGCGGTAGCCGAGTCCCCGCAGACTGCGGATGGTCACGCCGGCGGCCTTCAGCTTGTGGCGCAGGCGGCTCACGTGCACCTCCAGCGCATTCGGTGCCGCGTCGGTCTCGTGGGGAAATACGGCGTCGAAAAGCGCCTGCTTGCTCACCACTTTTCGCGAAGTCGCCATCAGGATGCTCAGAATGGCGACTTCGCGGGCAGTGAGCTCCACCGGCTCCTCACCCACCAGGGCGCGCTTGCCGTCGACGTCGAAACGCAGCTCGCCGAGTTGGCGCCACGGGGCACTTTCCTCGCCGCGCCGCAACAAAGCTCGCAGCCGCGCCTCCAGCTCGCCGAGCGCGAACGGTTTTACGAGATAGTCATCGGCGCCCGTGTCGAGCCCGCGGATGCGGTCGTTCAGGCCGTCGCGGGCGCTGAGTATGAGGATGGGAAAAGGCGCGCCGTCGCGACGCATGTCGCTCAGCAGCTCGAGGCCGTCGCGATCCGGAAGGCCGAGATCGAGTATGCCCAGGTGGAAAGCGCAAGTTCGCGCCAGACGCAGCGCGCTCTCCGCCGTGGGCGCCACTTCGACTTCATATCCGCTGTGCGAGAGCGCCGCGACGATGCCGCGGGCGAGCAAGTCATCGTCTTCCACCAGTAATATGCGCATAATTCCCATCGAGTTACGACAGCTTCGCGACAGCATAGATGTCCTGCGGCCCCTTAAAATGGCCGCCCACTGCCCGAACCGCCATTATCGCAAATGCCCGACGCCCGCTTACGCAGCATCCGCTGTTTTCGTTGAAATCGCCATGAAGTACCCGTCCAGACCTGCTTTGATCCTTGGGCGCGCCGGCGCGTGCCTGGCGTTGACGGCGACGCTGCTCGCCACGCCGGCGTGGGGGGCCACCACAGCGGTTGATCTCGAGAGGCTCACGCTACCCCAGGCGCGCGCCCTCATGATCGAGCGCAATCGCGACCTCCAGCTGGCGCGCAATGCGACCGCCGGGGCCGAAGCGGATATCACGATCGCAGGCGCCCGGCCGAATCCTGCATTGAACATCGGTGCCGCCCGGATCGGGCGCTCACGGGACTCGGACGCAGCCGCATTGCCCAGACGCATCGACTCGGCGGTGGGCGTGTCGCAGCTTTTCGAACGCGGCAACAAACGCGAAATCCGGATCGCTGCGGCGCAGTATGCGGCCAACGCCGCGCGCAGCGACCAGGTGGACGTCGAGCGCCAGCAGCGCATCGCGGTCGAAGGCGCCTATTACGATCTGGTGCTCGCGCAGGAAAAACAGGGGATCGCGCTGGAGACGGCCGGACTCTTCGACAAGACGATAGACGCCGCACAGCGTCGGGTTAAGGCCGGAGACCTCTCGCGCGCGGACCTGTCGCGCTTGAGCGTGGACCAGATGCGCGCGCGCAACGAGGTGCAGAACGCGAAGCTGGAAGAAGAGAAAGCGAAGATCAGTCTGGCGTATCTCATGGGCATGGAGCGCGACGCGAAGCGCATACGCGCCGCCGAGACGTGGCCCGACCTTCGGCCGGTCCCGGGCGTGAGCGACATGGAACGCGTGATCGAACGCCGCGCGGACGTGCAGGCCGCGCAGGCACGCGTGCGCGCATCCGACCAGAACCGCGCGC
The DNA here is from genome assembly GCA_046597455.1 of Burkholderiales bacterium. Classification (GTDB taxonomy): domain Bacteria; phylum Pseudomonadota; class Gammaproteobacteria; order Burkholderiales; family SG8-41; genus JAQGMV01. Next base: position 16,697 of record JBKJKJ010000059.1, read on the forward strand.
TCGCCCAATCGCTGCGCACGCGCGACGTCACCGCAGGCGTGCAATACGACCGGCAGCCGACCGACACGGTGCGCAACAGCGTCAGCTTCAACGTGAGCGTTCCGCTCTTCACCAACTATTACTATCAGGGTGAAATTCGGAAATCGGAGGCCGAGTACGACACCGCCCAAACACAGCTCGAGCGGGTCCGGGCGGTGGCGCTGAGCGAAATCAGCGCAGCGGCAGCGGCCCTGGCCGCGACCGCGGACCGGGTGCAGCGATTTCGTCAGGGCCTGCTCGCCGCCGCCGGGCAATCGGCTGACGCCGCCGAATTCGCCTACACGCGCGGCGCCATTGGCGTGATGGATCTGCTCGATGCCCGCCGCCAGCTCCACGCCGTTCGCGTGGACGCCGCGGCCGCCTTCGCCGACTACGCGCGCGCCTACGGCGCCTGGATCGCGGCGACCGAGGCGCCGGGATCCAGGCCGTGAGAATGGTTGCGGCCGCGGGCCTCACCGCCGCGGTGTTACTCCTGCTGGCCGGATGCACCAAAGAGGCCGCTGAACCCAGCGCGCCGGAAGCCCGGGTGGACGGAAACACCATCACGTATCCAGTCCCCGACCACGCGCCGCGCCTGTCCGTCAAAGTCGTCGGCTACGAGCGCGCGCCCAACGTGCGGTTGAACGGGCGCCTCACGTGGAACGAAGAGCGCACGGCGCGGATTTACTCGCCCTTTGCGGGGCGGGTCAACCGCATCATGGTGCAACCTGGCGATCGCGTGCGTAAAGGCCAGACGCTCGCCGTGCTGAGCTCACCCGACTTCGGACAGGCCCAAGCCGAGGCCCGGCGCGCCGAAACCGACGTCAAGCTCGCCGAAGCGAACCTGAGGCGCACCCAGGACCTCGAGACCCACGGCGTCGTGCCGCGCAAAGACCTGCAAAGCGCCGAAGCCGAAGAGGCGCGGGCGCGCGCCGAGCTCGAGCGGGCACTCGGTCGTGTGCGGCTCTACGGCGGCAACATGAAGAGCGTCGATCAGTCTTACGCCATCACGAGCCCGATCGACGGCGCGGTCGTGGAAAAGAACATCAACCCGGGCCAGGAAGTGCGTCCGGACCAGAACACCGCCGGCACGTCGCCCCTGTTCGTCGTCACCAACCCGAGCTACCTGTGGGTGATGCTCGACGCGTCCGAGAAGGATCTACCGACGCTCGCGCTCGGTAAATCGGTCGCGATCAAGTCGCCGATTTATCCCGATGCGGATTTCTCGGCGAAGATCGTGGGCATTTCGGATTCCCTCGATCCGGCCACCCGCACGGTGAAAGTGCGCGCAACCCTGGACAACTCGAACCGGCGGCTGAAGGCTGAGATGTTCGTGACCGGCGAAATCGACGCGCGCCAAGGCATGCGCATGCAGGTCCCCGCCAAAGCGGTGTATTTCCAGGGCGGCAAGCACTATGTTTTCACCGAAGAAGCGCCCGGACGCTATACACGGCGCGAAGTCGCGATCGGCGAAGAACACAACGGGGCAACGGCGATCCTCAACGGGCTGACTGACGGCCAGCGGGTCGTCGCGGATGACGTGCTCATGCTGCAGCAGATGCTTCAGCCGCGACGCGTCCAGAAATGAGCCAGCGCCAGCACGCGACCGTCATCAGGCGCATCGTCGCCTTCGCGCTGCAGCAGCCGCTGTTCATCTTCCTCGGGATGCTGCTGTTCATCGGCGGCGGCATCCTCGCGTTCAAGCAGCTTCCGGTCGAAGCGCTGCCCGACGTGACCGACACGCAGGTCACGGTCATCAGCCTCTATCCCGGGCGCGCGGCCGAGGAAGTGGAAAAACAGGTCACCTTTCCGATCGAAGTCGCGCTCGCGGGCATGCCGAACTCGATCCGCATGTTCTCGCATACGCAGTTCGGGCTCTCGTTCATCATCCTTACGTTCGGCGACAAGGCCAACGCCTATTTCGCGCGGCAGCAGGTGCTGGAGCGGCTTCGCGGCGCCGACCTGCCGCCCGGCGTCTCGCCTCAGCTCGCGCCCATGTCGACTGCCGTCGGCGAAATCTACCGCTACCGGATAAAGGGCGCGGGACTGCCCCAGCACGAGCTGCGAACGATCCAGGACTGGACCGTCAGCCGTCAGCTGAAGCTCATCCCGGGGGTCGCCGACATCGTGAGCTTCGGGGGCTTCATCAAGCAGTACGAGGTCAACCCGGATCTGGCCAAGCTCAAGTACTACAAGATCAGCCTCCAGCAGCTTTTCTCGGCCCTCGAGCGCGGAAGCTCGAACGCCGGCGGCGGCTACGTCGAGCAGGGCCGACAGCAGTTTCTCATCCGCGGCATCGGACTCGTCCGCTCGCCCGACGAAGTATTGGATATCGTCGTCGCCGAGCGCAATGGCGCGCCGGTGCTGGTGCGCCACATCGCAGGGCTCTCCGTGGGCGCCGTACCGCGCCAGGGCGTCATCGGCCAGGACGACGATCCGGATATCGTCACCGGTGTGGTGCTCATGCGGCGCGGCGAAAATCCCGCGCTGGTGCTCGATGCGGTGAAGCAGAAAGTGGAGCTGCTCAACAAAAGCGTGCTTCCAAAAGGCGTTTCCATCGTGCCATTTTACGATCGCACATGGCTCCTCGACAAAACGCTGAAGACCGTTTTCACCAATCTCGTCGAAGGCGCAGCGCTGGTCACGCTGGTCCTCCTGCTTTTTCTCGGCAATTTCAGGGCGGCGATGATCGTCGCCATCATCATTCCGCTCTCGCTGCTCGGAACGTTCCTCGGCCTCACCTTCCTCGGCATTCCGGCCAACCTGCTCTCGCTCGGTGCGATGGATTTCGGCATCATCGTCGATGGGGCGGTCATCGTGGTGGAGAACGTCTTTCGCCGGCTCGGCGAGCGGCAACACCCTGCCGACGACCACCGCGGGCGCATGCAGACGATACTCGACGCCGCCACCGAGGTCGGGCGCCCGACGCTGTTTTCGATGTTGATCATCATCGCCGCGCACATCCCGATTTTCACCCTGCAGCGGCACGAAGGCCGAATCTTCGCGCCCATGGCGTACTCGGTCACCTCGGCGCTCGTCGCTTCACTCATTTTCTCGCTCACGCTGGTGCCGCTCCTGTGCTACCTGCTGCTGCGAAAACCGGTGGCGCACGAGGAGAACCGGCTCGTGCGATGGTGTAAAAGAATCTACCAGCCATCGCTGATGTGGTCGCTCGCGCACCGCAAGATCGTGGTCGGCAGTGCGCTCGCCGTGTTCGCGCTGAGCATCGCCGCGGTGCCGCGACTGGGCACCGAGTTCCTGCCCGAGTTGAACGAGGGCTCGATCTGGATCAACGTGCCGCTCCATCCGAGCCTGTCGGTGAGCGAAGCGCGTGAGGAGATGAGCCGGATCCGGGACGCCATCAAACACATCCCGGAGATCAATTCGATCGTCTACAAAGCGGGCCGCCCGGAAGATGGGACCGATCCGAAGCTCATCAGCATGGCCGAGATCCTGGTCGACCTGAAGCCCGAGAGCGAATGGAAGCGCAAGGTCACCAAGAAAGAAATCATTGGCGAGATGAACGCCGGTTTCAATAAGCTGCCGGGCATGCAGCCGAGCTTCTCGCAGCCGATACGTGACAACATCCTCGAAAGCATTTCGCAGATCGACGGACAGATCGTCGTGAAGATCTTCGGAGACGATCTCGAGCTGCTGCGCGACACCGCCCGACAGGTGCTCTCGGCGGTGTCCGACGTGCCCGGCCTCGCGCGCGCCATGATCGACCGTCAGGGCGAGCTTCCACAGGAGCTGATCGAGATCGACCGCGCGCAGGCTGCGCGATACGGACTGAACATCGGCGACATCCAGGACGTGATCGAGACCGCGCTGGGCGGGCGCGAAGCGATTCGCATCTGGGAAGGCGAGCGCAAATTCGGCGTCGTGGTGAGGCTGCGCGAAGACCAGCGCTCGCTCACGCAGTTGCGCGACATCCTGCTCACCACCCAGTCGGGCGCATTCATCCCGCTCGCACAGGTGGCCAGCTTCAAGACGATCGGCGGCAGCATGAACATCAGCCGGGAGAACGGCGGCCGCGTCGTTGCGATCGGCGTTTTCATCGAAGGCCGCGACATGGGTTCGGTGGTGCACGACATGCAGCGGCGCGTCACGCAGAACGTGAAGCTGCCGGCCGGCTACACGATGAGCTGGTCGGGCGAATTCGAAAACCAGGAACGCGCGATGGCGAGGCTCTCGGTGATCGTGCCGATTTCAGTCTTGCTCATCTTCATCCTGCTTTTCGACGCGTTCAAGTCGTTTCGCGGTGCCGCACTCATCCTGCTCAACATCCCGCTGGCGCTCATTGGCGGCATTTTCGCCCTTCTTTTCACCGGCACACCGCTCTCGGTATCGGCGGCCATCGGCTTCATCGCGCTTTTCGGGCAGGCGGTTCTCAACGGCGTGGTCATGGTGTCCTATTTCAATCAGCTCAAGAGCGCCGGCGCTTCGCCCGAGGAAGCCGCCATCCAAGGCTCGCTCGTGCGCATGCGTACCGTGCTCATGACCGGGCTGCTCGCGATGTTCGGCTTGCTGCCGATGGCGCTGTCGCACGACATCGGCTCGGAGACTCAGAAACCGCTCGCCATCGTCGTCATCGGCGGTCTCATCTCGGCTACGTTGCTGACGCTGATCGTGCTGCCGACGCTATACGTGATTTTCGAGCGGCGCTACTACCATGGCCACGAGCGCGGCCGCCCCGCCCCGAACCCTGTACACGGCGACTCCCGCTGACCATTAAACGCTTTTGCCGTTTCCCTCCTCCGCGAACATCATGACCATTCCCAAGACCGTAACGCTCATCATCGCCGGTGGCGCGCTCTTCGCAGCCGGCTTCATGTGGCAACGTTTAAGCAGCGAACCGCCGGCTGCGCCCGCGGCCGAGGCGGCACCGGCAAACCAGCCCGTTCAGGGGACGGTAAAGTTCGCCGAGGGCGCACCGCAACTGCAATTCCTGAAAATCGAGGACATCGTGTTCCTGCCCGAACCGCTTCTCGAGCCGCTGAACGGCCGTGTCGCTTACGACGAGAATTACACGGCGCGCGTGAGCTCCCCGATTACAGGACGTGTCGTAAAAATCGAGGCGCAGCCCGGCGATCGGGTGGCTGCCGGCGCGCCCCTGGCCTGGATCGACGCACCCGACTTCGCCGCCGCGATTGCGGATACACGCAAAGCGCAGAATGACCTGCGGCAGAAGGAGCGCGCCAGTGCGCGATCCAAAGAGCTGCTCGAAGGCGGCGTCATTCCGCGCAAGGACGCAGAGATCGCCGAGACAGACGTGCGGCAGGCGCAGGCCGAGTTACAGCGCGCGCAGATGAGGCTGCGCAATCTCGCCCCCGGCGGGAAATCCACGGGCGCGGACGGACGGCTCGCGTTGCGCTCGCCCATCGCCGGCGTGGTGGCGGATCGTAAAATCAATCCCGGTTCGGAAGTGCGTCCCGACGCGCCCGACCCGCTTTTCGTCATCACCGACCCGGCCCATCTGTGGGTCATCATCGACCTGCCCGAACGCTACCTCGGTAAAGTGCGCGTGAACCAGGTGGTATCGATCGAAGTCGACGCGTACAAAGGCGTGGATATCAGCGGACGTATCGCTTCCATCGGCGCAGTCCTCGATCCGGCCACGCGTCGCGTGCAGGTGCGCTGTGTGGTCAACAATTCCCGGGGCCTGCTCAAGCCCGAGATGTTCGCCCGCGTGATTCCCCTGTCGGAGGAAAGAACCAAGCTCGCGCGAATATCCAACAGCGCCCTGGTGAGCGAAGGCCTTTACAGTTTCGTTTTCGTACAGAAGGAGCCCGGCGTTTTCGAAAGACGCCAGGTTGTTCTAGGCCTCCAGGGGCGCGATGAAAGTTACGTCAAATCGGGCCTCGCACAAGGCGATCGGGTGGTGTCGAGCGGCGCCCTGCTGCTCGAGTCCGAACTGAGCTCGCGCCACTGACATGCTCAACCGTCTGATCACCTTTGCACTGCAGCAGCGGGTTTTCGTCGTTGCAGCGGCGATCCTCATCGCCATCGCCGGCTGGCGCGCATGGCGCGACCTGCCGGTGGAAGCATTTCCGGACGTCCAGGACGTGCAGGTGATCATCATCACCCAGGTCCCCGGCAAAGCGCCCGAAGAGGTCGAGCGCAGCATCACGCTTCCGATCGAGCTGGAGATGGGCGGCGTTCCGCGCATGACCCAACTGCGCTCGGTCTCGATCACCGGGTTGTCGGTCGTCACGTTGACCTTCTCCGACAACACCAACGACTACTTCGCCCGCGCCCAGGTTCTCGAGCGCCTGCAGAACGTCAACCTGCCCCCCGGCGTGCAACCGGGTCTCGCCCCGCTGACCAATGCAATCGGCGAGGTCTACCGCTACGTGCTCGAAGCGCCGCCCGAATTGCCGCTCTATGAAGTGCGGGCGATCCACGACTGGGTGGTCCGCCCGGCCCTGCGCCGCGTCATCGGCGTCGCCGACGTGGTGAGCTTCGGCGGCACGATCAAGGAGTACCAGGCGCGGATCAATCCGGCCATGCTTCGCAAGTACGGCGTGACGATCGATCAGGTCGCCGCTGCGCTGAGCGCCAACAGTGCAAATACCGGCGGCGGTCTGTTGCGCCGTGGGGAAGAAGCGCTGGTGATCCGCAGCGTGGGGCTTTTCGACAGCCTCGACGACATGGCCCGGGTCGTCGTTGCGAGCCGCGGCGGCCGGACCATCGTCGTGGGCGACCTGGGCACCGTGCAGGTCGGATCGCGGCCGCGAACGGGTATCGTCGCATTCAACGATCACGACCAGATCGTTCAGGGCATCGTCCAGATGATCAAAGGCCAGGATCCGGCCAAGGTCGTCGCGGAGCTGAAGCTAGAAGTCGAGCGCGTCGGCGCGCGCCTGCCCAAAGGCGTGAAAATCGTACCTTATTACGATCGCACCGATCTCGTGAAGCACACCGTCCATACGGTTACCGAGAATCTTGCCGTGGGCGCCGTACTGGTGGTCGGGGTGCTCCTCATCTTCCTGCGCAACTGGCACGCGGCAATCGCCGTAGCCGTGGTGATCCCGCTGTCGCTGCTCTTCGCGTTCATCCTGATGGATTACAAAGGCGTTGCCGCAAACCTGATTTCCCTGGGCGCGGTCGACTTCGGCATCATCATCGACAGCGCCGTGGTGCTCGTCGAGGCGCTGATGGTTCGGCTCGCCGCCACTTCGCACGATGGCGTGGCTTCGCACGGCGGTTACGGATGGCGGCTGCACACGCTCAAAGCCGTCACGCTCGAGATGGCGCCGCCGATCCTGTTCGCCAAAGGGATCATCATTCTCGCTTTCCTCCCGATCTTCACGTTCCAGCGGGTCGAAGGAAAGATATTTTCACCGATGGCCTACACGCTGAGCTTCGCTCTGCTCGGCGCCATCATCCTCACCCTCACGCTCGTGCCGGCATTGCTCAGCTTTTCGCTGCGGTACACCGATCTGGCGGAAAAGCACAGCCGCTGGATGCACTGGCTGCAGCAGCGCTATCACGCCTTCCTCGTGAGCGCCGCGCCTCGCAAGACGCTGATCGTCGGGGGATCGTGCGCCATGCTCCTGGTGGCACTCGTCCTGGCCCCTCGACTCGGCAGCGAATTCCTCCCGAAGCTCGACGAAGGCAACATCTGGCTCACGATTACGCTCCCGCCTTCCACCGGCATAGACACGACCAAGGCGCTGGAGCGCCACATCCGCAAGACCCTACGCACCTATCCGGAAATCAACAGCATCGTGACCCAGGTCGGCAGGCCCGACGACGGCACCGACCCCAAGGGGCCCAACAACCTGGAGGTCATGGCGGACCTGAAGCCTCGCGATACGTGGCGCTTCCCGAGCAAGGATCTGATGGTCGCCGACATGTCGGCGAAGCTCAGGGAGATTCCGGGACTGCCGACCAACTTTTCGCAGGTGATCGAAGACAACGTCAACGAAGCCCTGTCCGGTGCGAAAGGCGAGATCGTGGTCAAGGTCTTCGGTCCGAATCTCGAGATCCTCGAGCAGAAAAGCGAGCAGATCGTGCGCGTCCTCGCGTCGATACGCGGCGCGACCGATGTGGGGGCATTCAAGGTCGGCGGGCAGAGCGAGCTGACCATCAACCTCGACCGCACCCGGATGGCGCGCTACGGCATCAACGTTTCTGACGTCAACTCGACGGTCGAGGCGGCGCTCGCCGGTTCCATCGTCAACACCTTCTTCGAAGGCGACCGCCGCTTCAACGTGACCGTGCGGCTCGCTCCGGAGTTTCGCGACGCCGTCGATGACGTCGCGGACCTGCCGATCGCGCTGCCGGGCGGGGCGGGCACGATACCGCTCGCGGCGATTGCAGAAATCGCAGTCAAACAAGGCGTGGGACGGGTGTCGAGAGAAGCGGGGGGACGCAATGTTGCAGTCAAAGCCAACCTGCTCGGCCGCGACCAGGGCAGCTTCGTCGATGAGGCGATGGGTAAAGTCAACGCGCAGGTCAAGCTGCCCGCCGGCTATTACATCACCTGGGGCGGCCAATTCGAGAACCAGCAGCGCGCGCTTGCGCGGCTGAAAGTCATCATCCCGCTGTCGGTCCTGGCGATCTTCGTGCTGCTGTTCTGGGCGTTTCGTTCGATGCGCCAGGCGTTGCTGGTGATCCTGATGGTGCCTTTCACCCTGATCGGCGGCCTCGCGGGCCTCGCCATCGCCGGACTGCATCTTTCGGTTTCAGCAGCGGTGGGCTTCATCGCCGTGGCCGGCATTTCGGTGCAGAACGGCGTGATCATGGCTTCCCAGTTCAACGAGCTGCTGCAAAAAGGCCGCTCGCTGTCCGATGCCATACTCGAAGGCTCGGTTCTGCGCCTACGACCGATCCTGATGACAGCGATGATGGCCGGACTGGGCCTGCTGCCCGCCGCGCTTTCGCACGGCATCGGCTCGGAGACCCAGCGTCCCTTTTCGGTCGTGATCGTCGGCGGCATCGTTTCGGCGACGCTGTTCACGCTCGTGCTGCTGCCCCTCTTGTACCCGCTGGTCGCGCAGGAGGAAGCCGCCCTGCCCGAATCCGACCCTGAAACCGAGCCCGTCTGAAGCTCACTTTAAAGATTGACGTCATGTCCCCTGCTCTTGCCACCGTACAAACGCTGCTCCAGGAACGCTTCGGCGTGTCGCCGGAACAAGTGGGTCCCGATCAGTTACTCGAGCCCCTGGGCATCGATTCGCTGGGCGCGGTCGAGCTGATGTTCGAGCTCGAGGAACGCTTCGGCATCTCGCTCTCCGAACAGCGCGCCCAGGCCACGACCGTGGGCGAAGTGGCAGCTATCGTCGAGCGCGCACTGACTGCGAAAGCGCGGGCGGCTTGAGACGTGTCGTCGTGACGGGGATGGGTGTCGTATCCCCCGTCGGACTCGAACGCCAGGCGTTTTTCCGGAATCTGATCGAAGCCCGCTCGGGAATACGCCGCGTTCGAATTTCGCTCGAGGATCGCCTGAAAATACGCATCGGCGGGCAGGTTGTCGATTTCGACCCGCTGACGCATTTTCCGAAAGAGCGCCTGTCGCAACTCGATCGCTTCAGCCAGTTCGCACTGGTCGCGGCGCGGCAGGCGTGGCGCGAGGCCGGAGCGCAAACGCTGGCACCGGGCACCGACTGCGGCGTTTATTTCGGAACGAGCCTCGGCGGGGCCGGCACGGTGCAGACGGGATACGAAGACCTGTTCAGCAAAGGTCTGAATCGCGTGAGGCCGCTGTCGGTCGTCGCGGCCATGCCGCATGCCGCCGCCGCGAACATCGGCATCGAATTCGGCATTCGCGGCCCTGTCCTCACCTACTCGGTCGCGTGCGCCTCGAGCGCCGTCGCGATCGGCGAAGCGTACCGCGCGATCGGCGCCGGGGCACTCGACATGGCGCTGGCAGGCGGTGCCGAAGCATTGCTCGTCTACGGTGTCATGAAATCCTGGGAAGGCCTGATGACGCTGGCGGTCGAAGACACCGCAGCTCCTGAAACATCGTGCCGTCCCTTTGCCCAGGATCGCACGGGCCTGGTGCTCGGCGAAGGCGCCGCAGCGCTCGTGCTCGAAGGCTACGACCATGCCGTTGCCCGCGGCGCGACTATCCTCGCGGAAATCGTCGGCTACGGCGTGTCGAACGACGCCATGCACCTGAGCCGTCCCGATCCGCAGGGACAGGCGTACGCCCTCGGCATGGCCTTGAAGGAGGCCCGCACGAAAGGCACTGGGGTGGAAGACATCGGGTACATCAATGCACACGGCACGGCCACCCGGATCGGCGATCAGGTCGAGACAGCGTCATTGAAAATCGCCCTCGGCGATCACGCGCGCAAGGTGCCCATCAGCTCGACCAAAGCTTTGCACGGCCACATGATGGGGGCCGCGGGTGCAGCCGAGCTGATCGCAGCCATCATGTCGATGGAACAGCGCGTCGTCCCGCCGACCGCTCATCTGCACCACACAGATCCCGAGTGCGATCTCGATTTCGTGCCTCTGGAGGCGCGCGCCTTGTCGAATCTCGGTGCGGTGCTTTCGAATTCCTTCGCCTTCGGCGGCACCAACACCGCGCTCATCGCGCGACGTATCTGACGAATTCCCCCACATAGCATGCCAGCAGAAACAGTTCTCATCACCGGCGCGACCGGCTTCATCGGCAGCGCCATCACCGCCGAGCTCCTGGAACATCATCCCGATACGCAGCCGCTCTTCCTGGTCAGGGCCGCTGACCCGCAGGCAGGCCTCGAACGCCTGCGCGCCAGCCTCGCCAAGCTCGATGCCGCGCCCGAGGCGAGCGCCCGACTGACCGAAGATATGATTCTCTGCGGCGACCTCGCAAGCTTCGAGCACACGCTCGACGACTCGCGGGTGCAGGCGATCGGACGCGTGCTCAACGCGGGGGCGCTCGCCTCCTTCGCGTGGAAGCAGGAAGTGTGGGACGTGAACGTCGAGCACACGTCGGCTTTCGCACGCGCGGTCGCGCGGCTACCCGCGGTGCGTCGCTTCGTGCACGTGGGCACCGCGATGATCAGCGGAAGCGTGAGGGATCGCGTCGTGCACGAAGACGAGTTCCCCGACGGCGGACGCCAGTTCGTGCCGTATACCCACAGCAAGACCGAGATCGAGCGCCGCCTGCCGCAGGCTCTGGGCCGCGTGCCGCTGGTCATCGCGCGCCCTTCGGTCGTCGTCGGGCACACGCGCGTGGGCTGCCAATCGTCGCCCAGTATTTTCTGGATCTTTCGCATCATCAACGCGGCCCGATGCCTCCCCTTTCCGGAGCACAACGCCATCGACATCGTGCCGGTGGATTACTGCGCACGCGCGCTGCTTCATCTGTTGCTGAAAGAAAGTCTTTCCCACGGCCGCTATCACGTCTCTGCGGGACCGGCGGCGAGCTGCACGTTTGCCGAAATCGATGCGCGCTATTGCGCCGTGCAGGGGCGCCTCGATGCAGCCGCACTGAAGCAGTTCGACCTCACCGAGCTGCGTGCGATTTCGTCGAAGTTCGAAGACTGGTTCGGGCCGTGCAATCCGGTCCAGATCGCCAGCGCGCTGCGCATTTACAGCGCATTTGCAGGGCTGAATGTGCGCTTCGATAACCAGCGCCTGCTCGAAGAGGGCATGGACGCGCCGCCGCGCTTCATCGACTACCTTCCCGCGTGCGCGCGCACCGGCGAGCGCGAGCCGGTCGGCGACCAGATGCTCTACGATTTCCGCTGAGCGCGGGTCTGGCCGCTACCGACCACGTGTCTGACGCAAGGTGCCTTCAACGCGTCCGTCAATCCAGCGGCTCGAGCTTGATGATCGACGCGCCGTGATTGCTGCCGACCCAGAAGCTGACGGGATTGGTGGAACTGTCGACGAAGACCCGCCTGATGTTGGTAAACCGCGGCAGCAGATATTCGACGAACTGACCGGTTTTCGGATCGAGACGCGAGACGCGGTCGTTCAGCATCGAGCCCGTCCACGCTTCGCCATTGCGGTCGAGCGCGACGTCGTACGGGCCCGACCACGGGGTGGGGACTTCCCATTCCTGGAAGCGCTCGGTTTTGGTGTCGAACATGCCGATGCGGTTGCCGCGATATTGGCCGAACCAGATGCGGTCCTGCGCATCCATCATGCCGCGGCGCGGTCCCGAGCTTTTGGTGGGCGTCGAGAACAGCGAAACTTTCCCGGTTTTCGCATCGATGCGACCGATCGTCTCGCGGCCGATGTCGGTAAACCAGCCGTTGTTTTTCGAGTCCGAGATGACGTCGTAAATGTTGTGACCGACAGGTGACTCCTTGAAAGGCTCCCAGGTTTCCCACTTGCCTGTCTTCAAATCGATGCGGTGCACACCGGCAAAGCCATTGTTCTGCGCCCACACCTTGCCGTCCACGCCGATGTTCATCGGGCTCGTCATATTGATCTGGGTGTTCGGCCTGTTCCATTCCGGCGGGGCAGACCAGATCTGAAGCTTCCCGCTCTTCGCGTCGAGCTTGCCGATCGCGGCCTGATACATCATGCCGAGCCACAGGTTCTCCTCACGGTCCAGGCGGATCGACAACGCGCCCAATGGCGAGCCTTTCTTGATTTCCGGTACCGGGATCTCGGTCAGCCTGCCTGATTTGGCGTCAAATTTTCCGACCGTCTGCTCGCCGAAATTGGAAAACCACACGACACCTTTGGAATCGACTACGACGTCGTGCGGCTCGATCGTCGGCCGCGGCAAATCCCACTCGGTGATGACGACCCGGGTCCCGCGGGCTTGGGGGCGGGCGAAGCTCTTGAGCTCGTACGACCATGCCGCCGGGTTAGCGCTCAGGTTGATGCTCGCCAGGTAATCGGCCTGCGAGCGCTGCAGCTTCGCCCGGTCCTCGCCCACGAGATCGGTGTCGCGGCCCGTCAGGCGTTTCTGCGGCAGGAGCGGCGTGCTCTGGTTGGCGTACGTCCCCATGCGCTGGATCGCGTGCACGAATCCTTCGCCGTCGTGGCGCGACCGGGTGATGCGCTCGAGCGTATGACACGTAACGCAGCTGAGCAGGGCCCGCTTCTGCTGCGGCGTGCCCGGGGCACTGGCAATCCACTCGGCATTCGTGAGCTGGGCGGCCAGATCCCTGGTTTTCACGAGCTTCACGTCGGCGCTCGCAGCACCTTTAGCGGGTACCTCGGGCGTCACCGCACCGGCAAGGTCATAGCCCGCCGCACGGATCGTGAGGGTGTATTTGCCCGGCTCGACGTGTGTGGCCGGGAACGCATAGCGGCCCTGCGCGTCGCTCACCACGGTGATTGTTTTGTTCGAGCTGTCCTTCCTGGCACTGACCAGGACCCCTTCCATGGGGCCCTCTTCCGCGGAAGTGACCTGCCCGGCGAGTACCGGCGCGGCGGCGCCGCTTTGCGCGGCCGAGATGGGATTCGCCGTCGAAGCCAGTGCCGTGCAGACGAGAAATACCGGACAGAAGCTTCTTGCCATCACGTCCTCCTGAAATGAAATTCAGCGTGAAAGACAAGAGGTGTATGCGCTCCTCAGCGCAGGCTCGCGACTGCCGTTTCCTCTTTTTATGGAGTCAGAGCATCGGCGCCTTGCGCCCCGGCGTCAAGCACGCGCCGGCGTGGGCCCTGGCAAGCCGGGAGTCACGGTCATCCAGTTCCCGCATCCTTACCCTGAGCGTGCGCGGACACGTAGATTTGCGCGCCGGGTCGGCTCCACGTAAGATGCGCGCGTGAAATTCAGGCGCTCCTCCAAGTCGGTCATCGCTCTGCTCACCGCAGTCCTCCTGCTGGTGTGCCAGACCGCATTCAACGCTCAGGCATGGGGAACGTCTCCGGCCACCAGCGCAGGTCCGGCTGCGGCAGTGCCATGTCATGGCGTGCCTGAGGACACCGTAGACCTGGAAAGCCCGACGCCCGCAACAGTCGCAGCGGGTTGCGAAGCGTCGAAAGCGGTGGGCGACGCGGTCAAGATCCCGACGCTCGCAGCCGCGTATGTGCTGCCGGTCGCCATCGTCTACGACACCGCCGGCCCCCGCAGATTTTTGGCCGCGCGCAGCACGCTCCAGTTCGTCTGCAGCTCCCCGCCTCTCACCCTGCTTCACTGCCGTTTCCTGAATTAGCCCCCGCCGTGCACTGAGCCAGCCGCACCCCGGCTGGCGTACGCACGTCCATACGTAGGTTCCTACGGCGGAGGTTGATCATGCGGTTCGCAGTTCTGTTGTTTTCGGTTGCACTCATTCATTCGACGCTCGCTCAATCGGCAGCACCGCCGCTGACGATGGCCGAGGCGCAGCGCCTTGCCGTCGAACGTTCTCGACAGCTTTCGGCCCACGACGCCCTCGTCACTTCGGCACGCGAGTTGGGCGTGGCCGCCGGCCGCCTGCCGGACCCGGTGCTGCGGGTGGGAATCGACAACCTCCCTGTCGATGGCGCAGATCGATTCAGCCTGGATCGTGATTTCATGACCATGCGCCGCGTGGGCGTCATGCAGGAAGTCATCCGCAGCGACAAACGCCGCCTGCGTGCGGAGCGTTTCGAGCGCGAGGCGGACCGCAGCGCTGCAGAAAAGAACGCCACGCTCGCCACGATACAGCGCGACACCGCGATCGCCTGGCTCGAGCGCTACTACCTGGAACGACTGCGCACCGCGATCACCCGGCAGGCCCAGGAGAGCACGCGAGAAGTCGAGGCTGCCGAAAGCGCCTACCGCGCAGGCCGCTCGAGCCAGAGCGACGTGATCAGCGCTCAGGCGTCCCGCGTCATGCTCGATGACCGCCTCTCCGAGCTCGACCTGCGGCTGCGCAACGCCCGTGCTGCGCTGGCCCGCTGGATTGGGGAGACTGCCGCAGGCGCTGCAATGTCGGGCGAGCCCGCACTCGACTCGGTTCCGGTTCACGCTCACACGCTCGCCGAGCAGCTCCAGCAGCATCCCAACATCACCGTACTCGCGCACGACGTAAAGCTCGCCGAAGCCGATGTGCGACTGGCTGAGGCGAACAAGCGATCCGACTGGAGCTGGGAGCTCGCGTATCAGAAACGCGGCCCGACGTATTCGAACATGGTCTCGTTCGGGGTGTCGATCCCCCTCCAGTGGGACCAGAAGAACCGGCAGAATCGCGAGCTTTCAGCAAAGCTAGCACTCACCGAGCGGGCGACAGCCCTCAGAGACGAGTCCCTGCGTCAGCACGTCCTGGAAGTGGAGACGCTGCTCAACGACTGGGAAAACGGCCGCGAGCGCCTGGCGCGTTACGCGCGTGAGCTGACGCCGCTCGCCCGCGACAGGACGCTGGCAGCGCTTTCGGCTTATCGCGGCGGCAAAGGCGATCTCGCCACCATACTCGCGGCCCGACGCAGCGAGATCGACCTGCACGCGCAAGCGCTGAACATCGAGATCGCGACTGCGCGTGCCTGGGCGCAGTTGCGCTTCCTTTTCCCCGACGATGGGCTGGCCGCACACGTGACGCATCCCGCTGCAACGGTGATCGACGACCGCAGTCTTGCACTACCCAGGTAACGAGGCCCTCATGAAAACCCGCACCCTTTTCACGCTGCTCGCAGCGTTGGCGATCGCCGGCGCTGCCGCGTATGGGACGTACCGCCTGGGCATGAACCGCGGCATGCAAATGGCCGCGCCCGCAGGCAGCGCGCCCGTTGAAACGGCCGACGCGAACGCTTCGGCCCCGGCCACCGACCGAAAAGTCCTCTACTGGCATGACCCGATGGTCCCCGGACAGAAATTCGACAAGCCGGGCAAGTCCCCTTTCATGGACATGCAGCTCGTGCCCGTTTACGCCGGCGCGGCCGACGACCCCGGTACGGTTAGCGTCAGCCCCCGCATTCAGCAAAACCTCGGCGTGCGCACCGCGGAAGTCATCGCAGGCGTGCTCACTCCCTCGCTGCAAGCCGTGGGCAACGTCGCTTTCAACGAGCGCGATCTGACGCTCGTGCAGGCGCGTGCGAACGGCTACGTCGAGAAGCTCTTCGTGAAAGCACCGCTGGACGCGGTCAGAAAAGGTCAGGCCCTCGCGGAGCTTTATATTCCCGACTGGGTCGCCGCGCAGGAGGAATACCTCACGGTGAAACGCATGTCGGCCGCCGGCCTCGAAGGACTGCTCGACGGCGCGCGCCAGCGCATGCGGCTCGCCGGCATGAGCGACGAGCAGATCCGCCTCGTCGAGTCCACCGGCAAAGTCCACGCGCGGCTGACCGTCATCGCACCCTCGAGTGGTGTCATCGCGGAGCTCACTGCGCGCGAAGGCATGACGATCGCCGCGGGTGCGCCACTGTTTCGCATCAACGGTTTGTCGAGCGTGTGGGTCAACGCCGAAGTGTCCGAGAGCGAAGCGGGCCTCGTGCGGCCGGGTACCCCGGTCGAAGCGCGCGCAGCGGCCGTGCCGGGTGCAGTCTTCAAGGGACGCGTGAGCGCGCTGCTGCCGGAAGTCGATCGCGCGACACGCACCCTCAAAGCGCGCATCGAGCTCGCGAATCCGGGCGGGCGGCTCGTTCCCGGCATGTTCGCCACAGTCGAATTCGCGCCGGCTGCACGCGCGGCCGTGCTCCTGGTCCCGACCGAGGCCGTGATTCAGACGGGTAAGCGCACGCTCGTGATCGTCGTGCAGGGGGACAGCGGGTTCGCGCCCGTCGAAGTCCAGACGGGGCTCGAAGCGAATGGCCAGACCGAGATCCGCAAAGGGCTCGCGTCGGGACAGAAAGTCGTCGTCTCGGGACAGTTCCTGATCGACTCCGAAGCGAGTCTCAAAGGCGTGCTCGCGCGACTTGGAACCGACTCGAACGCAGCAAAGACCAACGCTGCGACGCCCCCCGCCGGCGCGAACGCCGGACGCGGAAAAGTGAACGAAGTGAACCTGCGCGAAGGCCGCGTCGATCTGAGCCACGGTCCGATTCCGTCCATGAAATGGCCGGCCATGACCATGGGTTTTCGCGTGCTGAACAAGAGCGAGCTCGCCGGCCTGAAAGCAGGCGACGAAGTCGATTTCGAGTTGCGCTCGGAAGCCGTTGACGGCGATTACGTCATCACGCGCATCGAGCGCGCGCGCGGGGCCGCGAAGTGATCGGCAAGCTCATTCGCTGGTCGATCGCCAACCGGCTGCTGGTGCTGCTGGCGACGCTGATCGTCGCCGCGTGGGGTGTGTATTCGATGCTGCGTACGCCGCTCGATGCCATTCCCGATCTCTCCGACGTGCAGGTGATCATCCGGACCACGTATCCGGGACAGGCGCCGCAGATCGTCGAGGATCAGGTCACGTATCCGCTCACGACGACCATGCTCTCGGTGCCGGGTGCGAAAACCGTGCGCGGCTATTCCTTTTTCGGCGATTCATTCGTTTACGTCCTGTTCGAAGACGGGACCGATCTGTACTGGGCGCGCTCGCGGGTCCTCGAATACCTGAACCAGGTGCAGAACCGCCTGCCCCCGGCCGCAAAATCCCAGCTCGGCCCCGACGCGACGGGTGTCGGCTGGGTGTACCAGTACGCGATCATCGACCGCAGCGGCCGCCACGACTTATCTCAGCTTCGCGCGATCCAGGACTGGTTCCTCAAGTACGAGCTCAAGTCGGTTCCGAACGTATCCGAAGTGGCGTCGATCGGCGGCATGGTGCGGCAATACCAGATCGTTCTCGATCCGGACAAGCTGCGCGCCTACGGCATCCCATTCAGCCGTGTCATTCAGGCAGTGCGCAACGCGAACCGGGAAGCCGGGGGTTCGGTCCTCGAACTGGCCGAAGCCGAATACATGATCCGCGCCCGCGGCTATCTGAAGACGCTCGACGATTTTCGCGCGATCCCGATCGGACTGGGAAATGGCGGCACGCCGGTGCTGTTGCAGCAGGTCGCGCGCATCCAGACCGGGCCCGAGCCGCGCCGCGGCATCGCCGAACTCGACGGCGAAGGTGAAACAGTCGGCGGAGTCGTCATCATGCGTCAGGGCCGCAACGCGCTCGAAACGATCGCCGCGGTCAAAGCGAAGCTCCAGGCGCTCAAGCCGGGACTGCCGGCCGGCGTCGAAATCGTGCCGACTTACGACCGCTCCACTCTGATCGAGCGCGCGATCGACAATCTGCGCGGGAAGCTGATCGAGGAGT
Source organism: Burkholderiales bacterium (assembly GCA_046597455.1). Lineage (GTDB taxonomy): Bacteria > Pseudomonadota > Gammaproteobacteria > Burkholderiales > SG8-41 > JAQGMV01. Next base: position 34,759 of record JBKJKJ010000059.1, read on the forward strand.
TCATCGTCGTTGCAATCGTGTGCCTGGTTTTTCTGTTCCATCTGCGCTCGAGTCTGGTGGCCATCATTACGCTGCCGCTCGGCGTGCTGATCGCGTTCACCGTCATGCGCTATCAGGGCGTGAACGCGAACATCATGTCGCTCGGCGGAATCGCGATCGCGGTGGGCGCCATGGTCGACGCGGCGATTGTCATGATCGAAAACGCACACAAGCATCTCGAAGCGTGGGGTCACGTACACCCGGGTGAAACATTGGCGGGCGACGAACGCTGGCGCGTGGTGGGCGATGCTGCGGTCGAAGTCGGGCCTGCGCTTTTCTTCAGTCTGCTGGTGATCACGCTCTCATTCCTCCCGGTGTTCGCGCTCGAAGCTCAGGAAGGACGGTTGTTCGCGCCGCTCGCGTTCACCAAGACCTACGCCATGGCCGCCGCGGCGGCGCTGTCGGTGACGCTGGTGCCGGTGCTGATGGGATACTGGATCCGCGGGCGCATCCCCGACGAGAATCGCAATCCGCTCAACCGCATCCTGGTTCGGGGTTACCGCCCCGTGCTCGAGCGCGTGCTTCGTTTCCCCAAGGTGACGCTGCTCGTGGCCGTGGTGCTGCTCGCCATCAGCGTCATCCCGGCAGCGCGCCTGGGCACCGAATTCATGCCGCCGCTCGACGAAGGCGATCTGCTTTACATGCCCACGGCGCTTCCCGGCCTGTCCGCGGGCAAAGCGGCAGGAATACTGCAACTCACCGACCGCCTCATCCGCACGGTGCCCGAAGTCGCGCGCGTCTTCGGCAAGATCGGACGCGCCGAATCCGCCACCGATCCGGCACCGCTCGAAATGATCGAGACGACGATCCAGTTCAAGCCGCCCGCAGAGTGGCGCGCCGGCATGACGCCCGAGAAGCTCATCGAAGAGCTCGACAACGCAGTCAAGGTGCCGGGGCTCACGAATATCTGGGTGCCGCCGATACGCAATCGCATCGACATGCTCGCCACCGGCATCAAGAGTCCGCTTGGGATCAAGGTGTCCGGCGCGGATCTGGCGCAGATCGATCGCATCGCCCAGGCGATCGAGCAGGCGGTCAAGGATGTGCCGGGCGTGACCTCGGTGCTGGCCGAACGGCTCACCGGCGGGCGCTACATCGACGTCGATATCGACCGGCGCGCCGCGGCGCGTTATGGCATGAACATCTCCGACGTGCAGGATATCGTGTCCGCAGCGATCGGCGGTGAGAACATCGCGGAGACCGTGGAAGGCCTGCAACGGTTTCCCATCAACGTAAGGTATCCGCGCGAGCTTCGGGATTCGCTCGAAAAGCTGCGCAATCTGCCAGTCATCACCGAACGCGGCGCGCAGATCCCGCTCAGCGCCCTCGCGAACCTGAAAATCGTCGATGGGCCGCCGATGTTGCGCAGCGAGAATGCGCGCCTTTCCGGCTGGATTTACGTCGACATGCGAGGCCGTGACCTGCAATCCGTCGTGCGCGATGCGCAGGCCCGGGTTCGCGAGCGCGTGCAACTGCCCGCCGGTTATTCGTTGTCGTGGTCGGGACAATTCGAGTATCTCGAGCGCGCCAAGCAGCGGCTGACCGTCGTCGTGCCGTTCACCCTGATGATCATTTTCGTCCTGCTGTACCTCACGTTCCGCCGCGCCGACGAAGCACTGCTCATCATGGTGACCGTGCCTTTCGCACTCATCGGCGGCTTCTGGCTCATGTGGCTGCTGGGCTACAACCTCTCCGTGGCCTCCGTCGTCGGTTTCATCGCGCTGGCTGGCGTGGCTGCGGAGTTCGGCGTCATCATGCTGCTCTACCTGAAGCAGGCGATGGATAAGCGTCTGGCGGCCGGCGAGCCGCTGAGCGCGCGCCTCGTGATCGAAGCGGTCACTGAAGGCGCGGTCATGCGAGTCAGGCCCAAGGCCATGACGGTGGCGGTG
>JBKJKJ010000104.1:0-6792 GCA_046597455.1 Burkholderiales bacterium
GCGGCTTCCGCTGCGCTCCAGCGAAACACGCCGGGACCTGCGCCGGTCACCGCGACGCGTAAACCGCTGCCCGTGTCCGCGACGAATACCCCGGTCATCGCGTATCCCGACGCCGGGTGCGCGAATTTCTGATACGCGGCGCGCTTGGGCACCGGGAACGTGATTTTGAGGATCAGCTCGCCGGCCTCCAGGGCAGTGGTAAACATCCCCTGAAAGAAATCGTCGGCCGCGATCTCACGGTTGTTCGTGCTGATCGTCGCCCCGAGCGCGAGCACCGCAGCGGGGTAATCCGCAGCCGGATCGTTGTTCGCCACCGAGCCACCCATCGTGCCGCAGTTGCGCACGGCCGGATCGCCGATGCGTTCGGCGAGCTCGGCCAGCGCGGGTATCGCTTTGCGCACGGTCGCCGAGCTCGCGACTTCAGCGTGCCGCGTGCCGGCGCCGATCACGAGCTTCCCGTTTTTGACTTCGATCCCTTTGAGCTCATCGAGCCCGGAGATGTCGACGAGGTGCGACGGCTGAGCGAGGCGCGCCTTAAGCGTAGGAATCAGCGTCATGCCGCCGGCAAGCGGACGCGCTTCGGGATTGGCCAGAAGAAAGTCGTTCACTTCCTTGAGCGATTTCGCTTTGACGTAACTGAACGAATACACGTGGAGACTCCTTTTATCGGGCCCGGTGCCGGCGCGGCATCGTGACCATTACATGTAACCTTCCGTAAAGTGCACCACCCAGTCGGGGGTGCGTGCACGCTCTACCCGGTCGAACATCGGAATATACGGCTTCACATCGAGCACCGGTGTACCGTCGAGCGCATCGAGTCCACGCACGACCACGACGTTGCCCCTAATCGTGCGCAGTTCGACCGCCGTCACCCCGACCGGGTTGGGGCGGTATTTCGTGCGCTGGGCGAACACGCCCACTTCGCGCAAATGCTCCATGCCACGCGGATGACGCAGCAGTTGCTTCCCCGAATCGAAGCCGCTCACCTCATGCAGATGGAAAAGCACCATCGCGTGAGAGAATTCCTCGAGGCCCTGCAAACCCGAAGCATACTGCTCATCGAGGTGGATTTCCGATTCGATCTGCCCCCAACCCCCTTCGGACATACGCGTGACCGGACTGCGGATCACGCCGATCGGGAGGTATTCGATGGGTTCCACGCTCTTCGTCGCCACTTCGTAACTTCGCTGCGGGCTACTTCGAGCGTGCCGCCGAAACCGCGCCCCACATCTTCGCAGGCGTGAGCGGCATGTCGAGATGGTGTATGCCCAGCGGCCGCACCGAATCGATCACCGCGTTGACCAGCGCGCCGAGCGAAGCGGTACAGCCTGATTCACCCATGCCTTTGATCCCGAGCGGATTGATGCCTGAAGCGGTGACGTGCTCCTCCATCCGGATGTCGGGCAGCAGCCCCGAGCGCGGCATGACGTAGTCGCTGAAGCTCGCCGTGACGAGCTGCCCCGTCTCCTTGTCATAGATGGCGTGCTCGCCGAAGACCTGGCCCGCGCCCTGCGCGACTGCACCGTGCATCTGGCCTTCCACGATGGTGTGATTGACGACGACACCGCAGTCGTCGACGGTGACATAAGAAGCGATTTCCGTGACACCGGTTTCGGGATCGATCTCCACTTCGGCAATATGGCAGCCGTTGGGATACGTCGTGCCGAACGTGCCTTCGCCTTTCGCCGTAAACGTCCGGCGGCCCGCGAGCTCCGCGAGCGTGAGTGTGGTCCCGCCCTCGGGCCCCTTGAAAACGCCGCTGCCGTAGCTCACCTGCGAAGGCTCCAGGCCCATCTCCTCCGCTGCTAGCGATTTCCCGTGCTGCACGAGCTTCTCGGCGGCGATGTGGCACACCGTCCCGGCACCCACCATGCTACGCGAGCCGCCGGTGTGATTGCCGATGAGCGCTTTGTCGCCGAAGCATTGCTCCACGCGTATGCGCTCGGCGGGAATCTCCAGGGCTTTGGCCACCATCATCGCGAAAGTCGTCTCGTGCCCCTGACCCTGCGATTTCGCGACCGTATACACGGTCACGGCGCCGTCTTTCCCGACTTCGATTTCAACCTCGTCCTTGGGATACATGCCCGCGCCGGTATTTTCGATCACGGTGGAAATTCCGATCCCGCGAAGCTTGCCTTTCTTTTCCGAAGCCGTGCGCCGCTTCGCGTAGCCTTTCCAGTCGCCGAGCACGAGCGCTTTGTCGAGTACCCCCGGTAGATCGGCGTTGTCGTAAGTCGACCCGGTCGGGGTCTTGTACGGAAAAGCGTCCGTCGGAATGAAGTTGCGCCGGCGCAGCTCAGCGGCGTCGATGCCGGTCTCTGCCGCAGCATTGCTCACCAGACGCTCTATTGCATAGGCGATATCCGGCCGCCCGGCGCCGCGGTACGCCGCGATCGGCGCGGTGTTCGTCACGGCGAGGCGCCAGTAGCCATACGCGGCAGGAATCTTGTAGACCCCGGTGAGGCAGGTGGCCGGGTTGCGGATGTGGCTCACCGGACCTGCCGGGGAGAGATAGCCCCCCATATCGGCGAGCCAGTTGAATCGTATCGCGAGAAAACGCCCGTCCTTGTCCAGCGCCAGCTCGCCTTCGATGATGTTGCCGCGCCCGTGCGTGTCGGACAGAAAACCTTCAGTCCGTGACGAGACCCATTTCACCGGACGCCCGGTTGCTTTGGCGGCCATCATGACGGCGCAGTATTCGGGGTACGCGGTGCTTCGCTGGCCGAAACCGCCTCCGACATCGCGCGCAACCACACGCAGATTGTCTTCAGGCACTTTCGTATACGCCGAAAGCTGCCGCTTCATCATGTTCATGCCCTGGATGCACACGTGGACCGTGTAGCTCTCGTCCTTGGCCTCGTAGGCGACGAGGCACGCGCGCGGCTCCATTGGATTGGGCACGACGCGAGTCGATTCCATCTTGAGTTTCGTCACATGCGCGGCTTTGGCGAAAGCGGCCTCCGTGGCTGCCTTGTCGCCGGCTTCGTATTCGAATGGCGTGTTGTCCGGCACGCTTTCGTGAAGCTGGGTGGCGCCGGCAACGATCGCCTGCTCGGGATCGATCACCACCGGCAGGTCTTCATAATCCACTTCGATGAGCTCGGCGGCATCCTGCGCGGCGAGCGCCGAATCCGCGACGACGAGCGCCACAGGTTCGCCGACGAAGCGCACGCTGCCATGGGCGAGCACCGGACGCTCCGGAATCCGCCCCTCCATGCCGTCCTTGCCGGTGAAGTTAAGGAAAGTCGCGGAGCGCACGTAACCGGCCCGCACCGCGTCGTCGCCGGTGTAAATTCCTGCCACGCCCGGATGCTTGCGCGCCGCATCGACATCGATCGAGGTGATTTTTGCGTGTGCGCGGTCGGATCGCAGAAAAAATGCGTGGAGCTGCCCCGGGAGATTCCAGTCGGAAGCGAAGGTACCGGCACCCGTGATGAGCCGCAGGTCTTCGAGTCGGGAGACGTGAACACCGTCTACTTCGAACAAATGATCGCCCATAGTTTCAGGCCTCAGTAGTGAATTCAGTAGTGAAAATTTTAACTGCTGCAGGCGTAGGCGCCTGCGCTGCGCGATGGGGAAACAACGGATGTCTTTTGGAGACGATTTTTCCGCTAGCATAGCGCAAGTATGCTCGATGAGCGCGGACGCGTGCGAGCGCACGCGTCCGCGCGCTTCACCTTACTCCTGACTCGAAGTCCATTATGTGCAACTCATGAAGAAAGACACCCTGCTCACCCACGTCGGGCGCGACCCCGGCCGTTTCGACGGCATGGTCAATACGCCGGTCTTCCGCACCTCGACCGTGATTCATCCCACGCTCGCGTCATACGAAACGCGCCCTGCCGAAGGCGAGAAACTGGTTCGATACGGCCGCTACGGCACGCCGACCACGTTCGCGCTCGAGGAGGCCGTGGCGCGGATGGAAGGGGGTTTTCGCGCGGCGGCCGTGCCTTCGGGGCTCGCTGCGATCGCGGCGGCACTCGTGGCGTTCGTGAAAACGGGCGATCACCTCCTCGTCTCGGACTCGGTGTACGCCCCGACGCGCAACTTCTGCGAAAAGCAGCTCAAGCGCAACGGCGTCGAAGTCGAATACTACGATCCGCTCATCGGCGCCGGAATCAGCGCGCGGCTCAAAGCGAACACCCGGGTCGTCTTCTGCGAAGCGCCCGGCTCGCTCACGTTCGAAATGCAGGACATCCCCGCGATCGCCGAAGCTGCCCACGCCAAAGGCGCGGTGGTGCTGGCCGACACCACATGGGGAACACCGTACTTCTTCAGATCTTTCGAGCACGGCGTCGACGTCTCGATTCATGCCGCGACCAAGTACATCAACGGTCACTCGGACGTCATGCTGGGCCTGGTCGTCACCAACGAGCAATGCTGGCTGCCGGTGCGCAGAGCCATTGCGGACTATGGCTACGTCGTCAGCCCTGACGACTGCTACCTCGGCCTGCGTGGATTCCGCACCATCGGCGTGCGCATGAAACAGCAGATGGCGAGCGCGCTGCGAGTCGCGAAGTGGCTGCAATCCCGGCCTGAAGTGAAACAGGTGCTGTACCCGGCACTGGAAACCGATCCTGGCCATGCACTCTGGAAGCGGGACTTCGAGGGCGCCGCGTCGCTCTTCGCGTGCGTTCTGCACCCCGTCGGCGATGGCGCGCTTGCGCGGCTCATCGACGGTCTCGAGCTATTCGGTATCGGCTCGAGCTGGGGTGGTTTCGAAAGTCTGGTGACGGTCGTCCACGCCGACGCACACCGCAGCGCCACGCGGTGGAACCCGGGCGGACCCGCTTTGCGCCTGCACATCGGCCTCGAAGACCCTGACGATTTGATCGCGGATCTCGAGCGCGGATTCGACACCCTGAAGCGCGACTGACCGCGCGGCTAGCGTATCCAGGCGGGATTCGGTGGCGGGGAGCCCGGCGGCGGAGGCGGGGGGACGCCATAAGCGGCCGACGGCGGCGGCGCACTGGAGCGGTATGAAGGCGCAGGCGGCGGGTAGTACGCGGGCGCAGGCCGCGAATACGGATAGCCCTGCGCACCATACGAGGGGGCGGAGGCTGCGGACGGCGCGAAGCGGCCGCTGACCGCAACGCGATGCCCTTTACCATACATGCACTGGGTGTAGGCGTTGTCGTAGCGTTGTTGGGAGTGATAGCCCGATGACTCAGCCGCGCTGACGCCGGCGATGCCACCCGCACCGGCGCCGACTCCGGCGCCCACCGCCGCGCCATGCCCCCCGCCAACCGCGCCCCCGATCAGCGCACCGATCGCGGCACCGGCCACCGCACTCGTCACGCCCGACTGCTCCTGCGCACGGGCGGCGGTCTGACCGCCGATGGCATCGAACGCATACTGCCGGCACGCGCCGTCGTCGAATCTGAACTGATCGAAAGGTTTGCCGGTGCCGGGTAGCGCCATCGTGCTGGGCCCCGTGGGAATGGTCGTGCAGCCTGCGAACAGCAGTGCCGCGGCGAGCGCACCGAGACGAAAACGCTTCATCGGAATCTCACTGCTGAGGGGGCGTGGTTTGCGGTACGACCTGCTGCCACGGGGTCGCACACTGCTGCACGTAAGGATAATAGGTCGCGGAATCGGTGCAGTAGTACCAGTACGCGGCCGAGGCTTGCGCCGAAGGGGCCGCGGGTGCAGGCGCTGAGGGCGCGGCAGCGACGCCCTGCTCGATGTACACCGGTGGCGCCGGAGGCGGCACGACAACCGGCGGGTAGTAATAAGCTGGTGGATAGGCGTAGCGGGGGTAGTAATAGGGCGAGTAATACGGGAAAAGCGGCGCGCCGAACCAGATCCCGACGTGTGCGCGAGAGTGCGAGTGATGACCGCCGCGAGCGTCCGCTGCGCCCGGCAACGCCAGGCCGCACAGAACAGCCGCCGATACCAGCGCCAGGTTGAACGTCTTCATGGTCAATTCGAGCTTCATCGTCAAGGGAATGTTAACCGACGCATGCGCGCCGGGTGGGCTGAAATTGTTACAAAACGTAAGGCCGCGTGCCCTTACGGTCGAAGGCAACGCTCGGGCAGCGCAGGCGCCTCGAATGCAATCACTTTCGCCTGTTGCCTGCATGTGCAGCGCCTGCGCTGAAAGGCCATACGACGTAGACCCTCGCCGGCGAGGTATCGTTCCTCCGACTCGCTGCTTGCCGGGCTTTGCCCTCAGGACCTTCGGGGGCTCGCGCGGCCTCGCACCGCACCATGGGCTGCCCTGATCTCGTGGATCGATCAGCGGCCGCAGGAACGCCCATCACTGCCGACGCTGCGTGGTTGACCCACGCGGTCGTTGTTAATATTCTCATGTATACACGTGAATTCCGGGATGGGATAAAGAATGGCAGAAAGTTCGTACGACGTCGTCGTGGTGGGGGGCGGTAACGCGGCGCTGTGCGCAGCGCTCTCCGCCCGCGAGCAGGGTGCGAGCGTTCTGGTGCTCGAACGCGCGCCCGAAGACCAGCGTGGGGGCAACAGCGCGTACACCGGCGGTGGCTTTCGCATGGTCCACGACGGAGTGCAAACGGTGAAAAGCGTCGTTCCCGACCTGTCCGAAGGCGAGACGGCCAACACCGACTTCGGCGTATACACCACCGAACAATATCTCGACGACCTCGGCCGGGTCACCCAGTGGTACTGCGATCCCGACCTCGCCGAAACCCTGGTGCTGCGCAGTACCGAAACCGTGCAGTGGCTGCACGGCCGGGGTGTGCGCTTCGTGCCGCGATTTGGCCGCTATGCATTCAAACACGAAGGCCGGTTCAAGTTCTTCGGGGGCACCGTGGTGGA
>JBKJKJ010000223.1:0-14050 GCA_046597455.1 Burkholderiales bacterium
TTCCTGCAATCGCTTGATGAGCGCCGGCGCTGTTCTGACCGGAGCGGACAGGCCCCACCACTGCGTGATTTCATAACCGGGCAGGGTCTCTGCGACCGTGGGCAAATCCGGCAGGCTCGGGTTGCGTCTGGCGCCGGTCGTGGCGAGCGCGCGAACCTTGCCGCTGGCGACATGCGGCCCGGCCGCGATGGGCGAGGTGATGATCAGCTGCACCTGGTTGGCGATCACGTCCACGAGCGCGGGTCCGGCGCCTTTATACGGCACGTGGGTCATGTGGATCCCACCCAGCACGTTGAGCATCTCCCCGGCGAGGTGGGCCGGCGTGCCGTTTCCCGCAGACGCATAGTTCAGACTCCCGGGTTTGGATTTTCCCAGTTGTACCAAATCGCTCACCGATCGAGCGGCGACGGAAGGGTTGACGACCAGGACGTTCGAAGCGAATGCGATTTGCGTGATCGACGCGAAATCACGCGCCGGATCGTACGGCAGCTTGGGTTTGAGGTTGGGCAGGATCGCGTACAGCGTCGTGGTGCCGAGGAACAACGTGTAGCCGTCTGCGGCCGACTTTGCCGCCATCTCGGCCCCGATCACGCCACTTGCACCTGCGCGGTTATCGATGACGACCTGCTGCCCAAGGTTCTCGGACAGTTTCTGCGCGACGGCACGGGCGAGTATATCGGGCGCGCCTCCCGGTGCGGAGGCAACGAGCAGCCTCACCGGGCGCGTCGGGTAGGTATCGGCGGCGTGAACGCCCGACGCGAGCGCGCAGGCGGCAATCATCATCTTGTAAGGTCTCACGCTTTTTCCTTTGACCGTTTGCATTCCGTCCAGAGCGGACGCGGCCCGCGCACCGCGGGACACTTGAGCACTCACTCTTGAACGCCACCCTGCACTTCATACACGGCCTGCACCGGCCAGTGATCGGACGGCGCAGCATCGCGGTAGTAGAACTGGGGGACCGTCGCGCACAGCGCGCGTGCTTCGCCGTTCGAGACGAGCCAGTCGATCGTCTGATTCATCACGGCTTTGCCTGGCGTCACGTCGGCTGTCGGATAGCATTTGAAAGTTGCTGCGGGCTGCAGACCGAGCGCCGCAAAACAGCTCGCGTAGCCTGCGGCATGCAGCAGCGTCGGCGGGTGGACGGGGTCGTTCAGGTCGCCCATGAAAAAAAGCGGCTCCGCCTTCGCATTCAGGCGCTTGAGGTGCGCGATGATGCGTTTAGTTTCCCCTACACGCGAAGATTGCCCGGTCCTGCTCTCGTCCGCATGCCGCTGGTGTGTGAGATGTGCGGTCGCCACGAGCAACGTTCGATCGATCAGTTTCGAGTGCAGGCGCACCCAGAACAGGCGCCGGTGGCCGGCCTCCCGGATCTCGACATCCTCCGCACCATGCTCGATTTCGCTGAACATCGTGCGACGCCAGTAGATATTGCTCTCCCGGCTCCACCCTGCAAAACGGTCGCGCACGCGCTCGTGCTCCCCCAGCACCGAGTCGATGAATGAACGCGACTTGGGCCGCAGTTCCTGCACGCACAGGATGTCGGGGTTGAAAAGCGCGAGGAACCGGCGCAGCGCGGGTGAGCGGAAAGCCCAGCGCTCGGTGTTCCAGATATTGTAGGTGATGATATTGAGGCGCAGAGGGGCCATTGCTCAGGCGGCGTCAGGAGAAAATTCGATGTTCACGCGCCGACGCAAGCCGGTGTGAGACCGACCGGCCAGACGCGTATGCGCTCCGCCGTGGAATCGATTGCGAATCCTGTCTGGCGGAAGCTAATAATAAGACGCCTTGGTCCCCGGCGGCGGTGAATACCTGAAGGTGCCGCGCTTGAGGATCGCTTCCTTGCCGCCGAATTTTTCGATTCTCTGCGCCTGGTCCGCCCGAGCCTGTCGGTCGGCCGCTTCGGGATCGACGACTGTGCGCAACCGCGCTTCGCACTCGGCTGCTACGGTGGCGAACTGGGGGTTGCGCCCAAGATCGTCGCGTTCGAGGGGGTCCGCCTCGAGGTCGAACAGCATCGGCGGCAACCCGACGTAATGCATGTACTTGTACTTGCCGTTGCGGATCATGTACGAACCGGTCGACGCGCCGGCGGCGTGATATTCGGAGAGGATCGTGCGCTTCGGAACGTAACCCTGAGCGATGTCGAGCAGCGAGTGCCCCGGCAGTCCCGAGTCCCGCTCGTCGTGCCGTGCGCCCAGCGCATGCACGAAAGTGGGGAAGCCGTCGACGAGCGTGACCGGCGTATCGCAGACGTTCGCCTGAGGTACGTCGGGGCCGGCGAGGATGAGCGGAATGCCTGCGGACTCTTCATACATCGTCGACTTGCCCCACATGCCGCGCGTGCCGAGGTTGTCGCCGTGGTCGGTGGTGTACACGACGCGTGTCGTGTCAGCGAGACCGGCGGCTTCCAGTGCGCCGAGTATCTTGCCCACGTTGCTGTCGAGGAATGACACGAGTCCCATGTAGGCCGAGATCGCGCGTCGCACCATCGGCTCGTCGAAAGCTTCGTCGTAACAGAGACACTTGCGCATGGCATCGATGAAAGGGTGGCGCGGGCGCTCGCCATCCGAATACATGTCCGGCCACGGCACCTGGTCCTCCGGGTAGAGGTCGTAGAACTCCGGCGGCGCGATCAGGGGAAAATGCGGCGACACGAAACCCACGTACAGCGCCCACGGTTTCTCACGATGCTTCGGCGCTTCGTTCGTCAGCCATTTCGCAGTCTCGTCGGCGATGGCGCGGTCATAGTGCGTGTACTCCGATTCGCCTTTTCCGGCTTCAGGACCCAGGTTCGCGGAGCCCGGGCGGCGCGGCAGCTCGTCGCGTATGAGACCGAGAAGGTCGCCCACGCCCTGAACGATGTGCAGTGGCAGGATCTCTTCGTCGAAGCCGTTGCGCCTGGGGTCCGACTGAACATAGTGCAGCTTGCCGATCGAAGTCACATGATGGCCCTGCGCCATGAGGCGGTGGCCCCATGACGGCATTCCGCCATCGTAGGCGAGGGCGTTGTCCCAGCAGCGGTGCCGATGGACGTACTGCCCCGTCGCGAAGCTCGCCCGCGCCGGCACGCAGATCGGGCAGTTGGTATAAGCGTTGGTAAACCGGGTGCCTCGGGCGGCGAGCCCGTCGAGGTGCGGCGTCTTGATCATTGAATGGCCGTAGCTTCCGAGCACCCGCTTGTTGTGCTCGTCCGACATGATGAAGATGAGATTGGTGGGTTTCATAAAGGTCTACTCCGCTCCTTCGGGCGCAAGTGCGTGCTCAGGCGCCTTGCGGCGCTACGAATTATCTACTCCGCTCCTTCGGGCGCAGCGTTGGGTCTGTTTGTCGCCGCTACGCTTTATATTTTTTCTGCATGAGGTCGGCGACAGACGCGCCTGCGTCGATGTCTTTCTTGCGCCTGGTATCGCCGGCGTCGATCTTGCGGGCGGCTTCGAGCAGTGCCGCGGCCTGCGCATGCGGGACCACGCACACGCCGGCTTCATCCGCACAGATGAGATCCCCTGGGCTCACCTGCACCCCGCAGACCTGCACCGTGCCGTTGACTTCTACGGTTTGCATGCGGTACTTGCCGGTGATCGGGGTGAAGCCCCGGCACCATACCGGCCAGCCCATCCCGCGGTATTGTTCCGGGTCGCGCACGGTTCCGTCCACGATTGCACCGACGAAACCCTGGCGCCTCGCGATGGTGGCTGACTGGCCCCCCATATTGGAGCAGCCCATGACGCCCTCGATCACCAGCACGTCCCCCGGCTCCGCGAGATTGTGTGCTTCGCTCTCTCCTTGCGTGTTGCTCTTGTCCAATGCTGCCCGGTGTATCTGCGCGGTGCGCTGGATGTTGCGCACGGTGAGCGCCGGGCCGACGATGCGGGTGTCGACGTTGACCGGCGGCAGCGCGCACGCCGGGATGACGCCGACGATGCCCAGCTCGTCCATGGCGTCCGATATCGTGCCCGTCAGGTCGACGAGGGCCGCGTAGCCTTCGATGATCGTCTTCGGCAAGCGCGGGACGTCCAGCAGGCGTATGGCTTCCCGGGGAAGCCTTCCCAGAGTGGTTTTCTCACTCATGATGTCCATTCTCCTCACGCTTGTGCAGCAACACTCAACACGATCCGCGCTTATAAGGCAGCCTCACGCGAAAACAGGCCACGCGTTATCGCCGGCGGGGTGGAACCCAGACTGCGCTGAGTCGATTCTAACGCGCGACAGGTGGGTTGCCGACAGATGTATTGTTTTAAAAGGGGCGCCGCGTTATCGTGCACGGCTTAATCCTTCCCGGCAGATTCCCATGGCAACCATCAAAAGCGGCATGCGCCGCAATCTCACCGCTTATGGCGACGAAGAGTTCTCACTTTTCCTGCGCCGCGCTTTCATCAAGGCGATGGGCTACACCGACGAGGCGCTCGAGCGCCCCATCATCGGCATCACCAATACCTTCAGCGGTTTCAACGCGTGCCATCGCACCGTGCCTGAGCTCATCGAAGCCGTAAAGCGGGGTGTGATGCTTGCCGGCGGGCTGCCGGTCGAATTTCCGACGATCACGCTGCACGAATCGTTCGCCTATCCGACCAGCATGTATCTGCGCAACCTCATGGCAATGGATGCCGAGGAAATGATCCGTGCGCAACCGATCGATTCCGCAGTCCTGATCGGCGGATGCGACAAGACCGTCCCTGCACTGCTGATGGGGGCGGCGAGCGCCAACGTGCCGGCCATCCTCATGGTGACGGGGCCGATGCTCACCGGCAACCACAAGGGCGAGCGCCTCGGGGCGTGCACCGACTGCCGCCGGTTCTGGGGGCGTTTTCGCGCCGGGGAGATCGACGAGCGCGAAATCAACGACGTCAACGCCAAGCTCGCACCGACCGCCGGCACCTGCATGGTGATGGGCACGGCGAGCACCATGGCGTTGTGCTCGGAAGCGCTCGGCATGATGCTGCCCGGAGGCGCCGCGATACCCGCTGTGATGGCCGAGCGACTGCGCAATGCCGAGGCGACGGGCGCGCGGGCCGTGGCGATCGCCAGGGAGCGCCTCACGCCCGACCGCATCATGACGCCCGATGCTTTCGAAAATGCGCTGCGCGTGCTGCTGGCGGTCGGGGGCTCCACCAACGCGATCGTCCACTTCGCAGCCATCGCGGGTCGACTCGGATTCGAGCTCGACCTCGACGCGTTCGACCGCATGGGGCAGGAGACGCCCGTGCTCGTGGATCTGAAGCCCACCGGGCAGCATTACATGGAGCACCTTTATGAGGCAGGAGGGCTCGCCACCATCCTCAACGAGCTCAAACCGTTGCTGCGAGGTGACGCGCTCACCATCACCGGCAAGACCCTGATGCAGAACCTCGAGGCGACCAGCGTGCCCGAGAGCCAGGACGTGGTGCGCCCGCGGAGCAATCCGATCTTCGGCAACGGGGGCATTGCGGTATTGCGTGGGAATCTCGCACCCGAAGGCGCGATCATCAAGCAGGCTGCGGCCACTGCGAAGCTGATGACCCATACCGGGCGTGCAGTGGTGTTCGAGTCGCTCGAAGACCTTGCGGCGCGCATCGACGATCCGGCGCTCGATGTCACCGCCGACGACGTGCTTGTGCTGAAGAACGCAGGCCCCAAAGGTGCGCCGGGGATGCCCGAGGCAGGCTACATACCCATTCCGCGCAAGCTCGCGCAGCAGGGTGTGAAAGACATGGTGCGTATATCGGACGCGCGCATGAGCGGCACGGCGTTCGGCGCCATCGTGCTGCATGTCACGCCCGAGTCGGCAGTCGGTGGGGTGCTCGCGCTCGTGCGCAATGGTGACTCCATACGTCTCGATGTGCCGCAGCGGCGTCTCGAGCTGCTCGTCGACGACACCGAGCTGGCGGCCCGGCGCAAGCAATGGCAGGCGCCGGTTCGCAGCGAAGCCGATGGCCGCGGATATCGCAAGCTTTTTCTCGACACCGTTCAGCAGGCCGACCGTGGTTGCGACTTCGATTTTCTTGCGCCGAAGGTTACAATGCGGGTTCCGAGGACGCCGTGATCGGGACCCCACGGCACGCCGCTCCGATTCCGGTTGCTGGCGCCTCTTTCCTCAGTCAATCAAGAGACACATGGCAAGCACTAGTGAAAAACCCGGGCGACGCATTATCGTTCGCCGTTCAGGCATCCACGGCAAGGGCGTATTCGCACTGATCGATATCCCGAAGGGGATTCGCGTGATGGAGTACCTCGGCGAGCGCATCACCCACAAGGAAGCGGATCGACGATACGCTGCAGAGCACGAGTTTTCCCCGCATACGATGTTGTTTGCGGTTGACGACAAAGTCGTGATCGATGCGACGAAGTGGGGCAACTCCGCGCGCTTCATCAACCACTCGTGCTCGCCGAACTGCGAAGCGGACGAGGAAGAAGGCCGAATCTTCATCTCGACGATCAAGAGTGTCGCCGCGGGTGCCGAGCTCACGTATGACTACAACCTCATTCTCGAGGAACGTCATACGCCTGCGGTGAAGCGCGCGCACGCGTGTTTCTGCGGAACGCGCCGCTGCCGCGGAACCCTGCTCGGCAGCAAGCGCTAGTGGAGCGTAACGTTAGAACCGGTAGTAACTTACCGGTGAGCGACGGGCCCGCTCCCGAGCGGGCGACCGTTGCGAACGTTACTCTCGACTTCACTGATACAGGCCATTAGACGCTGTCTGGCGCCGGCGTCGTACGGCGTAAGGGCCCATCATGCAGCGGTCGCAAGGAGGAGGCGGCCGTCAGGCGCTCTGATCCATGGGACGTTCGCGTCCCGCTTACTAGGCGCGCAGGGTTCTGCTACCCTGAGCCTCGAAAAAATATAACGGAATGGCACGCATGGCGATCGATCGTGACCACTTAGAGCGCGTCTATTCAAACTACGCTGGCGTGTACGATCGCGTATTCGGCCGGGTTTTCCAGGAATCCCGGGAAGCTGTGGTACGCAACCTGAAGATCGACGCCGGCGAGCGTGTGCTCGAGGTCGGGGTTGGAACCGGGTTGTGCCTTCCGATGTATCCCGCCCACTGCGATGTGACGGCGATCGACCTCTCCGCAGCGATGCTGGCCAAAGCCGCGGACCGCGTGCGCGAGCAGAACCTCTCGAACGTCAGGCTCGAGAGAATGGACGCCGGCGAAATGACTTTCGACGATGATTCATTCGATCTCGTCATCGCTGCATATGTCGTCACCGCGGTTCCGGACTATCGCAAGCTCATGAGCGAAATGATACGGGTCTCCCGACCCGGCGCACGGCTCGTGATGCTCAATCACTTCACCCAGGACTCGCCGATCATCGCGGCGGTGGAGAAGGCGATCTCCCCGATCTGCGTGAAGATCGGTTTTCGCACCGACCTCTCGGTCGACGAAGTGATCGATGGCTGGCCCCTCATCAAGGAACGCGACGAGAAGGTCAAGCCGCTCGGCATGTGGCACGTGGTGGAATGCGTGAACGATAAACCGGTGAACGGGGTCCGCTCAGCCGCTGCAACCGCCGTCAAGCCCTGATCGTCGAACGGTTATCGGTAGATAACCGAAGGAAGGGAGGTTACGGAGGGGAACCTTGGGTTCCCCTCCGTTCGTTGACCGGGCCGCACGCCGTGCGGCAACCTTCGGTTTCCCCCGTCGTTCAACCTGACGCGTGCGACTCCGCCGTCAGGCGGCTTCGCGCGAAGCGCGTTTGCGGTCGTGCTCTTTCAGGTGGCGCTTGCGGATACGGATCGACTTGGGCGTGATTTCCACCAACTCGTCGTCAGCGATGAACTCGATCGCCGATTCGAGTGTGACCTGAACCGGCGGCACGAGGCGCACCGCTTCGTCCGTTCCGGAGGCGCGCACGTTGGTGAGCTGCTTGCCTTTGATCGGGTTTACGACGAGGTCGTTATCCCGGCTGTGGATGCCGATGATCATGCCTTCGTACAGCGGATCGCCGGGGCTCGCGAACATCCGGCCGCGTTCCTGCAGCTTCCACAAGGCGTAAGCAACCGCTTCGCCGGCCTCGCCCGAAATCAGCACGCCGTTGCGCCGCTCGGCCATGTCGGGTTTCACAGGGCCATAATCGTCGAAGACGTGGCTGATGAGGCCGGTTCCGCGTGTCAGGGTCATGAAGTCCGACTGGAATCCGATCAGTCCACGTGCAGGAATGCGGTAATCGAGGCGTACGCGGCCTTTGCTGTCGGACTGCATGTCGAGCAGGTCGCCGCGGCGCGCGCCCAGCGCTTCCATCACTGCGCCCTGGTTGGTTTCCTCCACATCGACGGTCAGCATCTCGTAGGGTTCCTGCTTCTGCCCGTTCACTTCACGGATCACGACGCGCGGACGCGACACCGCGAGCTCGTAACCTTCGCGGCGCATGTTCTCGAGCAGAATCGTCAGATGCAGCTCGCCCCGGCCTGACACTTCGAATATGTCGGCGTCGGCCGTATCGGTCACTTTCAGCGCGACGTTGCTCATGATTTCGCGCTGCAGGCGCTCGCGTAACTGGCGGCTGGTGACGAACTTGCCTTCGCGTCCGGCGAGCGGCGACGTGTTGACCTGGAAATTCATCGTCAGCGTCGGCTCGTCGACCTTGAGCAGCGGCAGGGCGTCCTGGTGGTCCGGATCGGTGATCGTGACGCCGATCCCGACTTCGTCGATGCCGTTGATCAGCACGATGTCGCCGGCCTGTGCTTCTTCGGTGACGACGCGCTCGAGACCCTCGAACGTCAGCACCTGATTGACCTTGGCGCTGACCGGCACTTTGTCGCCGTTCAGTACGGTGACGAGTTGCCCGGGGCGTATGCGTCCGCGGTTTATCCGTCCGACGCCGATCCGGCCGACATAACTCGAATAGTCGAGCGAGGAAATCTGCAGTTGCAGCGGCCCGTCGGGATCGTCGTCGCGAACCGGCACGTTTTTGAGAATCGCATCGAACAGCGGCTTCAAATTGTCGCTTTTCGTGTTCAGATCGTCGGTCGCCCAGCCTTCGAGCGCGGAGGCATAAATGACCGGAAAGTCGAGTTGCGCTTCAGTAGCGCCGAGCTTGTCGAAAAGATCGAACGTGTGGTTCACCACCCAGTCCGGACGGGCCCCCGGGCGGTCGACCTTGTTCACGACGACGATGGGTTTGAGCCCCAGCGCGAGCGCCTTGCGGGTGACAAAGCGCGTCTGCGGCATCGGGCCTTCGACCGCGTCCACCAGCAGGAGCACGCTGTCCACCATCGACAGCACGCGCTCGACTTCACCGCCGAAATCGGCGTGGCCGGGCGTGTCCACGATATTGATGTGCGTGCCTTCATACGTGACCGCGCAATTCTTCGCGAGAATCGTGATCCCGCGCTCTTTCTCGAGATCGTTCGAGTCCATGACCCGTTCCACGATGTGCTGATGCGCCGCGAAAGTGCCGGACTGGCGCAGCAGTTTATCGACCAGGGTGGTTTTTCCATGGTCGACGTGGGCGATGATCGCGATGTTGCGGAGAGCACGGGTCATAAAGGTCCTGGCGGGCAAAAAGCCGGCAAGTATAGCATATAATAGGGGCTAGCTCTTTGCTTCTTAAGCATTTCCTGTCGGGAAGACGGCGACACCGCCGCCGATGGTCACTGAGGAGGTCGTTATGGCATCGATCAAGATGAAAAGTTTCTTTGCTCTCGCATTCGCTGCAGCCGCCACCGCAGCCGCAGCCCAGGACTACCCGACCAAGCCGGTCGTCATGGTGGTTCCCTTTGCCGCTGGCGGTCCCACCGACATCGTGGGGCGCACCCTCGCCGAGGGCATGAGCAAGGAGCTCAAACGCCAGGTGATTATCGACAACACGGTCGGTGCCGGGGGTACGGTGGGGGCCAACAAGGTTGCCAAAGCGAAGCCTGACGGTTACATGATCCTGCTCCACCACATCGGCATGTCGACTGCGCCGGCGCTGTATCGCACGCTGCCGTACAACCCGCTGACCGATTTCGAATACATCGGTCAGGTCGCCGACGTGCCGATGACGCTGCTCGCCAAGAAAACCCTCCCCCCCAACAATTTTCAGGAGTTCGTGGCGTATCTGAAGCAGAACAAGGACAAGATGACGTACGGCAATGCCGGCCTCGGCGCCGCGTCGCATCTGTGCGGCCTCTTGTTGATGAGCGCGCTCGAAACGGACGTGCAGACGGTAGCCTACAAGGGCACCGGCCCTGCGATGACCGACCTGCTGGGTGGTCAGATCGATTTCATGTGCGACCAGACGACCAACACTACCGGGCATATTCAGTCGAAGTCGGTGAAAGTGTATGGCGTCACTTCCGCCAAGAGGGTGCCGTCGCTTTCCGACATTCCGACTTTGCAGGAGCAGGGACTGAAGAATTTCGAGGTCGTGGTCTGGCAGGGCCTGTATGCGCCGAAAGGCACGCCCAAGCCCGTGCTCGACAAGCTGAATGCCGCGCTCAAATCGGCGATTCAGCAGGCTTCGTTCAAGGAATCGATGAACAAGCTCGGCGCGACGCCCGTTTCGCTCGATAAAGCAACCCCCGACGGATTACGCAATCACCTGAAGTCGGAAACCACACGCTGGACGCCGATCATCAAGAAAGCGGGTATTTACGCCGACTGACGAGGCGCAGGTGCAGCGCGGCGCCCAGGCCGCTGGCCCTGGGTTAGTTAAGAAAAGGCTGCTTCGGCAGCCTTTTCATTTGCTCACGAACACCACTATGCACCGGTTCGTCCGGCCCTCAATGCAGGCGCGGATTGAGCACGTCGCGCAGGTGATCGCCGACGAGATTGATGGTCACGATCGTCACCAGCAGCGCCATGCCGGGAAAAAAGCTCATCCAGTAACGGCCTGAAAGCAGGTGCGCGTAGCCGTTGGCGATGAGCAGACCGAGCGACGGCGAGGTGATCGGCATCCCGAGCCCCAGGAAAGACAGCGTCGCCTCGAGCGCAATGGCGTGCGCGATCTGAACCGTGGCGACGACGATCAGCGGCGGCAGACAGTTGGGCAGGATGTGCCGGAAAAGGATGCGCCACCGGCTGTAGGCCATGCACACGGCGGCGTCGACGTATTCCTTGCGCTTCTCCACCAGTGCGGTGCCGCGCACGGTTCGCGCGTAATAAGCCCACTGCACGGTGACTAATGCGATGACGATCTTGTCGACGCCTTGGCCCACTATTGCGAGGAGCACCAGCGCGACGAGGATTGCCGGAAAGGAAAGCTGCAGATCGACGATGCGCATGATCACCGCGTCGATCCACCCGCCCGCATAGCCTGCCGCGAGGCCGATCGCCAGACCGAGCGCCAGCGCGATCAGCGTGGAGGCGACGCCCACGCCAAGGCTGATGCGCAGCCCATAGAGGATCGCCGAGAGCATGTCGCGGCCCTGCTCGTCGGTGCCCAGCCAATACGTCTTGCCTTCCATTCCCGTGGTGCCCGGCGCGAGCTTGGAATCGAGGATGTCGAGCTCCGCGAGATTGTAGGGATTCTGGGGGGAGATCAGCGGGGCGAACAGGGCTGCCAGAACGATCACGCCAAGTGCGATCAGCGCGAGCAGCGCAATGCGGCTGCGCATGAAGTTCGCGACGAGCTCGCGCGACGGGGCTGCGGTGGCGGGCGTGTTCAAGCGCGTGCGCCGCTCAATCGCACTCTCGGGTCGAGGGCGGTATACAGCAGGTCGACGACGAGATTGATGAAGACGAAGATGACGACGATGACGAGCAGATAGGCGACGATGACCGGCCGGTCGAGCACGTTGATCGAGTCGATCAGCAGCTTGCCCATGCCGGGCCACGCGAAAATCGTCTCGGTCACGATGGCGAAAGCGATGACCGATCCGAATTCGAGGCCCACGACCGTCACGATCGGAATCATGATGTTCTTCAGCACGTGGATGCGCACGACGCGCGCCTCGGGCACGCCTTTGGCCCGAGCGAACCGCACATAATCCTGCACCATCGCTTCGCGCGTGCCGGCGCGCGTGAGCCGGATCAGCAGCGCAAGCTTGAACAAGGCGAGATTCAAGGCGGGCATGAAAAGGTGGCGCAGTCCGTCCCAGGTGAACAGGCTCAACTCGACACCGAGCACGTTGACCGTCTGTCCGCGTCCGGTGGGTGGCAGCCATCCCAGCCAGATCGAGAACACCATGATGAGCATGAGGCCGACCCAGAATGTGGGCAGGCTGAAGCCGACGATCGATCCGGCCATGATGGCTTTGGATGACGGCGCGTCGGGATGCAGCCCGGCCCACAGGCCGAGCGGGAGCCCGAGCGCGATCGCGAGGACGGTCGCGCTCAGCGCGAGCTCGACGGTGGCCGGCATGCGCTGCAGGATGAGATCCACCGCCGGCACGTTCGACGTGAACGAGCGCCCGAGCTCGCCGCCCACGGCGTTCTTCAGGAAATTCCAGTACTGCACGGCGAGCGGCTGGTCGAGCCCGAGCGCCGCGGTCGCACGGGCAATCTCGGCCTGGTCCGCCTGCGGGTTGATGAGGATGTCGATCGGGTTGCCAATGGCGTAGACGCCGACGAATACGAGCGCCGACATGACGAGCAGCACGAGTGCGCTCTGGGCGAGCCGGCGCAGGATGTAAGCCAGCATCGCTTAATGGCGCAGCGAGGAAAGCGCAGAGCGGTAAAAGGCAATGAACACCTGCCGTCGCGCGGGCGACTTTTCTCCGCTCTTCTTTGTCGTCTCCCCGCTCATTTCGCGGGTCTGAAATAGTGCGCGAAAGTGAATTCGTCGGTGCGCGCGGTGTAATCGAGATTTCGCCGCATGGCCCACGTCACGATCTGATAGTGCAGGGGAATGAATACGATTTCCCGCGCAGCATAGGCGCTTGCTGCGCGGGCCGCGGTTTCGCGTTGTGAGGGCTCCACGGTCGCGAGGGACTGTGCGATCAGCCGGTCGAGCTCACGGCTGGAATAGCCTGCCCAGTTCCACGCGCCATAGCCTTTCTCCGGATCGGGCGTTGCCGCGAGCGAGCGCAGCGCGAGGTCCGCGGCAAGCGATCCCCAGCCGAGCATGGCCACGCCGAACTCCTGTGCGCGTGCTTTGGCGAGATAGATGCTGAGCGGGATCGCTTCGACTTTGGTCGCCACGCCGATGCGTGCGAACATCTGCGCGGCGGCCTGCGCCACCTGCTCGTCGTTGATGTAGCGATTGTTGGGGGCGGCGAGCGTGATGGTAAAGCCGTCGGGGTAGCCCGCGGCGGCCAGCAGCTTCTTCGCGCCTTCCGGATCGTAACCTTCCGCTTTTACCGCGGGATCGTGGCCGATCACGCTCGGCGGCACGACGTTGCCCGCCGGCAGCGCGAGCCCTTCCATGATGCGTTGCGCGATCGCCTGCCGGTTGATCGCTTTGGACAGCGCCTGACGCACGCGCAGATCCCTGAACGGATTGCCGGCGAGCGGCCTGCCGGCTTTGTCGGTCACGCCGGGCGGCGAGGTCCGGTGCTGGTCCAGGTGAAGCAGTATGGTGCGCCACGACACCGTCTGCGCGAGGCGGTGGGCCGGGCTGCTGCGCAGCCGTGCGAGATCCGGCGTCGGGACGTTTTCGATTACGTCGAGATCCCCGGATAGCAACGCCGCGGTGCGCACCGGATCGTTGGGCATGATGCGCAGCGACACCGAGTCCCATTCGGGGCGGCCGGCCCAGTACGCGTCGTGCCTCGCGAGCTCGACGCGGTCGCCGCGGGCGAACCTCACGAGCTTGAACGGGCCGGTGCCGACTGCTGCCTTACCGCTGTCGAAGTCTTCGGCGCTCGCGTTTGCCGCGGCGCGTCGAGACACGATGAGCACCAGGGCGAGATCCTGTAGCAACGGGCCGTACGGCGTCGCGGTCTTCAGCCGCAGCGTGTGCCGGTCCACGATCTGTTTGGTCGTGATCGGGCGCACGTAGGTCGCAAAACCGCCGGGGCTGCCCTTGATCGTGAGCGGGCGTTCGAGGGAATACACCACGTCTTCGGCGGTCAATTCCGAGCCGTCGTGGAATTTCACGCCCGGCCTCAGCTTGATTTCCCAGGTCAGAGGATCGGGCGTGGTCCACGACGCAGCGAGGCCCGGGACCACGCGCCCGCGCTCGTCGACGCGCACCAGGGCGTCGAAG